>JAAYLA010000284.1 GCA_012522135.1 Bacillota bacterium | reverse complement strand
GGCAGCGGGGCGGCGCGCTCGATCATTCCGGCCACGGCTGTCTCGGTCGCTCGGGGGTCGGCCCGGATCCTCTGGTTATGGGGGAACTTCGCACCACATAACCATTCAGGAGGGATCTGCGTGTCCAGGACCACCCTGTTCCAACTGCGCTCGGACGGCAGACACGTCTTAGACGGGTCGACGTTAGGCGTTGCAATCCAGTCCTTGCGCAACGTGACCATTCTCCAAGGGGGCCACGGTCTTCGTCTCGATCAAGGGGGCACCGTGGAGCTAGCGAAAAATCCCCGCCTCGCAAACATGCAGAGCTTTACCATTGAGGCCACCGTCACGCCCCGCAAAATCGCAGGCTCGCGGCGCAACATCGTCGAAGCCCAAGAGCCGCCTATCGCATTGTTCATCCAGCCCGACGGGCAGCTCGTAGGATCGGTACATACCAACAAGTGGGTGTCGGTCGACAGCGGACAGGTGAAGCTCGTCGAGGGGAAGACGGCTTCGGTCCGCTTCATGCGCCATCCCGACGGTAAGTTGGAGCTGCAGATCGACGGCCGCACCGTGGGCACCGCGGCGAGCTCCGGCAACTTGACGGCCGTAGGAAAGACGGGCTTCGTCATCGGTGCGTGGATCGACGGGGCTGCTTATCCTTTCGTCGGCGAAATCGAAGATCTGGCCATCCACGAGGGCATCGCCACGGCCACCCCTGCGGCTGCCGCGGAACTGAGCGTGAAAGCCCAAGCCATCGCCGCCGAGTTCACCCGCAAGACACAGATCAAGAACGTGCAGGTCCACCTCGTCGTCGATTATGCCCGTGCTCGCCTCCAGCCCATCCGGGATATCCTCAACGCCGCCGGGGTGGAGAAGCTCTCCGATCTCGAAGACTTCCGCATCGACAAGCCGACGGTGCTCGAGCCCGGCACCATGATCGTGGCGCCGAAAAAGCAGTCGCAGCCGAAGATCGACTGGTCCAGGATAGCCGAGGTCGTCGTCAAAGCGGCAGCGGCGGAAAAGCGGTTCGCCCTCGCGACTACCTTGACCAATCGCAACAGCGCCAAGGTCTTGCAGTCGCTCGCCAAGGAGGGCACATCGACGCAGCCCCAAGCCTCCAGCGGCACCGCCGCACCTTCGGCGAGCCCAGGCGCCGTTCCCGCGCAGCCCCAGCCGGACGCGCCGACCGGCCAGCCCGTGCGTGGCGTGCGCTTGCCGGAACTCGATTTGTCCCGAGTGCTCAATGTCAACATACGTTCCATCGCATCCGGCCAGGCGACGAGCGGTGCCGGCACGGCGGAACCGCCGGTGAGGATAGACGCCGGCACGATTTTGCCCGCGGAAGTCCGCATGGCCAACCTTACCTTAAGGCGCGAGCTGTTGGATACCATCCCCCTGTCCGACCTGTTCGTCCAAGCAGGCGACCAGATCAAGCTGAAGGACGAGGCGCTCGTCGACGTCCTAGATACCGACAATCCGGCGGAATGGCCCAGCCCCGAGACGCCGCAAGTGAAGATGTTCGC
>JAAYLA010000283.1 GCA_012522135.1 Bacillota bacterium | reverse complement strand
TGCCGGTGCAGGGCGATCTGCTCGAGCTGCCGCTCGTTCTCGCCCCGCAGGTCGTACACGGCGACGGCGAAGTCTACGGCACCCTCAATTTCGCCGTGCCCGCCTTCAACACGGGGATCTGCAGTGCGCCGTCGTCCCGGACGCGGTACACCCCGCCTCCCACTGCCCGGCTCGGGGATCAACCGTTGCTCGACGAGGTGATCGTGGAGCTCAGCGAACCGCCCACCGAAGAAGCGGCGAAACGGCTGATGCAGGCTACTGGAGCGCCGGGCTTTCGCATTCCCGCCTATATCGAACGCCTTGTCCTCGCCGTGCCGCCGGGGGTCACCATCGACGACTTTGTCCGCGAGCTGCTCGCCCAACCCGAGGTGGTGGACGCGTACCCGAACGGACACGCGGTCGTGTTGGGAGCTCCCGCTGTGCCGGACGACCCCTGCTTTAACGTGCAGCACCATCTGCATCAGATAAACGCACCGACGGCTTGGACCGTCACGATCGGCGAGCCGGGTATCGTCGTGGCGGTCCTGGATTCCGGGGTCGACACGGATCACCCGGACCTGGCACCCAACTTGCTGCCGGGTTGGAACGCGTTCGACGGAACGGACGACGTGCACGACAGTTCGGAGCACGGCCACGGCACGCACGTCGCCGGAATCATCGGCGCGGTAGCGAACAACGGACTCGGAGTAGCGGGCACTGCCTGGAACGTAAGCATTTTGCCGGTCAAAGTCATCGACGGTCGGCACGGGCCGCTCTCCGAGGTAGCCGCAGGCATTCGCTACGCGGCCGACGCCGGAGCCCACGTGATCAACATGTCCTTCGGACTTAACGCCGACGTCCCGGTAATACGCGACGCCGTCGAATACGCTGCGGCCAAAGGCGCGGTGCTGGTCGCCGCCGTGGGCAACACGGGCATGGGATTCGCCACCACGGTCTATCCCGCCCGGTACGAGGAGGTAATCGGCGTGGGCGCCTCGGCGATGCACCGCCCTACGGCGGCCGCTTCCTTCTCCTTGCGCGGTCCGGGCATCGACGTCGTGGCGCCCGGCGAGGCCGTCTGGTCCACGGTGCCCGGCCGCTACGGGGCCATGAGCGGAACGTCGATGGCTACGCCCGTAGTATCCGGCGTCGCAGCGTTGATGCTGGCTCAAGGCATTCCGGCGACCGAGGTGCGTGATATCTTGCAGCGCACGGCGGTGCGCATCGGCGAGCCGGCGACCGATCCCGGTGCCCTCTTCACCGCCGGTTACGGCCTGGTCAATGCGTACGGGGCCGTTCTCGGCCTGGACCCCGGCGACGCGCTGGTCTTCGTCATGGACCAAGGCGGCATCATCTACGGTGAACCGACGACTCCCGACCTTGAGCGGCGCTTCACCGTCACGCGGGTGCCCGCGTACGACGGGCTGCACGTGGTCGCATGGCTCGACGTTAACGGCGACGGCACCCTGGATCCCGGGGACTATTTCGGGGCCGCGCCGATTTCCGGCCCGGGCCGGGTGGATCTTTACCTCGCGGTGTACTGGGGTGAGGCCGAAAACGAACTGGCCTCCGCCGCGGCGGAGGCCATCGAGAGGTTGGGTCGGATGGGGTAGGCCTGGCCCTTCCCGTTACTTGCCCGCTTCCGGGGCGTAGTACGTGATGATCGAGATGAGCAGCTGCTGCACTTCGTCGATGGCCAGGTTCGTCGCGCTCGCCATGTGGTTCGTAATGAATATTCCGGCGTCGGAAGCGACGATGACGGCGTTGCCGCTCGCGGTGCCGTCCGCCGACGCCCTGACGCCGACGGCTCGACCGCCGGCCACGACCGCGACGTCCTGAACGGCCTTAGCGCCGACCGGAATGACTTGTGGGGCCTTGGCGAGCGCGGGGTGGTCCTCTACGATCTCGATAGCGTCAAAGGCCTCGTCGACCGTGAACTGATTCCATGCCAGGCCGAGCAAATCGCCGATTTGGTAGCCTACGAGAGCGAGCTCGCCTGTGCGCAGCGACGTCGAATAGAACGCGAGAATTTTGCCGCCCATCCGGACGAAATCTTCTAAGGCCGATACGTCGGCTGCCGACATCACGCCGTTGTTCGGCAAAATCGCCAGCTT
>JAAYLA010000282.1 GCA_012522135.1 Bacillota bacterium | reverse complement strand
TTGTAGACGTACACGTCGCGCGTCTGACCCAACCTGTGGATTCTCCCGATCCGCTGTTCGACTTTCATGGGGTTCCACGGCAAATCGTAATTGATCATGTGGGCGCAAAATTGGAAGTTCAGACCTTCACCGCCTGACTCGGTGCTGACCAACACTTGAGCGTAACGCCGGAAAAGCTCTTTGGTCCACTCCTTGCGGCTGGCCGAGAGGCTACCGTCAAAGCCGAGGGCAGTGATACCTCGCTGCTGCAAGACCTCGAGCAGGTACTGCTGGGTCGCCCTGTATTCAGTGAAGATGATGACGCGGTCGGCGATGCGTTCCAGCAGGTCGAGGACGGCGTAGACTTTGGCGTGTTCGTTCACCGCCCGGGCCTTCTCCGCGATCCTCTCGAGCCGGGCACGCACTTCCGGATCGGAGCTGCGCTCCAGTATACCTTGCAAGGTGAAGAGCAAGGCGTGGGCCGAGGAACATGCTTCTCGCTGCAGCGTGATGAGGGAGAGAGCGGACAAGGGTCCGTCCCCGTCACCGACTGCACCGCAGCGGGACAGGTTTACCAGTTCGTCGTACAGCTCACGCTCTGCGGGCATCAGACGGCAATGAACCGACTCGACGCGCCGCGCAGTGAGCTGCACCGTATCGGGACCGCGGCGGTTGCGAATCAGCACACGGCGGAGAAGCCTGCGCAGTCCGTCCGGGTCGAGGGGGGTGCGCTTATCGAGCATGAAACGCGTGCGGAAGGAGGAGGGCGAACCGAGAAGTCCGGGAACCGTCAAGTGCACTAGGTTGTAAAGCTCTTGCAGATCGTTTTGCACCGGCGTTGCCGTGAGCATAAGGCAAAACGTCTTCCTTATCTTGCTCGCAAACCGGTAGTTTTCGGTGCGTTCGTTCTTCAAACGGTGCGCCTCGTCCACGATCAACATGTCGTACTCCTGGCTGTGGATGATGTCGGCGTGGGGACGACGCTTAGCGGTATCGATCGATGCGATAATAATGTCAGTCCGCTCCCAGTCGTACTCGGTCCTTTGCAGCAGGGCCGAAATCAAGAACTTCTCCCGCAGCTCGTGGTACCATTGCCAAACGAGCGAGGCGGGGCAGAGGATGAGCGCCCGTTCGACCTGGCCGCGCAAAATATATTCCCGCAAGATGAGTCCGGCTTCCACGGTCTTTCCCAGGCCCACTTCGTCGGCAAGAATGGCCCGGCCGCCGAACTCTTCGATGACACGGCGTGCTGTCTCAAGCTGATGGGGATAGGGGATGACGCCCACGCGGCGCCACTGATCCTGCAGGTACTTGACCGTCTTCAGCGCACCCGGTCCTTCATCCTCGGCAAGAAAATCCATCCAGGCGAGTTTGGCCCATTCGACGCGGGCAAACTCCCGCTTGCGAATGCGGTTCACAAGGCGACTGGCCGAGCTAAGCGAGAAGCGCACCGGAAGGCCGCCGCCCAAGTCTTCCGCCTCCGTCCATCGCTCCGGCCGCTCGCTCGGGGTGCGTAACGAAAGAAAGGGTGAACCTGTCCCGAACAAGGGCACGGTCACCTTGAAGTCGAGTAGCGAGGTCTGCACGAATCACTCTCCTCACTCCGGCCCTTATTCTGCGGGCACCGATGCCAACCATATTGTGTCCTAGCAGGCGGAGAAAAACCCTTGTCTTATCAGCGGACATGGGTTATAATCAGAAATCGGAGCGACAACCCAACCACCCTGTGGGCCTGTAGCTCAGCTGGGAGAGCGCCGCGTTCGCATCGCGGAGGTCGAGGGTTCGAATCCCTTCGGGTCCACCAGCGAGACCGACGGCTTGCCGTCGGTCTTTTTTTCGCACCTCCTTGTCCGGATGATTCATGATTGACAAACACTTTGTGATTATGGTATTGTACACTTGGTAGGTCCGCCCTACTGGATATCACGTTAGGAGGCATCCTTTGCTACATGGAACGCGGTCGAGTGAAGTGGTTTAGCAACGAGAAAGGGTACGGGTTCATCGAGCGGGAAGGCGGGGAGGACGTCTTCGTCCACTATTCCTCCATCGACCAGGAGGGCTTCAAGACGCTCGATGAGGGGCAAGAAGTAGAGTTTGAGATTGTCCAGGGCTCGCGGGGACCGCAAGCTGCTAACGTGCGCAAGATCGGCCCGAGTGCTCCGGCGCCGTTTCGCTACAGCGACGACTAAATAACGGGAGCAGACCTGTACAATCCGCAAGTCGGTCTTAGACCGGCGCACAAAAGGGGGCTGTCCCGACGGGGACAGCCCCCTTCTTGCACCCGTCTCCGTTCGTTACGGCGTGAGCGAGATAGCCGCTACGACCCTCGCGAGCGGCTCGGGCACGATGCCTAGGAGCAGCGTACCGCCGACCGCCAGAATTAAAACGATCGCGATGGGAACGGTAGGCGTCAGCGCCGCCGTCGTCGTCCCTTGCTCCAAGTACATGTTCCGCACGATGCGGTAGTAGTAAGGCACCGAAACGACGCCGTTCAGCACAGTCGCCAGACCGAGCCACACCATGCCGGAATCCACTGCCGCCCTGTAGAGGAGCAGCTTCCCGAAGAACCCTGCCGTCGGTGGGATGCCGATCAGAGAGAGCATGAGAATGGTGACCATGAGGGCGACGAGGGGGGAACGACGGCTGAGGCCGTTGAAGTCCGCGATCTCTTCGCCGAGCGATTCGCCGGCCAGGAGCAGAACCACCGTGAAAGCGCCGACCGTCATCAGTGCGTACACCAGCACGTAGTAGAGAACGGCCGAAACGCCAGACGGACTCGCTACGGCAAGCCCCACCAAGACGTAGCCCGCTTGGGCGATCGCTGAGTAGGCCAGCATGCGCTTCGTCCGGGTTTGCAAGATGGCCGTCACGTTCCCATAGGTCATCGTGACGAGCGCCATGAGGCCCAGGATCAGCTGCCACCGTTCGGCAAGCGAAGGCAGAGCGACGGCGAACAGGCGCAACAACACAGCAAATGCGGCCGCTTCCGACGCCGTGATCAAGAAAGCACTGACGGGCGTCGGTGCACCGTCGTACGTGTCGGGAGCCCACATGTGAAAAGGTACGGCGGCGATCTTTACGCCGAGGCCGGCCAGCAAGAAAAGTCCCGCCGCCGCGAGGAGGGGGAACTCGGCGGACGAAAGGCCGGCCACCGCCGCGGCGATCCCCGTAAGGCTGGTCGTCCCTGCCAGGCCGTAGAGCAACGAAATACCGAACAGGATGACAGCCGTCGTTAGGGCACCGACCAGAAAGAACTTGATTGAAGCCTCCTGTGAACGGGGATCGCCCTTCAACAAGCCGGCGAGCGCGTACGAGGCGATCGACAGCAACTCGAGCCCGAGGAAGATCGTAATCAGGTCGAGCGAACCCGCCATGAGAAAACCGCCTAGGGTCGCCAGGGTGGTCAGCGCGTAAAACTCACCCGCAGGCATGCGCCGATCCCGCACGTACTGCGCCGAACCCGTGAAGAGCAGGATGAGGATCACGAGAAAGACCACTTTGAAGAACGAGGCGTATGCGTCGTGGCGCAGCTGATTGCTGAACAAATCCTGGGTCAAGCCGAAGTTCGCGAGCACCACCGCCAGAGCGGCAAGGGAACCCACTACTCCCACGACGGCCAGCGCTCGGGAGTTCTTCTTGACGACAGCGCCGAGCGTCACGAGAGAGAGCCCGAGCCCCGCCAGGATGAGTTCGGGTGCGATCAACCGAAATTCCACGGATTACATCCCCCCTAGGCGGGTGGCCAACGTGACGACCGACGGATTCATCACGCTCAACAGTAGCGACGGATACACGCCAAGAACCAGGATGAGCGCCATCAACGGCACGCCGACGACCAGCTCACGGCCGGTAATGTCGACGTAGGGCGCGTCCGTGTGGGGCGTACCCATCAGCACCCGGCGCATCATCCACAAGTGATACCCGGCTGTCACTGCAAGTCCCAGGGCCGCGATGATAACGAGCGCCCGCAACGATTCGAAGCTGCCCACGAGGGTGAAGAACTCACCGACGAAACCGGAAAGCCCCGGCAAGCCGAGATTGGCGAACGCCGCAAAGGCCATTACCGTCGCAGCCACAGGCATCTTCGTGAACAGTCCGCTCATCTCGCCCATCATCCGGGTGTGCGTGCGATCGTAGAACACGCTACCTACGAGGAAGAACATGAGGGGGGAGATGAGACCGTGGGAGACCATCACGTACATGGCTCCGTTCATAGCCATCTCGCTGCCCGCTGCCAGGCCCAGCATGACGAAGCCCATGTGGCTGACCGAAGAGTAGGCGACGAGCTTCTTAACGTCTTGCTGCGCCATCGCGGCCAAGGCTCCGTAGATGATACCGATCAGGCCGAGTACGCCGATCAAGAGGGACAGATCAGCCGCCACCTGCGGGAACGTGGGATAGGCAATGCGGAAGAACGCGTACGCACCGGTCTTCAAGAGGACACCGGCCAAGATCATGGAACCACCGGTCGGCGCCTCTACGTGGGCGTCCGGTAACCAGGTGTGGAACGGCCAAACCGGCACCTTGACGGCAAAACCGATGAAAAATGCTAGGAAGATCCAGAACGCCACCCGCGGATCGACCGTATGGGCCGCCTGCATAATGGCCACGATGTCGAAGGTCTCGGCACCCGTAGCCAGGTAGACCGCGAGAATGCCCACGAGCAGAATGGCGCTACCGGCCAACGTGTAAATGAAAAACTTGATGGCCGCGTACTCCCGGCGCTCGCCGCCCCAGATGCCGATGATGAAGTACATGGGCACGAGGAGCAGTTCCCAGAAGACGAAGAACAGGAGGTAGTCGAGGGCCAGGAACACACCGTACATGGCGGTCTGCAGTGCCAACATCCAGGCAAAGAACTCTTTTTCCCGGTGATCGATGGTCCAGGAGGCGACGATCGCGAGCACGCTGACGATGCCGGTCAGCCAGAGCATCGGATAGCTCAGCCCGTCGACGCCTAGCTTGAAACTCGCGCCGATGGTCGGAATCCAGTCGACATCCACAACGTACTGCATCTCGGCACTGCCGAATTGGAACCCGCCGAGCATGAGCGCGACAAGGATCAGCGGGATCACGGACACAACGAGGGAAAAGCGTTTGATAAGATCAGGCTTCTCCTTCGGCAGCGCCAACGTGATAAGGGCGCCGACGAGGGGGATGACGACGAGTGCAGTGAGCATAGGATCAGAAACCTCCTAAGACGATGATGAGCAATCCAACCACAACCGTGACAAACATCGTCAGCATGTATGTCTGGGCCAGACCGGACTGGACCTTGCGGAACAGATTGCTGCCCGCACGGAACAGTACCGCCACTCCATTCACGGCGCCGTCGATCACCTCGCGGTCAAAGCGACCCACGGCGCTGGAGAGGGACGCCGTGCCGATGCCGGCGAGATTGACCAAGCCGTCGACTACCACGCGGTCGAACCAGCCGACCACTCGGGCCACGAGGACAGTTCCCTTAACAAACACCAGGTCGTAGAAGGCGTCGACGTAGTAACGCTCTTGCAGCAGCGTGTACACGGGGCCGACCGCCTTGCGGATACGAGCCGTGGGAAGCCAGCCGAAAAGGTACGCACTGAGCGCCACGCCGATACCCAGGACCCAGGCAAGCGTAGCCAAAACCATCACCGCACCGCTGGTCTGCGGCAAGTGCGGTTCGCCGAAGTAAATGAACCGGCTCAGCCAATAACCGCTGACGGGCGAGTTAACGAAACCGATCACAACGGCGATGGCGGCCAGAATGACCAAGGGCGCCGTCATGCTGATTGGCGATTCACGGGCCCTTTCATAGCGCGCCTTGTCTCGCGGTTCACCGAAGAAGGTGAGCAGCGTGGCCCGCGTAATGTAGAATGCGGTCATCGTCGCCGCCGTCAACGCTATCCAAAAGAGTGCACGGTGGTCTGAGTGCCAAACGTCGAGGAGGATCTCCTCCTTGCTCCAAAAGCCGGCGAGCGGAGGAATCCCGGCCAAGGCTGCCGCGCCTACGAGCCATGTCCAGAACGTGACGGGCATCTTGAGCCGCAGGCCGCCCATCACTTTCATGTCTTGTGTGTCGGCCCCGTGGATTACCGAGCCGGACGCGAGGAAGAGCAGCGCCTTGAAGATCGCATGCGTGACTAGGTGAAAGAGGGCGGCCGTGTATCCACCGACGCCCAGGGCAAGCATCATGAAACCCAATTGGCTCACGGTAGAAAAGGCCAACACACGCTTAATGTCGTTTTGCACGAGCGCAATGCTGGCCGCGAAGATTGCCGTAAACCCGCCTACCCACGCGACAGTCGTCAGGGCCGTAGCCGATGCAGCAAAAACGTCGTAAGCCCGGGCCACCAGGTAAATACCTGCCGCAACCATCGTAGCGGCATGAATGAGCGCGCTCACCGAAGTAGGACCGGCCATCGCGTCGGGTAGCCAAACATGAAGCGGAAATTGAGCCGACTTGCCCACCGCACCTAGGAAGAGCAAGACGGCCGTGATGCTAAGCATCGTTCCGCCGAGCACCCCTGCATCGATGGCGTCCGCAACGCCCGCAAACTCAAAGGTTCCCGTGTTCAACCATACGAGCATGATGCCAATGAACATGCCGATGTCGCCGACTCGAGTCGTCAGGAACGCTTTGAGTGCAGAGTAGCCGACCCCGGGCTGTTCGTACCAGTGACCGATGAGGAGGAAGGAGCAAAGGCCAACGAGCTCCCAAAAGATAAAGAGCAGCAGAAAATTGTCAGCCAGAACGAGGCCCAACATCGACGCCGTGAAGAGGGAAAGTACGGCATAGTACCTCTTGTAGCGGG
>JAAYLA010000281.1 GCA_012522135.1 Bacillota bacterium | reverse complement strand
GGCAGGCGTGTCACGACGGCGTGGCCGTGGCCTTGCAAGGAGGGAGAAAACTGCTGGACGGTCGGCATGAAGTAGAAATAGGGCAGCCCGAGAAGTTCGCTGAGCACTCGAGGCTGATCCACCTTGTTACTGCGCGGCCACCCGTAATCGAGTTCGTTGAAGGCTACAAGGTCGACGTCGTAGGCGCGCAGGACGTCGGCCACCCTGCGGATATCGACCTGATCGTCCATTCCGCGCCCGTGTCGCACGTTATACAAGGCGATCCGGATGCGATCCTGCGAAGCGGGCTCCGCCTCCTCCGCAAGCTTGCCGTAGTACAGTTCCTGCATACCCGGCGGCGCGTATCCTTGCACCATACCTACCGGCTCTACCGACGGTTCAAGCGTCAGGCCCCAAGGATGGTCGGGCGTCTCCATCGTATAGCGGAACGGTAGCCGGTGCGTCGCGGCGTCCGCAAACTGCAAGTCCGTTGCGAGCACGGTGACGCGGGACACCTCCGACCCGTTCGGCAGGTGCGGTCCGTAATCCGTCCGCCGCACATCGAGACGGAAATGCACGTCTCCCACGGCGCCGTCGGCCTCCAAACGCAGAACGCCCTGCCATGTCGTCGTCTTCCCTTCCGTGACCACCGGTGCGAGGTCTTCCACCGCTACCTTGACGGCGCCGACGCGAAACTCCTTTTCATCCACTGACACGGCCTCACCTTCTCGCACGTAGTCCAGCCTTAATGACACTTGGCCCGCAGGCCACCCCGACGTGTCGACGGGAACGAGCACGCCGTCGGCCAGCTCCGAAATCTCGATCTGCACTTTTTCCGCACCGGAAGAAACCATGACCAGCCGGCCCGCGCCCGGGAGGAAGCCCCACGGCACCGCGAGCTCCACCGCCGACTCCCGCTGCCTGTCTACCACGGTGAAGGCAGCGAACTTGTCGGCAGGTCCTTCACGTTGGAGCAGGCGAAAGGACATGCCGACGGGAACGAAGTGGTGCTCGACGGTCAGAGCCGTGACCTTGGCCACTGAAACACCCTGCTCGCCGGCTAGCGCGATGCCGACGCGGGCAAGCTCCCGGCCGGGACCTGCATGATCGGTACCGGACACGTACCCGCCGCCGGTAAGGTCGAGCAGCCGCAAGGCCACCGCTCCGCTCTCCGCATCGTACGCCAGCTTCAAGTCGTACGAGCGCCCCGGGGACGGCGTGAGGTGTCCGAGGGGGCCGCGCCCGGTCGGGTCCGAGGAACCGTCGACCAGCCACACGGCCCACCGCTCGAACCAGTCATTTGGATCCTTTTTCCAGAGAAGCCCAAGCTGCCCTTCGCCCTGCTCGCTGCTGCCCAGCCAGATTGCTTCGACGTCGCCGGCCTTCCCCTCGATGGCAACCGTGGCCGAGGCGGTGAAGGAGGAGCCGTCTAGCCACACTTCCTCCACCACCCGCATACCGGCAGGCCAATCGCTCGCTCCGGCACGCCACGGAAACAGCCCTGCGGCAATGCTCAACACGAGGCAGAGAGCGACAAGCAGCTTGGACATTCTCCACACCAGCACGTGCACTTCCCTCGTCAATACCTTGACCCGTTCCCGCTATTGCTGCTGTTGCCGCACGGCCCGGACCGGGGCAACGGCCGCGTCAATGGCGCGCGCCCAGTTGATCATCGCTTCGTCGATCGGCACACTTCCCTCGAAGGCGGGCCGCAAGATCGACGCCCGTGCACCGTGCCACTCGTTCCACCTGGGCCGGAACTCGAGCGGATCACCGTAAGCGACGGACCGGATGAACACCTCTTTGTCGGGCGGCAGGTCGCGCTCCATCCATTCAGGCGACAAGGCAAGCGGCTTGTAGATGGGCAGCTTGCGCGAGCCGCTGTAACGGTCCACCTTTTCTTGCGTGATGACGAACTTGATGTACTCCCAGGCTTCCTCCGGATGCCGCGAATCGGCCAAGATCGCAAAGCTGTCCGGACCCATGCGCACGACCCTCTTCGCCGGTCCTTCGGGCATCATCGCCACATCCCAGTCGAAGAAGGCGTCCTGGCGGTAGGTGGACAGATCGCCCATGTTGCCCACGTACATCGCCAGCTGCTGGTTCAAAAAGCCCCGCATGGCGCTCGACATCACGCTGATCGGCGGCGCGGCCTGATCCCGCAGCACAAGGTCCACAAGGAAACGGGCTCCTTGAATGGCCTCGGGGCTGTCGACCACTACGTTGAAGTCCGAGTCCAATATGCGCCCGCCCCAAGCATGAATCACGCTGTCGAAGAGGTAGTAGTCCCAGGAGCTGTGGAATCCCCACTGATCCGGTGTGCCGTCGCCGTCCATATCCCGGGTCAGGCGGCGCGCACTGTCGGCCAGATCGTACCAGGTCCACGCATCGTTGGGAGACTCGAGGCCGAACTGATTGAACATATCCCGGTTATAAAAGATGTTGCTGACGATGAACGCGAACGGAATGGCGTACAGGTCACCGGTTTCCATGTCCGGATACCGCACGGCCTTCATCGGCTCGAGGAAGAAATCATCCGGATTCAGATCCCGTTCGAAGTAGGGCTGCAGGTTAAGTAGGAGCCCCTGTTCCGCGTACTCGTACACGTATGCGACGCTCATGTGCATCAGGTCCGGCGGATTTCCCGCCGCGATGTACGTGACGACCTTGTCAAAGAGCTGGGCGAAGGGGACGTACTCGTGCTCGATCTTGATGTTAGGATGCAGTTCTTGGAAAGGTTCGATGAAGTCTTCTTGAATCCACTCCGCACCTACGGCGGATACCCAAGTCATGTAGCGGAGCGTGATCTGCTCCTCTTCCTCCGCCGACGCAGTTGCCGGCGCTACGGCCATGCCGACAACGAGCAAGACCGCGATCGTGAAGAGCCAGGTGAGCCAACTGACGCGACGTGTCATGAAGTTCCACCCCTTGAAATAGTTGATGCCGCTTGCTACTTCCCACATCGAGAGCTTTCTTGCCACCTTCACCCTTGCCGCTGCCCCCGTCGCGGCGTGCCGAAGACCCACCTCCCTTTGCCTGTATGCCTTCTCCAAACGCCCGCATCACGCCCGAAGCCGTCGAAGAATGCTCTGGGCACCGCCGCCAGCCTCGCGGTCCAAGCGGGGCGCCTGCACCTTTCCAGTACCCGTGCTGCGATGCCCGCCGCGACACTGGAGGCCGGCAACTGTCTTTTTAGTGAACTAACTATATTGCCCGGTTCGCTGCCCGCTCCTGTTTTCCTCCTTTCCGGCGAGACTTTTTTGAAGGTAATCCCAATCTGTGCCGGCGGAAGCAGGATAATTGGTTCGAACATAAAACTAACTATAATATCGATCACGGACAGGGGCCGTACGGGTTTTCCCGCGGCTCGGGACACAGGAAGGGAGATGATCCGGCGTGAAACGGACCTCGTTGCTTTCGTTCGTGCTGGCGCTGCTCGTGGCCGTCGCACCTACTGTAGCGGCCCTGGAAGGTATCGTCGTATTTCACTCGGACCGGGGAGGCAACTACGACATTTACCGGATGAACGCGGACGGAACGGATATCGTGCGCCTGACCGACCACACCGGAACGGACTCGTACCCGAGGCTTTCTCGTGACGGTACCAAGGTGACCTTCCAGACGAGCCGCGACGGCCAGTGGGAAGTCTACATTATGAACATCGACGGCTCCGAACAAACCCGGGTCACCGTGCACTCTGCGGCCTCGCGCTTTCCCGTTTTCTCTCCCGACGGCCGGCAGATCGCCTTCCAAACAAACCGTGACGGGACGTGGCAAATATACCGCATCAACGTCGACGGCACCGGCACCACCAACCTGTCGCGGAACGGATTCGGCGACGCGTGGCCGGACTGGTCACCCGACGGCGCAAAAATCGCCTTCTCCTCTAACCGTCATGGCAAGTGGGAGATCTACGTCATGGACACCGACGGAAACAACCAAACCCGGCTTACCGTGACCGATGCGAACAACTACTATCCCGCATGGTCTCCCGACGGGACGAAGATCGCTTTCGTCTCGGATCGTGACGGAAACCACGAGATCTACGTGATGGATGCCGACGGCAGCAACGTCACGCGACTGACCGACGATCCAGCCGAGGATACCTTCGCACGCTGGTCGCCGGACGGCTCATTGATCATCTTCAGCTCCACCCGGGGCGGCTCGATGGGCATCTGGGTCATGGCCGCCGACGGTTCGAAGCCCATGCTGCTCGAATCGTCGGGCGCGACCGACGCCTATCCGGACTGGGTCCAGTGACACGGCATGCGGCGCCGGGTGGCACGGCCCTCTGCCGATTGGACGAGCCCTGCACACGCGCAAGGGGAGGGTAGCGC
>JAAYLA010000280.1 GCA_012522135.1 Bacillota bacterium | reverse complement strand
TTCAACCAGGTCATCTACCAAAACACGATGCCGGCCCAATCAGCTATGGAGAACCTGACCCGCGAGCTGAACGCCATCATGCGCGGGGAAGAGCCTGAGAACTAACGCAAAAGGAGGTCTTACGCGATGAAATCCAGTCGTCTGTTGTCGGTTGCCATGGTGCTGTTGCTCTTGGTCGCAGCGGTAGGTATCGCTTCAGCGCAAACTCGCACGCTCGAAGTGACGGTCGCTCAAGAAACAGGTAAGCCCGTGCCCGTAACGCTGAAACTCGACGACATCCGGCGCACAGTAGGCATCGCGTTCGTCATCGACTGGAACTCGCTGCGGGTCTTCGACGCGGACGGCAACTTGCGTTCGTTCCAGATCTACGATGCTGACCTGTCCGGCAACATCTCCTGCGACGACGTGCTCGCCTTCGTCACCAGCGGACCGGCCCGCATTGAAGTGGACCGGGTCGCGACGGAGCCTTTACCCACCTTCGAGAACGCCTTCACCGTAGAAGAGACCGAAGACGGCTGGCGCATTGAATCGAAGGACGGCTCGGTGGCTGCCGTCGTGACGAAGCTGGGCGGCGTAGACCTCGTGCGCTACAACGGCATTGACCGCACCTTCGCCAAGGACATCGGCTTTTTGCGCTACGCCGGCTATCCCATGAGCACCTACTGGGTCGACGGCGATCTGAAGAACCACGAAGAGAAGACGACGCTGGAAGAGCCGATGCGGGTGCGCAATATTGCAATCTTGGAGGACTCGCCGGTGCGGGCGACCGTCATCGTACAGCGGGCTTCCGACTTGTTCCCCGGCCTCCGGCAAGATCTCGTCATCGGCATTTACCCGACGGGTGAAGTGCAGGTGGATCAAGTCGTCACGAGCGCCGGATACGCCGACCTGACCAAGCTGCACACGATCGTCAACGCCATGCTGGCAGGCGCTCCGGACGGCCGGCACGTGCTGCCCGTCTTCCGCTGGCTCGAGTGGGCGGACGAACTCGACGTCACCCCGGCCGAGTACTGGAAGGAACGGGGCGTGTTGAGCGAGATCGACGGCAAAGAATACGTGACCTTTAACGACATCAGCGGGCCGGCGCCGCTCTGGTGGGGAGCCTCGTACATCTTCGCTTCGCCCGAGCGCTGGCGCACAAATCACTCCGAGTCGCTCGGTTTGGGCATGGCCGAGATGTTGATGGACGTGCCCGAAGTGCCGGACGGCCTGCGGGAGCGCCTCGAGAGCATGATGTGGGTGCTCGAGGGCGAGTGGCGCAACGGTTACTTCCGCTGGATTCCGGAGGAAGTGATCAAGGCCCGGGCGGACAAGGGCATCGAGCTCGACTTCGGCTACGACATGGCGGAGTACGACTGGCCGCTCCACTTGATCCCGGGCGATACGGTGACGTTCGCGAACTACTACGTCCCGTACGATGCCGAGGATGTGACGGAGGCGGTGCGCTACCTCGAAGCTCGCTACGCCGAGCTGAGCGAGATCGCTGTGGAGCTGAAGTAAATAGAAAGCGAAGGCAGCAGAGGGCGGCTGTAGAGGGCACGGAGTGCAGGCTGCAGACGCGGCTGCATTCCGTGCCTTTTTATTGTGCGTGTGGACGGCAGGGCCGTTCGGCGATGCAGGTCCCTCCGGATAGGCGGGGGGGCGGTTACACAACGATACGGAAACGGGAGGAATTGAAGATATGACTGCACCTTGGCTAGGACCTTTTGAGCGCTACAGCAGGGAGCCCATCTTGGCGCCCGATCCCTACTCCTGGTTCGAGAAGGCTGCGGTGTATAATCCGACAGTACTTTTGGAAGGCGACACCTTCTATATGATCTACCGGGCCGAAGACACGCACGACGAATACATCTCCCGCCTCGGCCTCGCCACGAGCACGGACGGGCTGAACTTTACCCGGTACGAAGGCAACCCTGTCGTGGGCATCGACGGGCCATTGTATCCTTTGGAAAGCCGGGGCTGTGAAGACCCGCGGGCGGTGAAAGTAGGGGACACTTATTACATGACCTACACGGCGTGGACGGGTTACAGCCTCGGTTTGGCCTTGGCCACGTCGAAAGATCTCATCAACTGGACGAAACACGGCATCATCATTCCGGACACGAAGGCGGGGGCGATCTATCCCGAGCCCATCGGCGGACGATACATCATGTACTTCGGCGACACGAACATTTGGATGGCCACGTCCGAAGACCTTCTGCACTGGGAGGTGCGGGAAGAGCCTGTGCTGCGTCCCCGGCCCGACCGTTTCGACTCGGTGCTCGTCGAGCCCGGGCCGGCGCCCGTCATGACGCCCGACGGCCTGCTGCTCATCTACAACAGCTCGAACGGCACCCACTACAATGCCGGTCAGGTGCTGTTCGACAAGGAAGACCCGACCCGGGTGATCGCCCGCACCGACGAGCCCTTCCTGTCTCCGGAGCTGGCCTGGGAGAAGTGGGGCAAGGTGAATCAGGTCGTCTTCGCCGAGGGCCTGGTGCGGAAGGACGACACGTGGTACCTGTACTACGGCGGAGCGGATAAGTGCATCGGCGTGGCAACGGCCAAGGCGACGTGGTGAGGCGAGGGATTCGGCAGACGGCGGGGGCGAGACGTGCGGTGCGAGCTGCACGTTTCGCTTTCCCCCAACTCCCCGAAGGGAACGAAGTTCGCCTGCCGAAATAACGTGGCGACCTGGCTCTGCTTGCACCTTTCCAGGAAAGGAGACGACGCCGTGCACAGTGACACGCCCTCCTCGGACCGTTCCAACGCCACTCATCCTGCTTCCTTCACCTCGGCCAAGGCCCGTCCGCCGAGGGGCTACACTATTCCCCTCATCGATCTGGACGGCGAGACGCACCGCCAAGTTGTGGTCGACAGGGAACCGGGACAGTACTTGGGTCACCCCACAACGGTGCTGCTCGAGGACAACAAGACCATGATCGTCGTTTATCCAAAGGGGCACGGCAGGGGCGCCATAGTAATGAAGCGGAGTGAGGATGCGGGCCTCACCTGGTCTGAGCGGCTGCCCGTTCCCGAAAGTTGGGCCACGAGCAAGGAAACGCCGACGATCTACCGCCTGGTGGGTCCCGACGGCAAGCGCCGCCTCGTCCTGTTTTCCGGGCTGTATGCCATCCGCCAGTCCATTTCGGAAGACGACGGCCGCACTTGGACCGAACTTGAGCCGATCGGCGATTTCGGCGGCATCGTCGCCATGGCCGACGTGGTGGCGCTGAAAGGCGGTACGGGACGCTACATGGCCCTTTTCCACGACGACGGGCGCTTCCTGCGGGGGTCCGATTTGCCGAAGACGTCGTTCACCGTTTACAAGACCCTTACCGAAGACGGCGGCCTTACCTGGTCGGAGCCGCTACCCGTGACCAGCCTGCCCGGGGCCGACCTGTGCGAGCCCGGCGCGGTCCGCTCGCCCGACGGAAAGCAGATTGCCGTGCTGCTGCGGGAAAACAGCCGGAAGCACAATTCGTTTATTATCTTCAGCGACGACGAGGGCGTAACTTGGACCGAGCCCAGGGGGCTGCCCGGAGCCCTCACCGGCGATCGCCACGTGTGCCGTTATGTACCGGACGGCCGGCTCGTCGTGGTGTTCCGCGACATGTGTCACGAAAGCCCGACCCGGGGCGACTTCGTGGCTTGGGTGGGCACATACGACGACTTAGTGAACGGAACGGAGGGCATCTGCCGCATCCGGCTGAAGGAAAACCACCACGGCTGGGACAGCACGTACCCCGGCGTCGAGGTGCTGCCGGACGGTACGGTGGTCGCCACTACGTACGGGCACTGGATTCCCGGGGAAGAGCCTTTCATTTTGTCGGTACGCTTCCACCTCGACGAGTTCGACATCTAAGACCTTCAGCGTTCGTACACGGCGATAGCGAAGCCCAGGGGAGGCAGCTCAATGTGCCCGGTTTCGCCGTCCCACGGGACCGGGCGCCCCTGGGCATCGTGCACCTGCACCGCGTCGGCGGCGCCCGGTAAGCCGAACCGCCGCGCCCCGTCCGCCATGCTGCGCAAGACCAGCACTTTCCGGTCCGCTCCCCGGAGCCGCCGCCAAAGCACCTCCGGATGCAGCAGCACGGCGTCGACGGCTAAAGTCCCGTCTGCGACGAAAATGTGCAGGCGACGGCCGGCCTTGTCCAGCTGGAGCAGCCCGAGGTCGGTCGCTAACAGGCGGTCGCCCGTCCGGGAGCGAGGCACCGCCGCTTCGAGTACCTGCCCGGATGCGCTCACTATGTAAACCGTCGCCGCACGCGTCCTTGCGCCGCCGTGGATCAGGTGGACGCGGTACGTGCCGGGCGGCGCCGCGACGGGCAAGGCGATTTCGGAACCGTCCTGCAGCAGCACGTACGCACCGCCGCTAGGACGGGAGCCGTCTAGATGTGCCGCCTGCCGCAGCGTGATCCAGCCGAATCCGGGCCGCTCGTACTCTTCGGCTTCGACCACGATGGGTCCGGCCCCGTCTACGTAGCGCAGGTCGGCGCTAGCCAGCATGCCCTGCCCCTGCAGCTTTTCCAACGCGAGGAGAATCGACAAACCTTCGACCGTCGATTCCGCGCCGGCGTTGTAGTTTACGCGGCCCGGAGCGTGCCAGCCGTCGCCGTCGATGCCGTCGTACACCGCTCCCGTCTCCGGAAGAAACATGCGCTCGTTTGCCGGGTTGTTGCCGTAGAGCCACGAGCCTGCCAGGAAAGCTAAGTCGGCATACAGGTCGGACCCCGTCGCTTCATACAACGTGACCAGGCCGCGCACGAGGGGCGCGACGTCGTAGGCGATTTGGGGATACGGGATCGGAGCAGGTCCTTGGGCCGCGAGCGCCCCCGGACCGGCGACCAAGTACGTGGCGAAGGAGTGGGCGATGTCGGCTGCCGCTTCAAGCCATGCCGCATTGCCGAAGACCGCTCCGGCAAGGGCGAGAGCCTCCAGTGCATGGTGGCCCCAACCCGTCCAAACGCTGGGAGAGCCAGGGTTCGGCATGACGACGCCGTACGGAGGATCCGAGGCGCTGCCGGATCGGGCTTCGAGCAAACCACGGGCGAGCGCCGCGGCGACCGGTTCGAGGGCAGGGTCCGGTTCCACAAGGTAGAGCCACGAAACCGCGAGTAAGAAAATGGCCGACACGTCCGCTCCGCCGCCAACGATGCGAGGCTCGGGAGGCTGTCCGGGCCGCAGCGGCACTTCAGCCATCAGCCGGTCCACCGACGGGCGGAGGAGTTCATCCAAGTATGCGGCGTATGCCGGATCGGCGTCGGTGAAAACGTATCTTGCCCGGGCCAGCCCCCACATCGCCCGGGCCATCCACCAGTTGACGCCCGGCCGGCTCGTAGGCCCCGTCTCGTTGAGCGTCCCGTCGGCGTGAATGAAGTTGACGTACGTTCCGTCGTCGCGGCGCAGGGCGGCGAGGAAGCGCACGGCGTCGCGGGCGTGCGCGAGAGAAGAAGCGTCGCCCGTCAGCTCGAAGTGGCTCACGTAAACGAGCAGGGCCCGGGCTACGTCGTCGACGCAGGCAACTCCTTCACCGGCTGCGCCGACGGGACGGTACCCGGCCGGCGTCGGTTCGGCGTAGATATACCATACCGGAAGCGGGCCCGCGGGCGTGTGGACCGTTCCTTTCAGGTTGTTTAGGTGTGCGAGCTCGACGGAACCGTAGGCAGGGCAGGAGATCACAACGACGCAGGCGGCGAGTGCGGCGACGAGCTGGCATATGCGGCTCGGCATGTCGGATCCCTCCTCGGACATGTCGGATCCCTCCTCGGATCAGGGATTACAGTAAGGAAAGCGTCGGTCCTGCCGCCGCCGGGGAGGAATACGCCTGCGGGGTGCGAATGCTGGTCTGGGATTTGCCGTAAAGGGTCCATGCAAGGGAGTGGGTGCCATGCGAAGCCGCGTCGTGGCAGGCAGCGTGTTGGTCGTGGTGGGTATAATCACATTGGCCGTGACCCGCCTGACGATTGGTGGCGAGATCGTCCCGCTCATCATCGGTTCGGCCTTCATGGTGTGGTTTGCATTCACGCAATCGTACGGGCTCTTGATCCCGGCGTGCATTCTGACGGGTATCGGACTGGGCGTGGTCATGGAGAGCGTTTATGCAGGGAGAAACGAACCCGTGGTGATCGGACTCGGCCTCGGGTTCATCGCCATTTACGCCATCGACCGGCTGATGGGAGCTGCGAGGCAAGGCGGATGGTGGCCCCTCATTCCCGGCGGGATTTTGCTCGTGGTCGGCTGGCAGAATCTGTTCTATTCGCAGACGCTGCGCCTGCTGTGGCCCGTCGCCTTGGTGCTGATCGGTCTCGTCTTGGTGTTTCAAGGGCCTCGGGGAGCATCGCAGGCCGGCGGGACAAGGCCGGGCGGGCCGACCGGACCCGAGACGTAGGGTGCCCTACGCGCCTGCCGGCGGGTCCCACGGGTTTTCGAACTCAGCGGGCTGTATAGGCCCCGCGGCACAACGCCCCGGTGTACTCCGGCTGCGGTCTGGCGGCGGCCCGGGGGCCGCGTAGGTGTGGGGGCCGCGGGAGAGGGAGGCTGTGTAGGTGTTGGGGCCGCAAGGCCTGGAGGGCCAGGTAGACCTGGGGACCGCTGCCTGGGCCACCTCGGCGGTGGCCTCGGGGGCGGCTAAGCCCGCGCTTTTTCGAAGCCGTGCGGGCCGGGACGCAGAAGCGGCCGGAGGTGAAGGACCAGCTACAGGCTGCGCGGGCCGGAGGCTGGGGCCGCCCGGCTTGCCCGCAGCCCCCCTGCGGGGCTGAAATCGCGGTGATTTGCTCACCCCTCCACGGGGGCCACACACCCCACGCCACCCAGGTGGTGGCCCGGGGGGCGGCGAAGCCCGCGCTTTTTCGAAGCGGCGCGAGCCGGGCCGCAGAGGCGGCCGGAGGTGAAAGCCCAGCTACAGGCTGCGCGGGCCGGAGGCTGGGGCCTCGCGGCTGTGCCGCAGTGCCCCTGCGGGGCTGAAATCGCGGTGATTTGCTCACCCCCTCCACGGGGCATCCCCCTCCACGGGGGCTTCACGCCCCTCCGCCTCAGCCCAAACCCAATCTCAAAAATATGTAAAACTCCGTCTGCGCCAGCAGGAATATCGAATCCGCTGCCGAATATACGTTCGCAAAAGGGCTAGGAGGATCGCCATGGCCGCCCGTAAGGTGCCGATCCAGCTTTCCTATCTGCTCTGTCCCG
>JAAYLA010000279.1 GCA_012522135.1 Bacillota bacterium | reverse complement strand
GTAAGCCGATGCTGGGCTCATCGAACACATAGGTGACGTCCGTGAGCGCCGAACCGAGGTGGCGTACCATCTTCGTCCGTTGCGCCTCGCCTCCGGACAGCGTCCCCGTCGGGCGATCGAGCGACAGGTAGCCCAACCCGATGGCTACAAAGGAGTCCAGAACGTGCTGGAGTTTGGCAAGCAGCGGCGCGACGGAAGGCTCGTCCAAATTGCGCACCCATGCGGCCAAGTCACTAATCTGCATGGCGCATGCGTCGGCGATACTGAGGCCGCGGATTTTCGACGAACGGGCGAGCTCGTTGAGGCGAGTTCCGTGGCAATCCGGACACTTGATAAACGTGACGGCCCGCTCGACGAACTGCCGGATGTGCGGCTGAAGCGACTCCTTGTCCTTGGCCAAAAACGACTTCTGCACACGCGGGATGAGCCCTTCGTAGGTGACGTTCAGGCCTTCGATCTTGATCTTAGTCGGCTCGCGGTAGAGCAAGTCCCGCAGCTCCTGCTCGGTGTAGTCGCGGATGGGCTTGTCCGGATCCAAAAAGCCCGAGGCGATATAGGTGCGCACCAGCCACCCGTCGGGCGTGTAGTTGGGAATCTTGAACGGCCCCTGGTTCAGTGATTTGCTGTCGTCGTAGAGCTCGCTCAAGTTGATGTCCGCCACATGGCCCGTACCTTCGCAGCGTGGACACATGCCGCCCAAGCTGACGAACGTGACGCTCTGCGTCTTGGCCTCGCCGCTCCCCTTCGCGACCGAGATGGTGCCGCTGCCTTGCGTCGACGGAATGTTGAACGAGAAGGCATTTGGCGGTCCGATGTAAGGCTTTCCGAGGCGGCTGAAGAGGATGCGCAAGAGGGCGTTGGCATCGGTCGCCGTGCCCACGGTGGAACGGATGTTGGCACCGATCCGCTCCTGGTCGACGATGATGGCCGTCGTGAGCCCTTCCAAAACGTCCACGTCGGGCCGCCCCAGACTCGGCATGAACCCCTGGATGAATGCGCTGTAGGTCCCGTTAATCAAGCGCTGCGACTCTGCCGCGATCGTACCGAAGACAAGCGAGCTCTTCCCCGATCCGGATACGCCCGTGAACACGGTGAGCCGGCGCTTCGGGATCTCTAAGCTGATGTTCTTCAGGTTGTTCTCACGCGCGCCTTGCACACGAATCACGTTGTGGACATCGGCCGGGTGCACGCCGCTCGTCAACCGCTGCTCCGCTCCTGCGGGGTTCGTCGCCATTGCCGTCCCAACTCCTTTGTGACGTTTTCGTGGGAAGACCCATGATACCACAAGGATTGGGACAAATGTCAAGTGCTCGTTCCGGCAGACAGCACACTCGGTCCCGTGGCGAGACTGTGCCATCGTGGCGCAGACCGCGGTTGTCTGGGTGAGAAGGATCGGTACCGCGATAACGGTACCGCAGTAGGCCATCGGTCTTAAAGGAATCGTCGTATGGGCTGTTCAGCGATGTTGTGATCGTCAGGGGCATCTCGGGCAACATGTTAGGTTTCCAGATTATCTGCCGGAAACTCCGGTCTGGCCCCATCGTTTGACACTGAACACTCTAACTGAGGCCGTCTACTTCCCATTTGACATGAGAGCTTCAGAGACTCGAACGTAGTTCCCTGTCGGCGCATACCTGACGCGTCTCGCAGTCTCGCTCACTCATCCGGGGCCAAATAGTAAACGGGACGAAGGGGCAGCAGTCGGCGCTGGGCCTCAGGGATCTTATCGTAGTACTCAACCCACAGGTCAAATAGCCGTT
>JAAYLA010000037.1 GCA_012522135.1 Bacillota bacterium | reverse complement strand
GGCCAGGCCAAGGGCGAGGGCGACTGTGAGCAGAAGAACCGGCAGGCGTAACTTCCTCATGCTACATCCCTCCTACTGTCTCGAGTCGTGCTCCGCTATAGGGATATGTGACCGCTTGCCTATGCCCACTCATCACCTCCGCCGCTTCAGTGTGCTGCGCAGCTAGACACGTTCCGGCGCCGTGCGCTCCGTTATGTCCCCGGGCGCGGAACCGAATAGGCCGAGCCCGCGATGAAAAGCTGCCAAACCGTAAAGCATGGTGCTCCAGTCGACGACCGTGACGCGCCGCGGATACCAGGGATTGCCGGCCTGCCAGTCGGACCAGCTAAAACGCCCGAGTCCGAAGCGGTAGGCGGCCCGTAGCTTCTCTGCGTGTACGGCGTCTTTCCGCTCGTGTTCCCGCTCCACCGAAACGTGCCGCGTGTAAAGCTCATACATGTCGTAGATGCCCTCGGGGTGTACGGGCAAGAAGCCTGCCACGATGTAGGCTGAGGCGACGCCGCTCGAACTTCCGATGCGGTCGACACGGTAGCCCGAGCGCTCCGGGGGAAGACCGCTGTTGCTGCCCGCACCGTGGCCCCAGATGTAAGCGGGCACGTCGCCTGCGGCCCGCCAGCTCAGCCGGTCGGCCGCGCAGTGGTCGGCTAAAATCTCGTGGTAAGCGGCGTTTTCGGCATAGGCAGGAATGAGATAAAGCGGAAACTGAGTGACGAAGGAAGGCAGAAACTCGGGCGTGCCGTCGGGCCTCACTTGACCGAACAAGCGCAGGCCCTTGTACTCGACGTAGCGCAGGGCGTGCACACGGTCGGGGTGGTACACTTCGTGCCAAAGGGCGGCGACGTGAGGCCGGTCGGGGTGCACCTCGTGCGCCAGCCAAGAAACCAACGCATATTCGCTAAAGGGCCGGTTCGGATTCGTGCCGCGGCCCTCTTCGATGCACATGTAAACCGCCCGTCCGTCCGGCGTCACGGCGAGGGACCAGTCGATGCTGTGCAGGAGCTTTTCCGCGAGCCGCGTGACGGCGGGATCGGCCGGGCCGACGAGCCGAGAAGCAAAGAGCGCGCCTGCAACGAGGATGGACGTGTCGACCGTGGAGACTTCCGATCCGGGCCAGGCCGCGCCCGTGGTGCCGTCGTAGAAGTGGTAAAAGAAACCCGAAGCGGGATCGCGTGCCACGGGCCCCCCGGGACCGGCCTCGGCCGCCGTCACCGCCTCGAGCGTCTGCCTGAGCTTCGGACGGGCGTCCGGATCCCAGCCTTCCACGTGGGCGATGGCCAGGCCGATCAACCCCACCCCGGTCGCCGCGATCGAGCCCATCTGTCCCGGCCGGCCTTCCAGCGTGTGATAGGCATCGGCATACAATCCGCTCGGATACCGGGCTGCGTCGATAAGCCCATAGGCTTGGCGGTATTGGGCGGACGAAAACTGTTTCACCTCGTCTGGCAACTCGAGATAGGACGGAGACCAGTTCATACCGCTCCCTCCGATCCAAGCCGTCAACGTCCGGAGGCCAAGCCCGCGCCCTGTGTCTCGACGGCCAATGCACAAGAGTCCCGGACCACCAGCTCGGTCTTGAGCACGACTTCCTGCGGCTCCGACCGTTCGCCGCGCAGCCGGCGGATGAGCAGCTCGGCGGCCCGGGCTCCCATCTCGTGCGTCGGCTGCCGGACGGTCGTCAGTTTGGGCACCACGTAGTCACACGGTTCGATGTCGTCGTAGCCGATCACCGACACGTGCTGCGGTACGCTCAGGCCCAGCTCGCTCAGGCGGTAGATAAGGCCGATGGCCATGCGGTCGTTGGCGGCGAAGACCGCCGTAGGTCTGTCGTCTTCGGGCAGCTGAACCATCGCCTCGGCCGCCTGCCTGCCGTCGGATTCGCTGAACCCGCCGGGCCATATCCAGTCGGGATGCGGATACAGGCCGTGGGCCCGCAGCGCCTTCTTGTACCCTGCAAACCGGTCTTGCGTCTCGTGCTGATCGGACGGTCCGCCGATGAAACCGATGCGCCGGTGGCCGAGGCCGATGAGGAACGTCGTGGCCCGGTAACCGCCGTCGACGTCGTCGACCCGGACGCAGTCGACCACAAGAGCCGGCTCGTGGCGGGTGAGCAACACCATGGGCACGCCCGAGTCGATCGCCGCCTGCAGGTCGCCCGCCGGCAGCATCCGGCGGAAAAAGATCGTTCCGTCGTAACGCCCTTCCGTCGCCTCGGCCAAGGCCGAAGCCTCCCTCTGCGGGTCGGAATGGCTTATGTAAAGGAGCAGGCTGTACCCGTTGCGGCGGGTCACCTCGTCGACGCCTGCGATGATTCCTGCATAGAACGGATCGAGCACGTCGGGCACTACCAGGGCGATCGAGCACATGCGCTTCGACGAGAGAGCGCGCGCCGCCACGTTGACGCGATAGCCCATCTCCTCGGCGACGGCCTGAACCCGGGCCCGGGTGGCCTCGCTGATGCGCCGGTCGCCCCGCAGGGCACGGGAGACCGTCGTGTGCGAGATGTTGAGCTTTTTGGCGATGTCCCGCATCGTAACCGACATAACCCGGCTGCCTTTCCCCTACGCACTCGTCTCGTTTAGACGCTGTTTCATCCCGTGTGGGTTGCACCCGGCTGGTGCATTGGTGCACGTTTCGCTCATAGCCGCATCGAAAAGAAGCGTAGTAACGGCCATCCCGCGATGCGCACCCGGGTGCATAAGAAGTAGTTCCGTGTCGAGGGCAAATTTCCTTCTTTAGGTATTCCGGCCGGTGCCGGAATCCACCGGCACACGAATCCGGAAAGGGGTCACATCGCCCGGCATCCGACCGGCGCGTCACCTTGATTTTTTGGACAACCGTGCAACATATTCGGACAAACGTGCAAACAGGCCAAGACAACCGTGTCCTACAATAAAAAGGGATCGAAAATAGAAAAGGGGAGCTGATGCGAATGAAGCCGGCAACGTCTACTCGCCGGGCGGGCCTGAGCCAGGCCGTCCTTGCCTTTGTCCTCTTGCTTTTCGTTGCGGCGGCGGCTTCGGCCCAGACCCTCAAAGTGTGGATCCTGGTCAGCAATGCCGATGTACACCGCCTGTTGGACGAAGAGTGGATTCCGCAGTTTGAAGCGCAGCACCCCGGTGTGACCGTCGAGTGGGAAAAGATTAGCTGGTCGGCGCTCAACGACCGGCTCGTCGCGGCGTTCGCAGGCGGCGTCGCACCCGACATTATCCAGGGCGGCGCCGAGTACCGGGCCGTGTACGCGGAAAACGGTTTCGCCCGGCCCATCGACGACTTCCTCGAGGAGTGGCCCGAGTGGCAAAACTATGTCCGCGGCGCCTGGGAGACGGTGGTGTGGGACGGCAAGGCTTACGGCATCCCCGCCGTCACCAGCCCGCGGACAATTTTCTATAACAAGCGGATATTTGCGGAAGCGGGACTGCCTCCCGAACCGCCCGCAACGTGGGAGGAGCTGTACGACTACTCCATGCGCCTGAACCGCTACGATGACGACGGCAACATCACCCGGGTCGGATTCGAGGCGCGCAAATACGCCGCGGGCCTCCACTTCGTACTGCCCTTCTTCCTGCAGAACGGCGTGGAGATGCTTTCCCCCGACGGCACACGAGCTGCCTTCAACACACCTGCCGCGGTAGAAACCCTGGAGTTTTTGGCCGAATGGTCCCAGAACGTGTCGCCGATTCCCAGGATGCATCTGATCGGCCACGACGTGAGCGTCAACTTCGCCGAAGGGAAATCCGGCATGATGTACGGAAACGCAGGCGTCTTCAACACCATCCGCCAATTGGATCCGGACCTCGTTTCGGAGATCGGTGTGGCGCCGCCTCTGACCCGCAAAGTGCAGGCCGGAGTCACGTACACCGACTGGTGGGCCATTACGACGACAAGCCAACATCCCGAGCTCGCCTTCGAGTTCATCACGTTCCTCAGCGAGCCCGACCGGCTCGCGGTTTACAACGAGCTCGTGCGGACGATCCCGCCGCGCAACGACGCCCTTACCGCCGCCTGGATGGACGCCAACCCCGAACTGGCCCTCCTAGCCCAGCTGGTGTTGCCGCATACCAAAGCATACTTCTCCAGCCAGTACGCGCATCACATGAACTCGATCTTCGAGCGGGTCCTCGGCCAGACCATGGACGGTTACATGTCCCCCAACGAGGCGCTCGAGCGGGCCGCCGCCGACTACAACGCGCTGTTTATGTGAGCGGCCAGCGCAACCGACCCATGTACCGATAAGAAGCCCAAGGCAGCGCTCTACACGTGAGAAGGCGTGTGCGCGGGGCGTCGAACCGTGACGCGGCGCCTCGCTTCCACAACGAAACCTTCCGTTAGGAGTGATCCCAATGAGCCGCCGGAAATCCGGTCTGTCGCTCGTTAGCTTCAGCGTTGTGCTGCTATGTGTCCTCGCCTGGGGTGCAGCTGCCCAAAAGACCACGGTGACCATTTTGTCGGACATCCGCCCCGCGTACATCGAGTGGGCCGGGCAGTTAAAGGAAAGATTCGAAGCCGAGAATCCGGACATTGAAATCGAGTTTATCCCGATGCAAGGCGATCCCCTCGAGCGCATGCAAGTGCTGCTCGCGGCCGGCGTACCCCTCGACATCGGCTGGGGCGATCCCATGTACGTCGCCGCATTAGCGCGTATGGGCGTATTGGAGGACCTTGCCCCTTACGTCGCTGCGGCGCCCCATTACGACGCGTTCTATCCTTCCAGCCTGAACCTCTTTCGCATCGGCGAGGCGCTCTACGGCCTGCCCATCGAGCTGCAAATTGCCGGCATCTTCTACAACGTAGACATGATGCTCGAGGCCGGTTTGCCGCTGCCCGAAGAAGGTTGGAATTACGACGACCTGCGGGAGCGGGCCGTGCGGCTTCTTCTGCGCGACGACGACGGCAATGCCATCCGCCACGGCTTCAAGATTCCCACCGGCCGCAACTGGTTGACGATCATCTGGGCTTTCGGGGGTGATTTCGTCGACGACTGGGTGGCTCCGACCCGCTTCACCGGCAACAGTTCCGAAGTGGCGAACGCCCTGAATTACATGTACGACCTGGTGCGCAGCGAAGCGGTGCAGGATCGACAGCGCCACCTGACCCAGCACGTATCCACTGTCGCCTTCCCGGGACAGCACGTCGGCATGATCCTGAGCAACACGCTGACGATCGCCTCCCTCACGAATATCCAGGAATTCCGCTGGGACGTGGCGCCTTTGCCCTACGGCCCGGCCGGACGTGTGGCCTTTGTCAACTCCCGCGGCTGGGTGATGTTCAACTCCTCGCAAAACAAAGAAGCCACGTGGCAGGTGCTGCAGTACTTCACCTCGCCCGAAGCCTTGGACCTTTTCGTCGAAATTACCGGTATGGTGCCGCCCCACCGTGAAGTGCTCGTCGAGCGGTGGTTGCCCTCGACGACGATGCCCGAAAACCGCCACGTGTTCCTGTACGGCATCGAGACGGCCCGCTCGCCCTGGCCTTTGGACAACTCGGTGTTTAACGTCATCCAGCAGGTGGCCGATTCAGTCACTTGGGGAGTAAGCCCAGCCAACACCGCCCTGGAGCAGCTGGAAGAGATGATCCTGCCGAGGCTCCGCGACGTGTACGGAATCGAGTAGCGGCACCTGCCCCCTATGCGGCGGCGGGGCAAAGGCAAGCCCCCGGGCCAAGGCGCGGCTCGGGGGCCTCTGCCGTGTGTGGACATGCTTGCACCGTGGGTAGCAGCAGCCCGCGCTCGCTCGTCACCGCACCGGTTCTGCCAAGATCGCCTCCAGTTGCTGCCGCATGGTCTCGACCGCCGTACCGATCGACTGCGTCCGGCTCAAAATAGCGGTCAGTCCGTTCTCAAACACGCTTACGGCCTCATTCACCCGGAAGTTGGCGGGCATCGTGTACTCGATGACCGGCACGCTGTACAGGTCGATCCAGGCTCGATGGTGCTCGGCTGCCACGAACTCGGGATCGGCGTTCACGGCAGCGTGGGCGGTGGGGTTCAAGTTCGCCCGAATCCATTCCCTGGCGACTTCTTCCGAAACCAAGTATTGGATCCACCGCATGGCCGCCTCCGGATTTTTCGACTGGCGGGCGATGGAGTAGTAACCGTTATAGAACACCATGTAGCGTCCCTCGGGACCCGACGGCGGCATCGTCACTCGCCAGGCGCCCGGATCTACGTTGTTGACATACGCGGGCAGGCTCCAATACGCGTCGAACACCATGCCTTGCTGCCCGGCCCGGAACGGAGCCGCGGAAATCTCCGCCCGCATCGCGCCGTACTCGTTTACCATAGCGTCCATAAACTCAAGGGCTCTGATCGTCCCGGGGCTGTCGACGAGTACCTGCGTTCCGTCGGCCGACAGCACCCGTCCACCGAAGGCGGCGAGGATGGTAAGGGTATCGCCGTGGACCGGACGGCTGAACCCGTAAATATCGGACACGCCGTCACCGTTGACGTCGCGGGTCAGCCGGCGCGCCGCGTCACGAAACTCGTTTTCGTAGGTCCAGTTCGGGTCGGGATAAGCCAGGCCGACTTGATCGAACATGCTCGGATTGTAGATCAGCGCGGGAGCAGGCAGCGCCGCGTACGGGATTCCGTATAGGTTCCCTTCCCAGCGGGCCAGGTCCACGATGGAAGGATAGAAATCGCCGAGGTCGAGCCCTACCTTTTCCACGAGATCGTCCATGGGCAACAGCCAGCCGCTCGTCATGTAATGCTGCAAGTTTTCGTTCGGGTTGGTCCACAGCACGTCGATGTCCATGTTCGTCGCGAACGCCAGCATGTACTGCTCGTGCGCCGTGGCGGGTATGACGTGGATGAGTTCGATCTTGATGTCCGGATTGCGGCGTTCGAATTCGGGAATTTGCGCGGCGATGAAGTTGTAGTTTGCGTCGGAGCCGCGCAGCCAATGGTACACCGTCACCTGCTGGGCGCTGCCGGCCGAGATCAACAACAACATTGCCAGGATTGTGACACCAAAACTCAACGACGTGCGCCTCGCTACCTTCCGACAAATCCGCATGATTTCGACCCCCTTGCGCGCAATTTAGCCCGGCTAGGTCGCTCGCTTGCACGACCTGCCCGGCAATGGTTCACAACGCATCGGCTGACTTACGAAACGCCGCGACGGCTTGGGCTAAAGAGCCGGGCGTTGCACCCGTCACGATCGCGCCCAGCACCGCTCCCCGCACGCCGACGGCCGCCAAGTAGCGCAGCTCGTCCGGTACGAGGACCCGCTGCGACGGTACGACCACCGGCTTGTCCCCGGCCGCGGTGATTTGCCGGTAACACACCAGGTCCGCGACGTTTAGAGGCGCGCCGTATCCTTCCGGATGGACAATCGACGCCTCGATACAGTCTACGAAGTCCAGCTCATGCAAGATCGCCGCGTCGGCCTGCGTGAATGTATAGTCGAGCGCGGCCATGACCGTAAGCGACGTTCCCAAAGCATACGCCGGCAAGTGATGGATGTACGCGTCCACAAAATCGATGCCTACGTCCCGGGCTTGCTTCAGCTCGTCCGGCTCGGCGAAGGGACGATCGCCGGGTACGAGGCCCACGGGCCGATCCGACAGCGAGCAAATTGCCTCGATTGCCCGGAGTTCTTGCGCCAATGAACCAAATTGCGTGCCGCTCGCCCTATGCTTGACGTGGATGTGCACTTTCAACGCATCTGCGCCGGCATCCAAAGCAGCCTTAGCCAGCTCCACGTCGTTCTTCGGCAAGCTGACGATCAGGGTAAACGGTTCGAGAGTGAGTCGCTCCATCAGTTTCATCGACATCTCTCCATCGTCGTCCAGCCCGTATCGCACTACCCGCTCAAGGGCCCGAACTGCCTGCTTGCACCCGCCAGCTGCGGAAAATACGTGCCACCGTGCGCCACACGGCCTCGGGGTCGCCTGAACGGTTGTTGTCGCCGCAGCCGTACTTATCCGCCCAAATGGCCAAATCGCGGATGCCCGCGTCCCATACTACCCGGGCCGCCCGTTCCATGTCGCCTTCCGTCCCCTTCGCGATGCGAAAGCCCAACACCCACATGTGGGGCCGCTTGCCCGCAGTCCCGGCCAGCCCCATCACCTTGTCTGCGAAACGGCGGATGTAGGCGTCGAACTCGGCGAGCTTTGCCGGATCGTGCCCGGGCGAGGCGGTCCAGTAAGGATCGGTACCGAAGGAGTCCAGTTCTGGCAGCCCCGCGATATGTTCCCAGTTGCCGAAGCCGTAACGGGGATGTTCACGGGGTAGCAGGCACACGGAGTTTTCCAGCCCGTGGCCTTTCGCCCTGCGCATAGCCGTCTGCAAGAGGTGGGCGATGGCGTCTTGACGGAATTGGATCACTTCGTCCGTCAACTCGGTCGGCATAGGCATTCCGTAGCGAGCGGAAAATGCCTGCCGGCACTGCGGGCAGCGGCAGCTCCACCGAACCACGGTCTCGCCTTGTTCCCAAACGCCGAGCTGCGGTTCGTCCCAAAAGACTGCATCGGCGCCCAGGGCAGCGGCTGCGTCCACCCAGCGCTCGATGAATGCGAGAAGAGTCGGGTGCGTGGGACAGCCGCGGCCGACCGGCGAACCGTCGGACGCCACCTGGCACGCTTCCGGGTGGGCCGCGGGAAAAACCGAGTACGGGGTGCAGATGACGCCGCCGAGCCCCCACGGGTCCAGCTGCACCTCCAGTCCGGCGCCCTTTGCCTCCTGGACCATGTCGTAGAGGGTATCGCGGAAAAACAGGAGATCAAAGTCGGTCACGATGAGCACCAAGTACGTGGCACCCACACCGACGATGTCTTCCAGGTCACGCCGGAAGTGGTCGATGCTGCGGGTACGCAGGAAATACGGAACGCCTAACCGGACCCGGGACATGCTTCTACCTGCCTTCTGCACCGAACGCGCAACAACCAAAGTAGAGCGGACTGCCACGCATAACACATACGGCCAATTTGAATAAATTGCTTCGGAATGCCGGGAAGTGGTGTTCTCAGGCACGTATTCTGCGGCGCCCCTGTGAGCGATCACGAGAAGGCTCCGCAGCTCGCCCCTCATCTGCCCGTTATCGCCCGTGGTCTCGGCCTCCCGTCACGGATTGCCTACGGTGTCCTCGTGCGGCATGTACCTGTATATTAGAAACTTCTCGCGCACGTCCTTGGCGCCCGGCACTTTCACTTTATTGATGAGTTGAAAGCCCAGGCCGCGCATGACTTGCTTAAACTCGG
>JAAYLA010000278.1 GCA_012522135.1 Bacillota bacterium | reverse complement strand
TTTGCTCCACCATCTGCTTTCCTCCCTGCTCTGCCTCTCCGTCCACACCTTCGCCTTTCCCCGACCGGATTCCGGTTCCTTGCGGCCGCCGCAATGAAATTTGGTAAAACCGCAAAGGGACGGGCGACGAACGCAGCGAACCGTTTCTCCGACGCGACAGTGCGGTCGGGAGGTGGTACGGCGGCGTACACAAGACAGCCTGGTTCATCGAGGTTCGTTATCGGGACTTCATACAAAGGGGGCAACTCCCATGCGGAAAGCGAGACCGATTCGCGGCCGGCTTGCGGTGATCGCACTCGCTCTCGTGCTGTGCACGGTCTGGGCAGCAGCGGAGGAACCGGTCACCATCACGTTCTTTTTCCGGGGCGGCGAACTACAATCGCAACTCGTAGAACGATGGATTTCAGAATTTGAGCGCGAAAATCCCGACATCCGGGTCGAATGGCACGTCGCCCAGAGCTTAAGCGAACTTCCCGTACTGATCGCGGCCGGCGTCGGTCCCGACGTGACGGAGATGTGGGGCGCCACGGCCAAAGACCTCGCCGACAACGGTTTCCTGCTCGACCTACGGCCCTTCGTCGAGCGGGATTTCACCGAGGAGGATCTCAACGATTTCTTCCCGGTGAGCTGGGCAGCGGGCGAGCTTGTGTACGGCCCGCGCAAAGGCATGCGGTACGGCATTCCCAGCTATGCCAACTTGTTCTTGATGTACTACAACAAGAACTACTTCTCCGAGGCGGGCATCCCCTATCTTTCCGAGCTCGACGCGCAGGGCAACTGGACGTGGGATACGCTGGTCGACATCGGCAAGAAGCTGACCCGCCGCGATGCCGAAGGCAACATCGTGGTGTGGGGCCTGGACGACGACAGCTTCCACCAGCCCACTGCCCGGGGTGCGGCTTGGATTCACGCGGCAGGAGGCGCCGTATTCGACATTCCGAATGATCCCACCCGCTTCATGCTCGATCAGCCCGAGTCGATTGACGCGCTCCAGTTCTTGCAGGATCTCATCTGGAAGCACCAGATTACGCCGCCGATGGACGATCGCGCCCAGGCCCACTTCCACCGTGGCCTCTCGGCGATGAACCTGTGGATGGCGACGGGCTGGCTCAACCGGTTAGAAGACGCGGTGGCCGGCAGCTTCGAGTGGGATCTCGCACCGAGGCCCGTCGGACCGGGCGGCACCCGCAGCCACTACCTAGCCTCCGACATGTTCGGCATCAGTGCGAATACGAAACATCCCGAAGAAGCCTGGCGTTTTGTGAAGTACCTCACGTCGCAAGCAGGCGGGCTCGCGGACATGCAAATCATGGGCCGTGCGCCGGTGCGGCGTTCCCTCTTCCCCGCCTACGCCGCGATGTATCCGGATAAGAGCATGCTGTACTTCGCTACGGGCATGATGGATAGCGTGCTGAGCCCGGAAACCTTTATGGAGAAGGTGAACGAGGCGCGGAACCTGATCATCCCGGCCGTGCGGGACAATATCATGAAGAACGTGATGCCGGCCGAACAGGCGATTCTGGAAATTGCTGGCGCGGTGCGGGCGCTTTACGAGTGAGCGCCC
>JAAYLA010000277.1 GCA_012522135.1 Bacillota bacterium | reverse complement strand
CCTTGGCTGCCTCCTTGGGGAAGGGAATGGGCCAGCGACAGGCAACCCCGATGTCCACGCCGCGCAGGCCGGCCAAATACTTGGCCGTAGCCGGATACCCGAACCGTTGGACGGCGTCGAGGGTTACGAGTTGGTAGTGGTACCGTTCAGCCTGCGTGTCGTCTCCTTCCGTGGCGCTCTTCCAAAAGGCTAGGGCCAGATCCGCGCAGGCGGCTGTCGTGACTGCCATGATGCCACGGGCACCGGACCGCACAGCATCCAATAAGTATGGCATGTTGGCTTGATAAACGATTGCTCCCGGAGCCGCCTCGATCTTGGCCCGCACTCCTTCGAGGGTACACGTCGTATCTTTGATCCCTGCGAGGCCGTGCGTTGCTACAAGCCGGCCGAAAATATCCGGGTCAAGGAGATAGGGTTGTACCTGTGGCCACTCGTAAAGGAAGACGGGAACGGTGGCAGCCTCGATCAGGCGGGCGTAGTAGTCCTCCAGGGCAGGCGGATCTTCGCCCAGACCCGGGGGAGGAACTAACACGATCCCGGACACACCCGTCTCGATCATTTGCGCGATTTCATCCTCGTGCTCCGATACGTCGGGCTCCAAGTTGGCCGTTGCCACTACCGGCTTGTTTCCGGCGTGTTTGACGGCCAGGCGTGCGAGCTTGAGGCGTTCAGGTAAGGTGAGCCATTTCATCTCGCTCGTTCCGCACACCGCGAAAAAACCGTGGGGATCCCAGCGCAGCTGCCATTCCACGTACTTCTCGTACGCCGTCCAATCGATGGAAAGATCCTCGTGGAAGGGCGTGAGGAGTAGACTCATCACGCCTTCGAACCGTGCGTTATCCGTTGTAATTGCGTTGTGACTCAACATGCTCCCTCGTTTCCCATAGTGCTAAGTCACCAAAGCCCTAGGTGGTGTTTCTTGTGCAAGAACGTCGTTCTATATTCTTCTCGCCACGCTATTCGACTTTCCCGGGCGCTGTACCTTCTGCGCACCGCCGGGGTTTCTCGGGCTTGAATCTTTCCCTGCCAAACCGGTCTGCGAACGTCTCACGGTCCAGCAGGAGTCCATCAATATGCAACGAAGTTGATTGTTACAGAACATCGTTCTGTGTTTCCCAATAACCTTGTCTGGTGGTGAGATGCTAAACAGAGTTAACAACAAGCACACGACACTTCGCAAGCACACGACACTTCGCCGACCGCTGCCAACGCTGGCACGTTGTCTGAATCGGGGAGGCTAGCTGTTCATCACGATAAACCGGCCCAGTGGGACTTGCAAGGGACAGCTGGTTCGTTGCCAGCGAATGAGATTTTAACATTCTACGTATGTCGTTCTGCCGCAGTAGAGACATCGGTCGGAACGTCATTCGGAAAGGAGAGTTTGCAATGAAAAGGTTTGCATGGTGGGCTGTGCTGGTGACGCTCTTCTTGGGTGTCGCGACGATGGTACACGGGCAAGCTGCTGATCCTGCCGTCCCCAGAAACGGCCTGGTTTTGTGGCTCAGGGCGGATGAGGGCGTAGAAAAGGACGCCGTGGGGTACGTGACCGCATGGCGAGACCAGTCGGGCAGGGGCAACGACGCGGTGGCCGAGGACCTCACCGAGCCCCTGTTCGTCGCCTCCTGGCTGAGCGGCCAGCCCGCCATTCGCTTCAACGCGAGCGATACCTTCTTGCGGGTTCCCCATGCTGAAGAGCTCAATGCCGGAGACGGTTTCAGCGTGTTTATCGTCTACAGCTACTCTAAGGGCGGGCGGCTGGCCCAGAAAAAGAACGCCGCTTCCGGAGTGAACCCGGACGCTTGGTTCCTGGCAACGGCTACCGGGCTTGGGGTTTCCGGCGTGTACCACGAGGAGCAT
>JAAYLA010000276.1 GCA_012522135.1 Bacillota bacterium | reverse complement strand
GTGCTGGGCAATCGCACCGGCCTCGCCAATCTGATCCGCGACGCACTGAACCAGACGATCAGCCCCGGCGAAGCGGTCGTCCGCATGGCGGAAGTACACCAGGTGGCCCTCGACAGGCTGTACGGAACCGAGTGACGGTTGCGAGCGGGCTTGCCCGTGCGCTATGATGCGAGTGACCGGGTGGCAGGAAAAGTCTTGCAGCGGTCACCGTGGGCTGGCGCACGCGGCAGGCCCTATTCTTGTGCGGATTTATCACATGAGGATGGTGGGAAGAGTGGCATGTAACGTGAACGTGAAGCGGCCAGTAGAAGTGTTGCAGGCCGGCGTCGAGAGCCTCGTGCCGTACCTACAGGCTTCGGGCGAGCTGCACGATGTAGTGTTCGGCGAACCAACGCAATACGGCACTCCGTACCACGCCTTCTGCCACGCGGTGCTCGCGCGGTACGGACCCGAGGAGCGTTGCGACGTCCATAGCGAACAGGCGGTGCGTGGCCTGCGTGCAGCCTTGGCCCACGTGAGCGACCCCAGTCTTCCCGCCACCTTGTCTTCCTTCCGGCGCGATGGACTCGGCGCATCCCGCACGAACCACCGGGATTTTTTCTGGCCTCCGATTTTGAAGAGTTACCTGATCTTGCGGGAGCTCGGCGTATCGGAGGCGGATGATCTGGCACGGCAGATCGCGGCCGTCGACGTTTTGGCCAGTTTCGCGTCCCGGCCGCCGTCGAACTGGTCCGCAGTGTGGCTCAGCGGCGAGTGGTTGCGCATGCGCTCGGGCCTGTCGCCGTTCACGCTGGAACAGTTCGACGCCTGGCTCGATCCCTTTTTCGCGACGCACCTCGACTTGGAAAAGGGTTTCTACCACGAGGGCGGCCATCCCAACTCCTATGACCTTTTCACCCGGGTGCATCTTTCCGACATCTTGCTGGCAGGCTACGACGGCCGGCACCGGGCGGACCTTGAGCGGCTCATGGAGACGGGCTTTCGCAGGAGTCTCGGTGTGCAGCTTTCCGACGGGTCGTTGGCGTCGGCGCATCGCAGCACGGGCCAAACCTGGACGCTCGGGGCGCAGTGCGCCTACTTCACCAACGTAGCGAATTTCTACGCCGATACCGATCCGGTGCGTGCAGACGAGGCCCGGCGAGCAGCTTGGCGGGCTTTGGCGTCGCTTCAACGCTGGCAGCGGACCGACGGCCCGTTCAGTCCCGTCGAAAACTGTCTTCCGCCCGCCTACCGCGTGGGATACGAAGGTTACACGGCAGACGCCCACTACTCGAGCCTGGCCTTGGGCTTTCTCGCTTCGGCGGTGCGTTCGGGCTTCGGCGCATCTCCTTGTCCCCAGGATCTGGCCAGGCCCGACGGCGTGTTGATCGAAGGCGATCCGACGTACCGGGCCCTCGTGCACCGCGGCCCCTACAGCGTGCACTTGAACGCCTTTCCCGCACGAAACTACGACGCCTTCGGCCTGGTCGATTTGACGTTCGGCCCGGGGCGGTGGTTTCATTTCGTCTCGAGCGTGCGGCGCATGGACAGTGGCCAGCGCCTGAATATCGGAATGGCGTGCCGGAGCGAAGAGGGGCGCACCGGGAACCTCGACGTTCTGTGCGGCTATGACTTCGCCCTGGTAGACGGTTTGCGGCGTGGCGATGAACCCTTCAGCCTCGTGCTCGAAGGCCGGGCCAAGGGGGCGCACTATACGTACCGCATGGCCGTATCGATTGACGACAAGGGCGTACACGTAGACGAATGCACGCCCGGCCGCACCGACTACAAGAGCTTGCTGATCCCGTATTTGAAGGACCCCGGTACGGGCACGCAGACGCAAGTTGAGGCCGGTCCGTCCGGCGTACGCTTTCGCCACGGCGACGAAGTGGTGGCGGTGACGTGGGACGCCGAGGCCTCTTTCCTGTTGGATCTGCCCATGGGCTTCGAGAACCGCCGGGGCCTGTGCGGTCTATTGCGCGTCGACTTTCCCGCACGGCGGGAGGGCATTGCTTATACGGTGCGGATCGTCGAGTGAGAGCGGTCTGCGTGGGACCAGGCTGTTCCTTTTCTGATGCCCCCGTGGCGCTGGCCGGCGCTGCATTGAGCGTGCGGTGGTCGCCGCGGCGCTGCAAAGGCAAGCGAGCTGCATACGCGTCGCCTGGCATCGGTCGAGCGAATGTAATGAACGCGCATGCAGCTCGGCAAGGCTAGCAGCGTGTGCTCGTGTGCCCGTCGCCGCCGGCCATCCGCGCCGGCCTTCCGTGCTCGCCGGGCGACCGCCGCGTCCGGCCAGCGTCCCTCGGGTTACCGCCCCGCCGCCAAGATGGCCTGCATCTGGGCGTGGGCCGATTCGAGCGCCGGGCCGATGGCCTGCTCGCCGCGGGCTACCGTGCGGATCAGGCCGGTCAGGATGGCCTGCACGTCGCTGCTCCAGACGGGCCGCTCGTAGCTGTCGGGACTCGCCATGATCTCGATCCACATGTACTCCCACTCCGAGGCATCGAGCAAGAGCGTCTGGTACTCCCGGGCCGCCGGCGCCCACGGAACGGGCCTTCCGGTCATCTCGATGCGGGAGCGGGCCTGCTCGGTGGCGAGGAACTTCATCCACTCCCAGGCAACTTCAGGATGCTGTGTCTGCGCACCCATGGCGACGCCTACCGTGACGTTTTCGCTGCCGCCCCGCACCTTCTTCGGATTCGGACCGAAGCTGTAAGCGAAGCTTTCACCCGCGAGAAGGTAGTTGCGCGTGAAGTCGGGACCGGCCAGCCTTGCCGCCCACGGCGCGCCGGGCTCCTGGGGCAAATTCAGCCGATAGCTCCACACAGTGTTCAAGAGCTCCAACGTTTCCCGGACTCCCGGGTCGAGCAGACGGCTTTCCGTAGGATGTACGTACCGGTCGACAGGCCATGCGCCCGCGTTGTGGAACCAGACGATCGAGCGGTGGTCGGAGCGGATGTCCACGCCGAACTGCTCGATGATGCCTTCGTCGTTGATGCGGGTAAGCTTTTGGTCGATCGCCACGGCTTCTTCGAACGTCCAGTGGTGGTCGAGGCGAGACGGAACCGTCAGACCGGCCATCTCGAAAAGGTCCTCGTTAAACCGGTATGCCGTGGTCCACATGGAGATCGGCAGGAACCAGTGCGCGCCGACGGCTTCTTGATCCTCCGCTATTTGGGCGGCCAGGTCTGCGGTGGGAAAGAACTGATCCCAGCCGAAGTCCTGCTCCTTTTCCATGAACGGATCGAGGTACTGGAAAATTCCGTGCTGCGTGAATTGGTAGTGGCCCGCTGGGAAGACCTCGATCACGTCCGGCAGCGTGTTCGTGGCGTGCATGGCGACGATTTTATCTTGCTGCTCGCCTCGGCTTGCCGACACCAAGATCGTCACCTTTACGTCGGGATGCAAAGCTTCAAAGGCCCGGGCGGCGGCTTCCACCCATTCGCCCCATTCGCCGGCGTGTCCGGGATCCCGCATGTGGACGATCTCGATCCGTTGAGCCGCCGCGCCAAAGGATGCGGCAAGAACAACAGCCAAGATCCAGATGCTCGTGCGCCAAATCGTTGTCAGGCTTCGGTTCATCGTTGGACCCTCCTCCCAAATCCTATCTCTACGTCGCGAGGTCCGGGCCCCGTACGCCGAGGCCGGTCCGAAGAGAAAAGGCGATCGTTTACAGCGGGTCAATCGCTCCCTTCGCTAACCGGTGTCTCCGTCACGAATTCCACCGCATGCAAACCTTCCGGAATGAAGACCTGGATCCAGCCCGGACCCGACTGTGCAGCACGAGCCGGCTTTCCGTTCATCAGGACGCCCTCGATGCCCGGTTCGTAGAACGGCATCCGGGCGCCCGGAGAATCGATCGTGCCTGCCG
>JAAYLA010000275.1 GCA_012522135.1 Bacillota bacterium | reverse complement strand
CTAGAGTATCGCCGGACGGTAGCCGCATCACGTTTGAATCGACCCGCAACGGGCTGCGCAAAATCTAATATTTATATTATATCAATATCGACGGTACTAACGAGCACGCGATTGCCACAGTCGAAACAGAGGACCGCTTCCCCAATTGGTCGCCGGACGGGCAATACATCGTCTTCCACGCGCACGGTCCGGAGCACAATGACTGGGAGATTGATACTATCGAAGTGGACGCCCCGGTTAGCCGGGGCGCCCGTACCTTATGTGTGCCTAGCGTACATGTCGTTCGTTACCTCGGCCCGCGGCCTCTCCACTTGGCGGAACTCAACACTCCTTGCCGAATCGCTGGCGTGCTGCCATTTCGTAAGCGTCGTTTCTATTGACCGCCCCCGCTCCGAGGATGGTGCCAAACAGGATGTTCATCCCGTGGGCCGTAGCGGCGTAATCCACCCGTCAGAACCAGGATGGGATTCTGTACCCGGGCATCACGCCCTGTGGAAACGCGCTGGATTGCCCCGCCGACGGGTATCAGAGGTCGGAGTTCCAAGATAGACAGGAAGTCCACCCTCTTCGGGACGGGCTCCGTAGTTGGAAGAATTTGGCGTAACCCCCTGAGTAGGGGTTTTTCTGTTCCCGGGTCCGGCCGTTCCCATGCGGGTGGTCCCTTTACGCGCAAACGGACCCGATTTCCTTCCAGTTCCAGCCATTTCGACACCCGCTTGGTCTTGTGCACTGGTAAGTCAAGGTGGCACCGCGGCTTGATATATCAACTTTTTTCGCGATAATATGCTACTTATGGGAGGGAGATCGACGATTGTGTGGAAAAGATGATCTATCAAGAAGGAGTTGTATAGTGTCAACTTGATATATCTGCGAGGCAGCCAAGATGGATCAATCAATGCCGCGTTATCTCCAACTGAAACAGCAACTCCTACAGCGCATCCGGAGCGGAGACTTTCAGCCGGGCGATCGAGTTCCATCGGAGCACCAACTCGCTCGCATGGCCGGCGTCAGCCGCATTACGGCAAAGCAGGCTCTGAGCGAGCTCGCACGGGAAGGGTGGGTCTACCGCGTTCGTGGTAAGGGTACGTTTGTGAGCGAGCGGCCGCGTCCGCCCGAACGGGGACCGGTGCAGGCCATCGGGGTCGTCGTGCCGTACCTGCGCAGCGCCTATTCGACGGGCGTGGTGATGGGCGTCGAGTCGGTGTTGGTCGAGGCGGGGTATCACCTGGTATTCCGCAGCGCGGGGACGTACCGGGAAGAGGAGGAGTCGGTGCGTTCCCTTAGCGAGGCCGGAGTCCACGGCATCATTGTCTGGCCCGCCGTCGGGCAGTTTGTGAACGCGGAGATCGTGCGGCTGTACTTGAGCCGTTTCCCGATCGTCCTGATCGACCGCTTCTACCGGGGCTTGCCCATCGACTGCGCCCAGTCGGACAACCTTCGGGGCGGTTACCTGGTTACCCGGCACCTTCTGGACCTCGGTCATAAGCACATTGCCTTCGTTGCCGGTGACGAGCGGCTGCGCAATGTGACCTCGGTTGAGGAGCGGCACCTGGGTTTCCAGACTGCACTGCACGAGTCCGGCGTTGCGGCCTCCGATCTGCTTACATGGCCGGCCCCGGACGTTCCCGATTGGTGCGAGTGGCTCGCAGCGCAGCTTTCCGAACAACCGGACGTTACGGCGCTCGTGGCCGAGAACGACGAGATTGCCTTGAAGCTGCTCGTCACGTTGGACGAGCTTGGGGTACCGGTGCCCGGGCGAATATCCGTTACCGGCTTCGATGACGAGGACATTGCCGCGACGGCGCCCGTTCCGCTAACGACGGTGCGGCAGGACGCCGTTGGTCTCGGCAAGGCCGCGGCCCGGCTGCTGTTGGACCGTATCGAAGGGCGCACACCCGCCACGCACCGGCAACAGGTGATCCTACCCGTGGAGCTTACCGTGCGTGAGTCGACGGATCGACCAGGAACGTTGCCTACGCTCCGCCCCTGACCACACGGCACGCAAGGAGGTGAGATCGGCTTAACACATTGGCGGAGGGAGACTATCGGGGACATCGCCCCGAGCACCGTAGCCAGTCGCCTCCGGCAGGCGACCCGGGCGGCTCGACGGAGCCGTGTCGCCCGGAGACGACGCGAACCGAGGTCAGCGCCACAATACCACAAGAAGCATGGGGTGAACGAGAATGCGGCAGACGGGAATGATCTGCAAGCGAATCGTTGCGTTCGTGTGCTTCTCCCTTCTGTTGTTGGCGTCGGGCACGGCCTTCGCCAATGAAACGCTCGTTGTCCAGCTGACCGGCGTCGATGCCCGCGCCCTTTCGTACATCCGGGAGAACATCGTTCCGTCGTTTGAGGCCAAGTACGGGATCACCGTCGAGCTGGAGAACGTCGACTGGGCGAATCGGCTAGACCGTCTTGTGGTCCGGACCGCTGGGGGCGTACCGCCTGACGTTTTCATGAGCGGCGCCGAGCATATCCTGGAGCTCGTCCAGAACAACCTCATCGCACCGATCGACGAAGAGCTCGCGGCTTGGGAGGAAGCGGACGACTTCTTCCCCGCCACGTGGGGCAGCTCGACGTTCCGAGGCGTGCACTACGGTGTGCCCTTTTACACGGCTCCGCGCATCTGGTGGTACCGCATCAGTCTGTTCGAGGAGGCCGGTCTCGACGCCACGCAGCCGCCCTCCACGTGGGACGAGCTGCTCAACGCGGTCAGACGACTCTCGAGGTACGATGGCGAAACGCTCGTCCAGTTCGGGTACAGCCTGCAGCGCATCAATCCGGGCGATCAGTGGAGTGCAATCCAAGACTGGGTGGTGTACCTGTGGCAGGCGGGCGGCGAGCTGGTAAGCGAGGAGACGCTCGAGCCGCTCTTCGATTCGCCGGCGGGCCGGGAGGCGTTGCGTTTCGTGGTCGACCTCCGCGATGCCGTGGTTGGACCGGCTACCGAACTGCCCTTCGATGACTGGGGCAACCTGGCGTTCTCGCGTCGCGCCAGCGCCATCTACCTTGCCGGACCGTGGGTGCCTTCCGAGTTCCACGGCCCGCTCCGCAGCGAGATGGACGACGTCGCTGCGTTCTGGCAGGTGGCCGGCGCCGGTGGCCCTGCATCAGTGGTCTTCACCGACTGGCTTGGCATCCACCCTGCGTCGAAGAACAAGGAGCTCGCTTGGCGGTTTATCCAGGAGCTGACGTCGGCCCAGGCACTTGTCGACATGCACATGCATAACGGCACGCTCTCGCCGCGTCGCTCCACGGTGAGCGACTACGTGGCCGAACTACCCCTCACCCGGTACATGTACATGTCGATGGATGTGATGCGTCCGTATCCGGTCTACCCGAACCCAGACAAGGTCATGAAGGAGTGGCATGACCAGTACGTCAAGGTGATGAGGGGAGAAATCAGCGTCGAGGAGGGTCTGGCCGAAGCCGCACGGCTCTGGGCTGCCCTGAGCCAATGAAGACGCGGTCATTCGTCCAGAAAGGCTGTCCCACCCACGGGACAGTCTCTTTCTCGGATCCACCACCGGCCGATCAGTGAAACCCATGCGCAGCGGGCACCGGAGCACCTGGACGCGGTGCCCGCTCTTTTCCTGCCGCGTGGGGACCGGTTCTTGCGTGCGGCTTACGGCTTAGATCGGCGCACTCTCGGTCAAGTAGACGCGCATCGAGTAATTGAAGTCCTTGCTCGATTGATCCTTGGTTCTGGGCTTCACCGGGAAAGCGAGATACGGATAGGACGATTCGAATCTGTCGTGGACGGCGATCACTTCACCGCCCTCCAGGATCTCAACCTTCGCGATGTCGGTCCGGGCATCCCACCAGATTGGAGGCTGCACCTCGGCTTCGGCAAACTCGGGTCCGAAGCGCCCCAGAACACGGATGGGATATTCGAAGAAGCGGTCGGCGACCTGGCGCTCCTCGTCGCCGCGCACCGCAACCGGGCGTTCGGAGTAATAGTCGTAGTACTCGAGAACGGCTTCGGTGGCAGTTGCGAAGCGGATCAACGGCTTTTCTATGTTGACGTACTTCTCGAACACGTAGGCGAGGTGCTGGTCGATTACGTCAAATTGGCCGCCTTCCAGGGAACTCCAGGTGCCGTCGCCGCCCATGATGTTCTTGGCATGCCCGAAGCCGGTGATGAAGTGTATCCCCGGTTTGATGCGGCCGGAGCGATCGGTGTACGCCGCAACCGCTTGATCGACTTTTTGATTCAACTGTGCGAGGCTATTGGACTCAAAGGAGAGGATCGGCAGAGGATTGGGCGTAAACTCCAGCGTCCCGTATTCTTTGGACGACACCGAACGTTCGTTGATGCTGTCGATTGCGGTGAAGTAGGTCGATTCCTGGAACGGGCGACCTGCGTTGCCGCTCAGGGTCAGGTTGGCGTCGGCGTCGCTGTTGGCCAAAATACCGTTCATCTTTAGGGCGGTTAGGGAGATGATCTGCTGCTCGGGCGTGTTCCCGAACTGCCACCCGCCTGACCGGTGGACCACCGTCTCGCGGCGTGTGATCTCCATGATGCGGCGCTTGTGGTCGTACAGGTAGCCGGCGGAGGATTCAAGGTCGTCGAAGTCCCCGACCTTCATAAAGCCCATGGTCCACGAGAGGTAGTCTTCCCAACTGTCTACGAACCCGTTCTTCTCGGGATCCCAGATGGCTGCGTTGAGCGACGTGCGTGGGTCCCAGTGGGCGTGGGGATGCACCGCATACTCGTGGCCGGCTGCGGAGCCTCGACGTACCTGCTCGATGAGCGCATCGTAAAGCCCCTCCCAATCGGCGGACTGCTCCTCCGCGTACCTGGCCATGAACCAAGGGCCAACGGCCGTCATGTGCGTCCACTTGGCGCCGTACTTCTCAGCGATTTCGTTGAGTCGATCGACTTTATGGATCATCAGGGTCTCAAACACTTCCCGCGTCAAGACCTCGCCGCCCATACGGATCGGGTAGCGCAGGGTAATCTCGTTGTCTTCGGTTAGGATGTAGTAGATGACGCCCTCTTCGGCGACAATTGCGGGCCATGTAGTGGAGAGGAGACAGGCGACCATGAGGAGCGCCGCAAACCCGATCAGGTGCAACCGCTTTGACACTGGTGTTCCCTCCGTTCTTCTTAGGATCGTCCGTCATCTCCTAAGGCTCCACTCCCGCCACGCCGATCAGCATGAGCCCAACAGCACCTTCACGACGCCAGGAAGGTGTGGGCAAGTTGACGCTTACGTTTCATTGAATGCATCGTTCTCGCAATGTTCCCGGAACCCTCGTTTGCACTTGCACATCTACCGGTAGCCGAGGCAAAATAGCCGCCGGAGCGCTTGCTTCCGACGGCTGCAATTTCCGGCATGCTTTGTCGCCGCTGAAGACGGTTCGAGCCTAACGCAGATCGACGATGACCGGAAGGTGATCGGAGTGATCCCACGTTCCCGGCTGCCTCGGCTCGTCGTGGCGGAAGCCGAGGGTGTCTACGACACGAGCCGCGATCAGGCGGTCTGCCAGATGGGGACTGACGTAAATATGGTCGATGGCGCGCTTAATTTTCTTGCCTGCTGTGTCAACCGTAGGACGCAGGCCGCCTCCGACGGCTTCCATGGCGTTGAGGAATCCTAGGCTTGCCAACCTTACGTGGACGGGCTCGTCACGTTCGCAGTTGAAATCGCCTAGGATGACCATCTCGTCTTCCTCTCGGAGCAGTTGCTCGACACATTGGCAGACGATGTCGGCTTCCACTTTCCGTATTTCACCATCGGAAGGATGCAAATGAAGGACAAACACCCACATGCGGTGAGCATCGCACAGTTGGACGCGTACGGCGCCTGCGCACCGGCTGAGCGGGGGAACCGGTACGTCCCAGGTAAAATGGCTGAATGTACGCGACTCGAGAATCGGATAGCGTGAGAGCACCTGGCCGGGCCATTTGCCAGGCGACGGGATGGTCGCTAGGTGTCTGCCTAAGGAAGATGCGAGTTCGTGCAGCATATGAGTTGGCGCGCCGCCCTCCTGCAGCGCCAGAATGTCGCAGTCGAGCTTTTCGAAGACGCGACGGAAGTGTTCGACGCGCGCCGGGTTATCTAAGGGGCCCAAGGCTTGTCCGGCTTCTTCTTCCGGATAACCCTTGAACTGAAAGATGTTGTATGTTCCAATCCGCATCGTGTATCTCCTAACTATTGCGTGTTGGTCTAGTACGACGTATGGCTGAAGACGCTTCAACGGGCCGCAGCGCTGCCGTCGGGTGAAGCCTCCTGCTCCATTTGCTGCAAGGCAGCTTTGTCGTCTTGCAGCAGTTGGTACACTTCGTCTTCGGATAGGCGCGCGAATTCACCGGGACGTATGGCTTTGTCGTCTACGTAGAAACCTTTCGTGCCGCACCAGGGCTTGCCGAAGTGAATCTCGTCATAGGGTACGTCGTAACGACTGAGCCAGTCGAATAAGACCGGGGCCGTACGCGCCAGGATTTTGCCGACGTTGCGGTTGTACTTGTTCATTTCACGACTCGTGTACAGAATAATGTAGTAGCCCTGCTTGTGGTATTCCCTCAGCTTGTACAGGACGCTCCAAATGGGCTCCAGATCAGCGTAGCTTTGACCAGGTTGACGTTCACGTGCTATGGTGCGGTCTACATCGATTACAATGACTTTTTCTTTCTGCATATTGTCGGCCTCCAACGAAACACTGCAAAAAAAGGGTCGCTAGACAGGAGAAAGGAGGACGACTTTAAGTGTACGCGTCGCCCTCCCGGCTTTCACACTGCTACGCCTTATTGCTGCCAAAAGTCGTCCAGCAGGAGTTGCACGCGCCGGCGAGCCTCCTCCAGAGCGGCTTCCGGTGGCATCTCGCCGAGCACCGCCAGGCGCACCGGTTCGCCTAGGCCCGTCGTGTACGTGTAACCG
>JAAYLA010000274.1 GCA_012522135.1 Bacillota bacterium | reverse complement strand
GTGAAGAAGGGAGCGGGCCGGGCGTAGGCCGTTTGCTCGACGAACACCCCCATGTTGATCCCCTGCCGAGCCGGTGCCGTGGCCGTCGCATAATCGATCCCCAGGCTCAGGCGGGCCGGCTGCAGGTTGGCTTGGTACATCAAGATCTCCTGCGCGTCGCGGCTCGTGAGAAACTGCACAAACCGCGCCGCGGCTTCAGGATGCGGCGTGCCCTTGTAAACCATAATGCCGTCGCTCGTGTGGACAGCCGCCGCCGTGCCGTTCCGTCCCCGCGGCCGCACGCTCACGTTCCACTGGAAAGGCGCCTGCTGCAACGTGTTCGCGATGTCCCAGGAACCCGACTGCCACATGGCCACCGTATCGCCGCGCCAAAAACCGACCCACGGATCCATGCCCAACTGAATCCAGCTCGGCGCAACCTCGTGGCTGTGGATCAAATCTTGCAGGAACTGAATGGCTTCGACGACCTCGGGTGCATCGAACGTGACGTGGCTGCCTACGAATTGGCCTTCCTCGATCACCTCGCCGTCGTTTTCCCAAATCCACAAAATGACCCGGTCCCACGCCACCTGCACGTCGGTGCCGTAGGTGGTGACCATGCCCGTTTCGTCGCGCCTTGTCAGTTTGCGCGCGGCGTCGAGCAGATCGTCCCAATCCCACGTCTCATCGGGCGGGGTGAGGCCGATCGCTTCAAACATGTCTTGGTTGTAATAAAGGGCGGAGATACCGGTGTACAGAGGAAGGGCGTACTGTTTGCCGTCGATATGGAAAAGCCGGATGTGACTCGGAACGAAGTCGTCCAGATAGCCTGAGGGAAGGTACGGAAGCAGGTCGAGGGCCTGTCCTTGATCGAGCCAAGCCCGGAACCAGTGATCGAAGCCGGCGATGACATCGGGAGCCGAGCCCGCCGCCATCTGCACAGTGGCCCGGTCTTGCCAGGCGGCCGTGGCCGGTTCGTACACGACTTTGATATCGGGATTTAACTCGTTGAAAATTTCGACGAGGAGCTCGTTCACATCGTCGCCGAAAGCCGTCATGCGCGGATTGGCCATGTACCGTATCTCGACGGCTGCGAAGGCGGAGGCGCCGATGCAGACGAGCACGCAGAAGACCACCGCTGCTCGGAGAAGATGTCCGGTGCGCATCGCTTCATCCCCCGTTTCTGTAAGGACTCAGCACGGCATAACCACAAGCACATGGTCGGTCTACCTCTAAGCGGTGATGCGCCGCAGTCTTCGGTTTTGACCTGGCCTCCCTCCTTCCCGTTTACTCGAGAGCGGCCGTCGACTCCCGGATGCGAAGCTCCGGATATATGACGATCTTCGCCGGGGTCGACAGCTCGCCTCGAATCAGGTCGTACAGCAGCTTGGCCGCCTGCACCCCCATTTGGGAGCAGTGAATTTTCATCGTCGTCAAAGCCGGCCGGGCGTTTTGGATCACGTCGTCAAAGCCCACTACGGAAATGTCGCCGGGCACCCGCAGGTCCAAGTCTTCGCAGGCCTGCATCACGCCCAGGGCCACCAGATCGTTGGAGCACATCACCGCGGTCGGCCGCTTGCCCCGCCGCACCCAAAGCTCGTGGAAACCGTTTACGCCCGTGTCGAAGCCGAAGTGACCTTCGGGCATGTACACGACGGCCTCTTCGTCCACCGGCACGCCCGCTTGGGCCATCACTTCACGAAAGCCCTCAACCCGCTGGCGGAGCGAGATGTGGCTCATCGGCCCGCCCACGTAGGCGATCTGCTTGTGCCCCAGCGACAGCAGGTGGCGGGCCAAGGTCCGGCTGCCCTCCGCGTTGGCGGTGACCACGGCCGGCGTCGGATCGTCGGGCAGCTCGTTGTCGACCAGCACGACCGGGGTGCCCATGGGCTGCAGCGACCGGACCGCTTCGGCCGTCACGTCGCCGCCTACCAGGATAAAGCCGTCGTGGGAATTTTGCTCGAGGACGTCGCGCAGGGTCCGTTCGCTTTCAAACGTGGAGAAAAAGACCCGGTACCCCCACTCCCGGAAAGTCCGCTCGACGCTCTCCATGATAGTGCCGTAGAAAGCGTCGCCGATCAGGTAGCGCAGGCGCCGGTTATACAAAATGCCGATGGCCCGGTGGGCCGTCGCCGCGCCTTCGTATCCCATCTCCTGTGCGATGCGCAAAATGCGGTCCCGTGTCGTTTGCGCAATGCGCCCTTTGCCCGAAAGCGCCCGGGATACGGTCGACGGCGCGACCTTTGCCCTGTGAGCGATATCTACAATGGTGACGCTGCCACGACGTTCTTCCATGGACGGCTCCTTCACCACACCATGCTGCGCACGGAATGGGCAAATGAAGTGCGCAATATTTCCTTCGATATGCGCAAACGGATTCCTTTTCCGTGTCCAGAAATCGCGTCCTAAAATACCAAAAGCCGAGGGGATTGGGTCCGCCTCGGCCTTTACCCTGGGCATTTCCCGCTGCTTACGCCCTACTCGTACACCCGCACCTCGCATACGCGCGCGTGGTCGATGCCTTGCGTGGCCAAACAGGTGATGCGCAAACAAGTCGTCGCCACGGGCTTCTCCAGTCGGTGCACCCGCAGACGTTGGTAGTTGCCTTCGACCTCCACCAGCTTCTCCCACCGGCCGTCCGCAGCGCGCGCTTCGATCACGTAGTCGGCAACGGTCTCGGGCTGCGGCCTGCCCCACACCATGCGCTGCACGAACGCGTCGCTATGGGAGAGCGTCAGCACCCGGTGCAGTCCGGTGTCGAAGACGAGGCGGATCTCCCGCGGGCAAACCGGCGTCTCCCACTCCAGCTCGATCCACGCCGGCAGTCCTCGCGCAGGGTCGCTCATCCACCGGTGCGTGCCGGGTACGGTGCGGGAAGGCGGTGCGCCGAGCGGACCGTGGGTCGACCGCGTCTGGCCCGACAAGATGTTTGCAGCTTCCCCTTCCGGCTGCTCGCTCGACGCTCGCACCCGGGCTCGTCGGGCTACGTCTGCGGGATCCCGGTTGACGTGGCCGATGAGATAGGCATCGTCGCGCAGGAGCCGCTGCTGCACCTCCCGGATGAGATCGGGGCGCGTGAGGAGCTCACACGGCGTCACGCCTTCGGAGACGGCGACTGCGGCCGCCGTGCCCACGCCCTGGCCGACCGCGGCGCACGTGGCCATCACCCGCGTCGAGCCGAAGGCGACGTGCGTGGCCGAGATGTTGCGCCCGGCGAACATCAGGTTCACGGGATAGCGGGCGACGCAGGCGCGCAGCGGTATGTCGTACAAGTATTCCAGCTGCACTTGACGGGCCGGACGCTCGCCTGGCGCGTCGATGCCCTCGGGCGGGTGGAGGTCGATGGGCCAGCCGCCGTAGGCGATGGCGTCTTCGAAGGGCCGGGATTCGATAAGATCTTGCTCCCGCATTGTGTAATGGCCGATGAAACGACGGCTCTCGCGCTTGCCCGGAAGGAACCCGAACCATTCCAAGGCCCAGTTTTCGGCCCCGTGGTCGCCGCCGTTCTTGATGTGGTCCCACACGCCCAGCATGATGGCGAGCAGCTCGTCGCGAATGGCCGCGTTGTCCTTTACGGTATCGAGGGTGCCGCCCCATTCCACCCACCAGTAGCCGTACTCGAGTCCCCGGTCGACCCCGGCCGTGGCGTGGGGCCGGAACTTCAAGTCTTCCTCCGTAAACTTGCGGGCCCACGGAGGCGCTTTGAAGGGCATCGGCCGGTCGTGCTTTCGCGCTTGGAACAGGAGCGTGGAACCAAGGGTCTTGCGGTCGGCCTCTGCGACGGCCAGGCTTTCTCCGAACTCGTCTTTCCCTTCGCGCCCGTGGCGGAACGGTGCACCCGCCTCCACGCCGAGACGCCCGTCGCCCGTGCAGTCGATGAACACCGCGGCCTCGATGCAAAACCGGTCCTCCGTGGAGTGGCGGTCCGCCCACGCCGCCACGATCCGCTCTCCGTCCACTTCCGCTCCCGTGACGGCCGTATCCAGAAGGAGCGTCAGGTTGGGCTCGGCCCGGCACTTTTCGTAGAGGATCAAGTCGAGCATGGACGCCGAGCGCTGCGGATTGCGCACGGCGGTCTCAAG
>JAAYLA010000273.1 GCA_012522135.1 Bacillota bacterium | reverse complement strand
GTGCACCACATACAACGTGCCGCCGGCCACGGGACCTAGCACCCGGCCGAGGGCATCCATCGAATCGTACATGCCGATCGCCAGGCCCTGGCCGACTTTCGTGCGCTGCGTGATCAGGGACACGTTCGCCGGACGGATGAGGCCGTGGCCTACCGCGAATAGGGCCAGAGCGGCGGCCCCGGCGACGGCGCTGCGGGACATGGCGATGAGGATCAGGGCAGCGGCGCTCACGAACAGGCCCGCCGGGACCATCCGCTCCTCGCCGATCAGCTTGCGTATGGGCCCGATGAGCCCGCCCTGAACGACGGAGCCGGCAATCCCCATGACGGCAAAGATGTAACCTACTGAGCGGGTCGTCGCGCCCAGATGGTCGTAGGCGAGAAACGGAAAAGCGGTCTCAAGTCCCGCGAGGGAGAAGGTCGCGAGGAAAGCCACCGCGTAGAGCCACACGGTATCGGGCTGGAAGGCCTCGAGTCGTGAAATCCGGACCCGCTCGGATGCACGGTGCTCGGACTGCAGCGTCTCGGGCAGCATGCGCCACACGAAAAGCAGGGTCACGAATGACAAAGTCGCCGTCGTGAAAAAGGGCAGGCGGATGGCAATGTCGCCCAGCACGCCGCCGATGAAGGGTCCGAAGATCGCTCCGAGTCCGAACGCCGCGCCGAGGAGGCCCATGCCCTTCGCCCGTTCCTCCTGCGTCGTCGTGTCCGCAATGACGGCCATCGCGGTCGGCAAGGTGGCAGACGACAAAATACCGGCTAACGTGCGGGCGATGAAGAGGTGCGGAACGGTCCGGCCGAGCGCGAACAAGACCATCGAGATGCCGTAGCCTGCCAGGCCGACCATCATCACGGGTTTGCGTCCGATGCGGTCCGAAAGGCGCCCCCAAAGCGGGCTGAAGACGAACTGGGCCAGGGAGAAGCTTGCCATGAGCCAGCCCATCGTGGCGCTCGTGGCACCGAACGTCTGGACGTAGTAGGGCTCCACGGGGAAAAGAATCGAAAAACCGGTCATGACGAGAAACAGGACGGCGAACAGAAGGCCTAAGACTTTGCGTTGCAAGGAGGACACCTCGCTGGCGTAGTGATGATGGCGGTGCGGGAGCCGTGAACGAGCCGCTACAACCTCAAAGCGACTACCAGGATGGTCAGCGTGACGGCAACGCCCACACCCGCGATCATCAGATTAAGGGCACGCCACTGGCTCTTTCGCTCTTCATCCGTGGCGGACCGGTCAAGGCGTCGCAGTTGCCACGTCAGCAGTCCGGCCGAGATGAGGGCGACCATGCCTCCAAACTGTTCCATGAAGGCGAGCCAGAACGGTTTGGTCTTGCCCAGCATCCCCACCTGAAGGAGCATGCCGATGCCCGTAAGGAGGACGAGGAGGGCGCTCGGGTTCAAAATGCCCTTGACGACTGAGCGTGCGGTATCATAGGCGACCGCCATGCCCTCGGGCGACGCGGCGCGCAAGGACCGGCGGTATAAGACGTACAGGGCTGCCGTACCGCCCAGCCAAAAGGCGACACTCGCTATGTGAACGAAAAGCATCCAACGCATTAAGCTTCACCTCTGTTCAGATGTCTCGCCGATCGCATCCGTAAGCCGGTTGCCGGGCGTCGCAGCGGCCGGCCCACCTTCCCTGCGGCGCAGTACGTCTTGAATCCACGCGACCTCCGCCTTGAGCAGCGCGAGTTTGCGTTGTACGGCGAGGTCGACGCCGGGAGCATGCGCGTGGGCCGGCGTGGAACCCAGTTCTTTGATCCGCTCCCGCAGCCGCGCTGCCCGCTCCCGCAGCAAGGCTTCCGCACGGTCGTGTTCGAGCCGGTCGGCAAACATGAGGGCGATGTCGGTTGCCGATGAGCCCTCGCCGGTCGCCAAAAGATACTGCTGCAACAGGGCGAAAAATGCGGCACGGCCGGCGGGGGTGATCGTGTAGACCTTGCGCGGCGGATAGTTCGCGGAGGTCTCGGTCTCCATTTGGACGAGGCCCTTTGTCTCGAGCTTCTCCAGGAGGGCATAGGCCGTCGCCCGCTTCATCCCGGACACGTGGCCGAGGTTTTTCTCGATGAACTCATTGATGGAATATCCGTGCTGGCTCTGGTTTAGCAACAAACCGAGAAGGAGCAAGTGACGTTCGTCCATGCTATGCACTTCCAATGTCCTGGTCACATTCATACTAGTCAAAGATGACTACCGTGTCAAGCCATGGGAAGGGCCAAATGAACTACGACGGGACGGTTCGAACAGGAAGAAAAAAGCGGCCGGTTTCACGCCGCCGGCCGCAACAACAGGCTGGGAGTAAGGTCAACCGATCTCATAGTCAACGGCGATGACGTCGTCGCACACCTCGGCGACGTACTCCTTCACGGGTACATGCTCGGGATGGGGGCCGTAACGTTCCAGCGCCTCTTTATCCGTAAAGCGCACGACGAGGCCGACGGTATAGCCCTTGTGCCGGTCGGTAAAGGTTTCACCCGCCGACAAGTCCACGATGCCGTCGATCTTGCCGGCAAGTCCCCGGAGGCGGCGGATGAGCTCTTCCTTCTCCGCCGGTGTGCTTTGGGGTTTCATCTTGAACAGGACGATGTGCTCGACCATGCTGTAACCTCCTGCGAATTTGAGCGTTCTTACGGGGCGCGCTGTTCGCTGTGTCTCACCGTGCCAGCGTTAGCGTTTAAATTACCTGCCGGCCGGACAATTCCTGCGCAACCCGTTGGCGCCGCACCGGGCCATCAAGAGAGTGCATACGAGTCGCTGTGCACGGAGCCGGCGTACGCCCGGCTTCCCTTGGCCGAGAGCGAGGCGTTCCCTACCCGCGAAACCGCCGGTGCGAGCTGCTTGTACGGATTCTCGAGGCGGGCCGCCCACGCGGAGCGGATGGAATAACTGATGCTTACGCTGGCGTTATAGAGCGCAAGCCTGATGTCACCCCGGCGCAGGAGCCAGGGAGCGGTCTCGAGAGAAAAGTCGTCGATATACTCGTACGGGTCGGCGGCGGCTTCGCGGAACAGTTTCGGCACCGACTGCCCCCCGATGGCAAAGCGACCTGCGGCGGGATCCCACACGAAAAACTCCGCCAAAGCCTGCCTCTTGACGTCCGGATCTACGACGGGCACCGCCTTCACGTTCGCCTTCGCCGCTCGCCGGGTGGAAGGCGTCTTGTATATATAAACCCGATAGAAACCGATGTCCAGCTCGACGCCGTTTTTTCGGTATTCCTGCGCCAGGGCATAGAGGGCTCGGGCCAGAGTCCGGTGATCGACGTGGGCATCGTAAACGGACGTCGTGCGATGCGCGGCCGCGGGATAGAGCAAGGCGAGTTCGCGCATGACCGTCAGTGCTCGCTGCTGCGTGAGGGCGCGGTCGGGCAATTCGACGACGATGATGCAGTCTTCGTTCACGCCCAACAGGGAAAGGGCCGCGATCGATTCGGAGAGGCGCGCGCGGCCGAAGTCAGCGGCGCGTAGGGGAACCGTGACGATGTGACCGGAGTCCACAGGTTGCAGTAGCGGTTGCATGAGCGCCCTGGCTACCAGCTTGACGCGGACCAAAGACGATTCGCCGACCGTGTAAAGGACCACGATGTTGTGGTTGCCGGCCAACACCGATTCGTAGATGCCACCCGCCATGCCCAGGATTTCGTCGTCGGGATGGGGGATGTGCCAGATGACCACGGGCCTGTCAATAGGATCGCCGGCCGGATCGCAGGTGCCGCCGGGCAGCACGCTCGTCGCGACTTGTAAAGGTGCCGGCCGGTACAGGGACCTGACGTTGTAGAAAGGAACGGCGCTGTACAGAGGAACGACGCTTGTGAAGGAGAGTAGAGCAGCTACGAGAACGAAAATGCCCCGTTTCATTCCGCCAAAACGATCCTCCACTGCCAGGCTCGATTTGCTAAATCATATTCGATCATGACCCGCGAGCGCGCCGGTTCTTGGCGCGCCGCATCCCGCGCTGCGAAAGAAGCCGTAGCCCTCGCGCCGACGCCGGACGGATCAAGCGGTGCCGGTTCCCCGACGGCCCCGCCCGAGCCGGACAGGCGGGATACGGACCTCGCGGGCGCGTCGCGCATACATACCCGCCCCGGCCGAGGTATCGATCTACGAGGGATCGACCTATACAAGGCACACGGCGAGTGTCACACGTCGCCCGTCGGCGCGCGTAAACCAGCGATACAAGGACGGCTTCCTCTCAGCTCCGTGTGGTGCTCACATCGGAAATACCCAGAGAATTCTCTGCAGGCGAGGGAACTCCTTGTGCCTGCACAACGGACGGTGCCGCTGCGGTGGACGGGGCCCGCTTTGGCTGCTGCACCCGGCCCTTCTACTACAGTTCAGCCAACAGCATTTCCATCGCCTGCACTAGCGTGCCGGCCAGCTCTTCGGAGTAGATGCGCCAGCCACCGGCCGTCTTCACTACCGTCATGACGTCCACCACCAGCGATTTTGCTGCATGGCGAGCAGGCAGGCATCTGCCGTCTGCTCGGGAGACTCCTGGGCCAGCGCGGCGCATGCAGCGGGTACAAGCAGCACGACTGTAAGAAATAGGGTGACGAACCGTCGCATCGGCATCGACGCCCTCAGCAGAATCAGGCACACATTCGCCGGGCTGCCGGATAGTCCTTGACGTTCGGCGCGGCGGGCCTCTGTGCGGCAGCAAGCAAAACGGCCGGCGGAGTCGAGTGCTCGCGCCGGCCGCAAGTCTGCACCTCTTGTTACTTGCCTGCGAGCAGGAGCGGATCGCCTAACCGTTTCAACTCCATGAGCGCCGTGGCGAGCGGCATTTCACCGTTGAGGGCCGCGTACACCGTATCGGTGCGGAGCTGCACCAGTTCCTTG
>JAAYLA010000272.1 GCA_012522135.1 Bacillota bacterium | reverse complement strand
TCCCATAACACCGGCTGTTCGTGGGTGTATCCGATGTCGGTGTGGCTATGATGACTGATCAAGATCTCTTGAACGGCCATGGGATCCTTGCCTCCTCTGCGGCGGCGCCTTACATTTCAACCGGGTCCGCCGGATCGCTTTCCATGTACTGCGGAAGCTGCCATCGGCTGCTGCCGCCGGACGCGGTGAAGCAAAGCCGGGAAGGACTCGGCCGCGGATTGTATTTCCCGAGGGCGCCGCGTTTCCCTTCCGTTAGCGTCCGCTCGTTCCGCGAGCACCCGCGGCGCCCCGATTCCAGGGCAGTGCAGTGCTGCGGCCTGAACCGCCTCGCCGGAACAAGACGGGAATACGGAACTCAATCGGGAAGCATAGGTCTCGAAAGGACATTTGCGGAAAAACCTTGCCTTGTTTCGGCTCGTGCGTCCCGTCCACGCTCAACGGGGCACGGGCGGCGATAACACAAATACAGAAGTAGGCACATCGCTGTATGGCTCCGACAAAACGGCACCGGATGGCTATCGCGTCCGTACTCGCCCTTGCCGGGGCCTGGACGTTTCTGACTGCAAGCGCGGAAGCGGAAGACGTGGCCGAGCCCCGTCACGGCTTTCAATTCGCATCCGACTGCTTGACGACGTCGTCATCGAAGCCGCAGCCTCCGGGCAATGAGCCGGCCCGCAGCAGGCCGGCTCATTGCGCGCCGTGCACGGCGCCCTCTTCCGTCACCCGCGTCACGGCCGTAAGACCTTCGTACACGACCGCCACGAGGCCTGTTTCGATCGTCTGGCCGCCTTGGAGCGTGAGCTGCGTGCCGCGCCGGATCGCCTCCTCGAGCCCGTCCGTCGGGTAGCTGGTCCACGGCTCCAGCGCGAAGGTGTGCACCCTTCCCCACCACGGATAGTCCTTGGTTCCCCCGAACTGCTGCCAAAGCAGAGGTACGGAAAGAGCGCCGCGTCCCAGCGCAGGGCAAAGCCGACACGGCGAGCCGGGTGCGTGACGGCGTACCAGCCTTCTCGCAGCCCGCTCAGGTACGCCATCTCCTCGCACCCCCCTGCCGGCACCGGCGGGATCACGTCCATCGCGACCCGCTCCCCGCCCGGCCCGCGGCCGTAGGGCCACGTGCTGGTCTGCCCCGGCGCCAGCCTCCTGGGGCCGGACCCGGGGATTTTATCGTGGGCGAGGAGCCTTTCGGCCGGCGCGGCGATGCGCACTCCCGGCTCGATCAGGACGCCGCCGAAGGCCACGTGGTGTCCCCACATGAGGTCGACGGGGACCGGGCTTTCGTTAGTCAATCGCTCTTTGATGACGAGCACGGCCCGGCCGCGCTCGAGGGAAAGCTCTTTTTCTAGGTACAGGGGCGTGCGGGGACTGCGTACGGACAACGCCAGCGCAACGCGGTCCGGGCCGTCTTCCGTCACGCGGCATGACCACGGAATCAGGGACACGTCCCCGTGCTGTCCGTATGAAGCCCCGCGCACGACGACCCGCGGCCCTCCGTTGGGCAAAATCTCCTGCCAGCCGCCGCTGTAGTAGTCGAGGAAGCCGGCATCGGGAATCGCTGCCGCCGGCACGTCGCGCCGTGGATTTTTCACACCCCACGGCGCAAGGTACATGAAGTCGATGTCCAGCGGTTTGTAGAGAAACTCGATGATCTCGGCTCCCTTGTCCAGCAAGATGCTGATTCGCAACGCCTCGTTTTCCAGCACGGCCGTCTGCATGCCGCGGTACGCCACGTCGACAGTCAACCGGCAACCCCAGTTGCGGGCACCACGCATCGTATCACCTGGCGCGCACGGTCCGTTGCCCCAAACGCACCTACCGTGCGTGTTCATCCAGTATCGCCTGGGCCGCGCTTTGCGCCGCCGCCATCACGGTACCGGCTGCTTGGCCTTGGCGCACCTGGGTAAGGGCCGATTCGAACATCTGCAATATTTGTCCCCAGGCGGGAGTCAGCGGGAAGTTGCGGATGTCGTCGAGCTCGGTAATCCAAGGCAAAAGCCGCGGATTGTCGCGCATGTACTGCTGGTAGCTTTCTAGCTGCAGCGCCTGCCGGTTCACAGGCAGGTAGCCCGTCCGCTCGCCCCATTGCGCTTGCTGCTCGGGCTCGGAGAACCACCGGATAAAGCGCCAAGCGGCCTCCTCCCGCTCGGGTGTGCTCCGGAACAAGACGAGCTCCTTGTAATAGGAAAGACTGGCCCGCTGGCCGGTTTCCGAAATAGGCGCCGGATCCGTGCCGAAGGTGAACGGAAAGGTCTTCGCAAACTCGAACCAGCCCGTATGCACCACGATCATGCCCGCGGTTCCGGTCGGTACGTGTCCGCCCGTCACCCGATGGACCCGCTCAAGGTCCGCCAGCCACTGGACGGCCTCCACGGTCTCAGGCTGATCGAAGAGGGCTTGCCGCAGGTCGTCCGACACCAGGCCACCTCCGTTGCGCCAAACCCACTGGATCGACATGTAGCCGGGCCAGCCCGGTTCGAAGCCCCAGCGCCCCCGCTCCGGATCGGTCAGCCGCTTGGCCACGGTCAGGAAATCGTCCCACGTTTGCGGCGGTTCTCCGATGCCCGCAGCGTCAAACCAATCGCGGTTGTAGATCAAAGCCTCGCTACCGACTTCGAAGGGCATCCCCCACTGCCGCCCTCCGACGCCCTGTTTCCAAACGCCGGGCCAAAAGCTGCTTCCGTCGATTCCGTCCCGCTCTAAGAGTTCCTCGATGGGCACCAGCAGCTCTTCGGTGTAAAAGGGCACGAACCAGTCGGGCGAGACCCAACCGACGTCGGGCATCACGCCGCCCGCGAGCGACACCCTGTAC
>JAAYLA010000271.1 GCA_012522135.1 Bacillota bacterium | reverse complement strand
GGCTATATGAGTCCGGTAGAATTCGAAACGCAGTGGGCTGCAACACAGGCCGAGGCATATGCAAGCGTCGCCTAATAATCAAGTGTCCACCAAACCGGGGCAACTTCACCCTGGCCCGGGGCTCGAATCAGGTGTCGCGTCCCCAGTAAACTTTACTCATACTTGTTTTCCCCGCTTTGTTTTGACGCGGCACCACAGCGCCTCAGCGGCCTTGGCGTGTTGATGTCCCGGTTTGGTCATGGAGGGCGCTGCGAAAGCAGTAACTGCGCGGCATCTCGGATAGCGGTGAACCGGCAGGGAAACCCCCGCTACGCGTGTAATGCTTCACTAAGCTTCGCGGAAACCCGGAATACGCGCCGTTATCCCCATATACCCGAGGAGTATGTACCCAATGAAAGCAGTTCATTTCGGAGCAGGCAACATCGGAAGAGGATTTATCGGGCTCGTCTTGTCGCAGGCGGGTTTCCAGGTTTGTTTCGTCGACATAAATGACACGCTGGTCGATCTTCTCAACGAGCACAACCAATACACCGTAACCTTGGCAAACGAAAAGAACGAAAGTCTGGTCGTCCGGAACATCTCCGCGGTGCACGGCCAGGACCAAGACTTGGTCGCCCAGCGCATTGCCGAAACGCAGTTGGTCACAACGGCCATCGGCTTCAACAACTTGCAACACATTGCCAGAAGCCTTGCTCGCGGGATCACGTTGCGGGCCCACCACTCCGCAGGCCCGCTTACGGTGATCGCCTGCGAAAACGGCATCGGGGCCGGCGACCGTCTGAAGGAATACGTCTACGGCCATCTGTCCGCCGAGGTGCGGGCATACGCCGACGGTGCGGTGAGCTTCCCGAACGCCATGGTCGACCGCATCGTGCCCAATGCCGCCGCGCCGGCTGATCCCACTTCGGTGGTCGTCGAGCCCTTCTACGAATGGGTAGTAGAACGAAGGCCTACGGGCTGCGCCGGGCAAGAGCTCGACATCAAGGGAGTCCATTTTGTCGATGATCTAAAGCCGTATCTCGAACGCAAGCTGTATACGGTCAATACGGGACATTGTGCCGCAGCGTACCTAGGTTACTTGAAGGGTTACACGACGATTCAGAATGCCCTTGCCGACTCCGAGCTCAGGCGGCAGGTTTTAAACGTATTAGGCGAGACGGGCGAAGTGCTGATCCGGAAGTTCGCCTTCGACCGAGCGCGACACGAAAATTACATCCGTACGACCATCGAACGGTTCGCTAATCCGCGGCTTTCCGACGACGTCACCCGGGTCGCCCGCTCACCCATACGCAAGCTGGCGAAGGACGAACGGCTGGTCGGACCCGCTTTGGATGCCTTGGCGTTCGGTTTGCAGCCGCGGCATCTGGCCCTGGCAATTGCGGCTGCCTTCCGTTATGACTACGAAAACGACGACGAAGCCGCGGCGATCCAGTCCTTCATCGCATCCGAGGGCATCGACCAGGCGATCACTCGGTTTACATCCCTTGCCCCCAAGCACCCCTTACATGGTCTCATCGTGGAGCAGTACACCCTCACGGCGCCGAAAAGCCGCGGATCGGCGTAGCCTTCATATCACCGCAATCTGCAGCGTATCGAGATCGGCGCAAGCCGGTTCCAAGTAAGCGCAGGCAGTCGTGCTTAACAGCCCCGCGATATGGTCCACGCGGGGCTGCGTGCTTCCATCGCACGTGCCAAGCGCCTCCCACTATCGCCCGACGCGGAGCAAGCGGCATCAGGGTGTGTCCCCTTTGACGCTTGCGGATAGGGCTTTAGCCAAGAATGCTTTGCCGCTGAAGGAAGGAGGCAGCCAAGGACGAATATCATTTCATGACATGTAATGATGCACGGAGTGGGCACAGTACCGGGCCACCGAGCGCAGGTGCGTTTGCTTCTGTAACAGCTCGCATGGGCCCGGCTTTTTGCCGCTAACATCACGACGGTCTGGCTCGAGAGGTGAAGTCGTCTCAAGACCCCGTGGTACGGCAGTTAACACGAGGAAGTGGTTTCTTGTTCGATGTGCTAGCAATCAGTGAAGTATTGGTGGATATCGTAGCTGACAACGCTCCCGCGGGCTGTAGCTGGAACTTTAGCGCGCATCCCGGGGGAGCGCCCGCGAACGTGGCGGTCGGTGTGGCGCGCTTGGGAGGACGAGCCGGGTTTCTCGGCGCCGTGAGCAGCGACGCGTTCGGCCGGTGGTTAACACGTATTCTAGAGCAAGAAGGTGTCGACACAGCTTGGTGCCCGGTATACGACCTGCCTACTACTCTCGCCTTTGTCACACTGGATGAGTGTGGCGAACGCAGTTTTTCCTTTTATCGCACCGCCACATCGGATACTGCTCTTCGCCCGGAAGATGTCCCCCATGCGCCCATCGTTGCCTCTAGAGCCGTGCACGTTTGCTCTGTTTCGTTGAGCCGTGAGCCCGCACGAGAAGCGACGAAGATTGCGATTCGCCGCGCGAAGGAGGCCGGCTGCTTCGTTTCTTTCGATGTCAATCTGCGTCCTGCCCTGTGGGAAGATATGGCGGAAGCACAAGCACACATTATGGACGTCGTAGAACAGGCGGATCTTATCAAGATGACCGTTCAAGAACTACAGTTTCTTCGACGTGACGGGGACCTGGAGCGGCTGATTCGCGAGGCCGATTCGAAACGCCGCAAGCTATGGGTTGTCACGGGCGGTAGTTCGGCGACCCGCTATGCCTACGGCGATGTACGCGGCGAGATCCTGCCTTTTCCCGTGAAAGCTGTGGATACGACGGGAGCCGGAGACGCCTTCGTTGCCGCGCTCTTGGTCCACTTGGCCCGGCACGGCTTTGAGCCGCCTACCCAACCGGTGCTCGAGGCGGGAATCCGGTTCGCCCACGCCGCGGCAGCTTGCTGCGTCCAGAAGCTGGGAGCGATTCCGGCACTTCCCACTTTGAAAGAGACGGTACAGCTTCTGCAGAAGCTGACCGAGTGAGGGAGGGCCGGGCATAACCGACAGGACCCGGGACGCACGACGTTCGCCCCTGCGTCCCGTCACTTGCCCGTCACGTCATGCGTTTGTAACTCCGACACATTCTCGAAGGCGGCGGAAATCACGAGCGACCCCGTTCCCAGGAAAGCGGGATCGGTCTCGAGTTCGGACAGATGAATTTCCGTGCCGGAGTACACCTCGGGCAGCGTGCGCTGGCGAACGGACTCCTTCACCGCTCGAAACCATGGCTCGCCCGCTTTGCTCATCTCGCCGCCGAGAATGATGCGTTCGGGGTTGTAGGCGTTGATCAGGTTGGCTATGCCGATCCCGAGGAACCGGCCGGCTTCGGTGACGAGCTGCAGAGCCCTCGGATCCCCTTCCCGCGCCATACGGGCGATCACGTCAATCGTCAGCTGTCCGTCAGGCGCCGTTTCCGCTGCCAGTACTTCGCGGGCTTGCGTCAGGACAGCGAAGCTTGAGCAATACATTTCCAAGCAACCGCGGTTGCCGCACTCACACGGCGGCCCGTCATAGCAAATGGTCGTGTGTCCGATCTCGCCGGCGATACCATGATTGCCCCGGTACAACTTACCGTCGTAGAAAATTCCCGCACCTACGCCGCGGTCCACCATGACGTATACCAGATTGTTTGAGCCGACACCCTTGCCGAACCACTTCTCCGCGAGCACGCTGACATTGGCGTCGTGCTCGACGTAGACAGGCATATCGAAACGGGATGCGAGGAACTCCTTCACCGAAAAGCCGGTCCACTCCGGGTAGTTCGATGTGAGCACGATGCGGCCCTCGTGGGAAAACATCGGTCCCGGTGCGCTGACACCGATGCCGACCACTTTGAGGCTGCGGGCCTTGCTCTCTTCCAGCGTTTCGCCAATTAGCTCCTCTAGCGTGCTCTTCGCCTCCGCCAGCGAGCGCGTCCGGAAGTCCCTTGTTGTGGTAAAAAGCGCTCGTCCGTACACGTTGAACAAACCGCACTGCACGGAGTGGCGGGCCAGACGTACTCCCACTGCATGCACCGAGTTGGGGTTCAATTTGAGGCTGATGGCGCGCCGCCCCTTATTGCGGCTAATAATGGTATCCTCCACAACCAGGCCTTTGTCGATTAATTCGCCGACCAGCTTCGATACGCCGGATGCACTCAGGCCCGTCATTTCTACCAGGTCCTGCCGGGAGATGCCCCCGTTCTCGCGCAGCAGCTCCAAAATCCGGCTCAGGTTGTGATCTTGTAAATCAACCAAGTTTCCCGTTCGCAACCAGATCACGCTCCCTCACATCGGTCCGGGCGGCCGTGCGGTAACCGAACTTTCCCTGTAAGCATAGCACAAGGAAGTTTTCACATCGAGGATTGTTTTATGGTGTGCAACGATATATCATGATAGCGGAATAGATGAGGGCGAGTTAAGTGTAGACCGAATGAGTTTTGCAGACAAGACGGACCTGTCGGATGAGGCGAAAGCCGTCATCACAAGGAGTGGACGCCGTGCAAGCAGTCGTCTTTCGCAAACCGAATGTAGTCGCCGTCGAAGAGGTACCTACGCCCAGCGCCAAGCCGCACGAGGTGCTCGTTCGCGTCGAGGCGGCCGGCGTCTGCGGGACCGACATTCATCTAATGGAAGGCGGGTACGAGCCTAAGTATCCGTTGATTCCGGGACACGAGTTTTCTGGTGTCGTAGCGGAGGTTGGATCGCTTGTGACGTCCTGCAAGCCGGGCGATCGCGTCACCGTCGATCCCAATCTGTACTGCGACCGGTGCTATTACTGCCGGCGGGACATGCAGAACCACTGTGAGGCGTGGGAGGCCATCGGCGTGACTCTTCCGGGCGCCTTTGCGGAATACGTGGCCGTCCCGGAAGCGAGCGTCCACGGCATCGGTTCGCTCGACTTCACCGCGGGCGCCTTCGTGGAACCATTGGCGTGCGTCGTGTACGGACAAAGGCGAGCCCGCGTTCGCATGGGAGACTCGGTCCTGATTCACGGGGCCGGCCCTATCGGCCTTCTTCACCTGCAAATGGCCAAGCATTCCGGGTGCACCAACGTCACCGTCACCGACCTGCGCACGGAGCGATTGGAACTGGCGAAGCAACTGGGTGC
>JAAYLA010000398.1 GCA_012522135.1 Bacillota bacterium | reverse complement strand
TGGTTCTTCCGCACTTTAGGTGCAATCTGGACACAGGGCGCAGGATTTTTCTGGAAAGTCGCGAACCCCTGTACGACACTCAAGACTGGGGTTTCGTGGCATGTGGAGGTTCTTCCGGCGACTTGGCTTGGTCGTTAAGCAAGCGCGATCGGATCCCGCCGAGATCATTCTGGTCGTGGAAAGCTCGGCCCTAGGCGCAGTATGTCCTTTTTGCGGTCATTTCTCGGATTGTCGTCACAGTCAATACGTCCGACGTTTGCTCGATCTGCCGGCGGATAGTCGTAAGGTGGTCGTGCATTGGCGGATCCGGAAGTTCCGCTGCATCAATCCCAACTGCCGGCACCGTGTCTTTGCGGAGCGGATCCCGGGTTTCGCCCGGCCTCATGCCCGTCGTACCGAGCGGCTCGACCAACTCTTGACCCGCATCGGTGTGTTTTTGGGCGGTGAAGCCGGCGCCCGGCTCGCCCGCGATCTGCACACGCCGGTCAGCCCCGATACGATCTTGCGATTGCTCTATCGCATGGAAATCAGTCCGTGCGGCAACGTGCGGGTCATCGGGGTCGATGAGTGGGCGTGGCGCAAAGGCCACCGGTACGGCACGATCGTGTGCGACCTCGAGACCGGCCGTCCGGTGGAGATTCTCCCCGAGGCTCGCGCCGAGGTCCTTGCCAACTGGTTGCGGGAACATTCGTCGGTTACCATCGTGAGCCGGGACCGTTCTGGAACCTTTGCGGACGGCGCGAAGGCTGGAGCTCCGAACGCCATCCAGGTAGCGGATCGGTGGCACTTGTTCAAGAACTTGGGTGACCTTGCCGAACGGGTCGTGTCGACCCTGTCTCTGCCGCCGGTGCCCGTGGAAGAAGACAGTCAACAAGCCCTTCCGGTTGCGGAGACCAGGCAAACGAAGCCTGCGGGTGAAAACCGCAAAGACGCCCGAAAGAGACAAAGCCAACAGCGTCGTCAAGAACGCTACGACGCAATCCACGCTCTTTACGCGAAGACACGGTCTATCCACGCCGTAGCCAGGGAGTTGGGAGTGTGTCGCCACACCGTTCGCAAGTATCTTCGGGCCTCGGAATGTCCGCAGCCGAAGCCGCGGGCAAAACGAAAAAGCATCCTCGATCCTTATCGTGATTACCTAATTCGCCGGTGGTCCGAAGGATGCCAGAATGCGGCGGCGCTGTATCGGGAGATCACCGAACTTGGGTATACCGGTTCCCAAACCCTCGTGAAAGATTTCGTTGCGACGCTCCGGCGTCGTTCACATGTGGAACCACTGGTACGGTACCGCAGGCTTCCCGCGGCAAAACTCCGGAAGCTATTCACTCAACCGCCGGAGAAGCTAAATGAGACCGAGCACCAATGGTTAGAGCTCTTGCTGAACGCCTCGGATGCTGCACGCGAGGCTTACTCATTCTTCCAAGAGTTTCGAGCTCTGTTGACCAACCGGCAAGCCGATGGACTCCTTGCGTGGCTAGAGCGAGCCGGCCGCTCATCGTTGGAGCCCATC
>JAAYLA010000270.1 GCA_012522135.1 Bacillota bacterium | reverse complement strand
TTCTTCCAGTTCCTTGAAGGAGACACCGATCACATTGCGAAGTTCTTTCACGAGAAGCTCACCTCTTGGTTTGTTCTGGCAAACTCACCATTATGAGGTTGAGCTTCTCAACTCCTGCTAGACGCTTGTTTCTTCCCCGCTGAGACCTCTTCGCGCGGCAACAGGACCCGCGCTGAGTAAAGCGCCCCTTCTGTTCTCCCCACCCAATTCATGTCAGTCCCTGGCCCGGGGCTGGAATCAGGAGTCGCGTCCCCAGTAAACTTTACTCATACCGCCGTCGCGCTTTAGAATGTACGAGCCCTCCGTCCAGCCGCCCAGGTTCGAGTTGACCACCTGCTCGGGTCCGAAGGTGAAGGGGTCCCGCATCCTGCGCCCCCGAATGCCCAGATGGCCGGCGTGGGTAAAGATCCAGGTGCCGTCGTCGTCGATGAAAACGGATCCGTCGATGGTCATTCCCAGGTTACCGGTTACGGCAGTGAACGGACCCGTGGGACTGTCTGCGACGAAGACGTAGTGCCCCTGCCCGTCGGGAGAGGTGTATAGGTAAAATTTCCCGTTCCAATATACGACCTCGGGTGCGTAGGCATTGCGCGAAACGGGATCCTCCGTGACCAGGCCTTCGTACCGCCAGTTGACGAGGTCGACCGAACTCCAGGCCTTGATCCCCACCGAGCCGCCGAAGTGAGTGTTCGTGCTTGGATATAGGTAATAGCGGCCGTTCCAGCGCAAGATGAAAGGATCGCCGACTCCGTAGGCAGGCCACTCTTCGGGCAGCTCGAAGGGATTGGCGTACGTGGCGGCGTCACTAGGGGCCGTGCCTTGCACCGCTAGTCCCCCTCCGCATACACAGACCAGAGCAAGAACCGTGACGATACGCATGAACCATGCACGACGTGCCATGCTGCTGCTCTGCCTCCCTCCCCGACGGAAGCCGACAGCGCCTCTAGCAGGGTGGTTCCACACTAGAAGTTAATCTCCTGTATTATTCGGACCCTTTGCCGGACCCGCCACCCAATCGGCAGGCGGCCATTGGTGCTCCGCCCCGTTCTGTTGCGGTACCCTCCGTTCGTTTTCGGCACATTTATCTCGGGCGCTGGAAACAAATACGGGAAAATCGCCCCTTTCCCGCCACGTTACGGGACGGTACAATTGCCAGGATGATCAATGGAGGTGCTCGAACCCCTGATGAAGTACGTCGCGGCAAGCATTTTTATCCTAACGTACGTCGGTCTTTTGACATTTCCGAAGATCCGCGCCTATATCGCCCTCGCTGCGGCCGCCCTGTTCGTGCTCCTTGGGATCCTGCCCGCGGGCGAAGTGTTCGGCGCGATCGACTGGAACGTGCTGATGATGATCTCGGGCACCATGGGCATCGTGTCCTTTTTTATTGATTCGAAGATGCCTGCCCGGCTGGCCGACCTCATCATCGAACGCACCCCCAATTTGAAGTGGTGCGTCATCGCCTTGGCCGCCTTCGCCGGTCTTATCTCGGCCTTCATCGACAACGTGGCCACCGTGCTCATCGTCGCTCCGATCGCCCTCGACATCGCTAAGAAGCTGAACGTGTCGCCGGTGCCGAGCATCATCGCGATCTCTGTCTCGTCAAACCTGCAGGGCGCCGCAACGCTGGTGGGGGACACGACGGCCATCATGCTGGGCGGTCATGCCAATCTTAACTTCATGGACTTCTTCGTCTTCCAAGGCAAACCCGGCCTATTTTGGGTGGTCCAAGCAGGCATGATCGCATCCCTCGTCATCCTGCTTCTGCTGTTCCGCAGGCATACACAGGCCATCGATCTAAAAGGTGAGACCCGGGTCAAAGACTACTTTCCTACGTTCCTGCTGGTGGGCATGGTTGCGCTTTTGGTGTTGGCCTCATTCATTCCGAACAAGCCCTCGATCACGAACGGTCTCATCTGCCTGGGAATGTTCGCCGTGGGCCTCATCCGTGAGCTGATCAAAAAGGGCGACATCCGAGTGATCGGACAGGCCTTAGGCGCGATCGACTACTTCACCCTGCTCCTTCTGGCCGGCATCTTCGTACTCGTCGGCGGCATCAGCGAGGCGGGCCTCATCGACGATCTGGCAAAGCTCTTCGTTAACCTGGGCCAAGGCAATCTGTTCGTCGTTTACAGCCTCATCGTATGGGCGTCGGTGTTGTTTTCGGCCTTCATCGACAACATTCCCTACGTGGCCACCATGCTGCCGGTCGTGTCGGGCATCGCCGGGGCTATGGGCGTCGATCCGTATCTCTTGTACTTCGGTTTGCTCTCCGGGTCGACGCTGGGCGGCAACTTGACCCCGGTCGGGGCCTCGGCCAACATCACCGGCATCGGCATCTTGCGAAAGGAAGGCTACGAAGTGTCGACCGGGCAGTTTATGAAGATCGGCGTGCCCTTCACCTTGGCCGCGGTCACCGTAGCGTACGTGTGGCTTTGGTTCATGTGGAGCTAAAGGGAGGCCCGGATCCATCCAACATTTCTTCGTCACTGTTTCACGGCGTGTGGGGTGGGTCCGGTTCCACC
>JAAYLA010000269.1 GCA_012522135.1 Bacillota bacterium | reverse complement strand
CCGAACCGGGCAGCATCACCGTGCTCGGCGTGGAGCGGGCCGATAACGATCTCGGGTGGAAGGCGCAGATTATGCACTTTGCCGCGACCGCCGGCGGTGCGCAAATTGCCTAATACGGTCGTCACGGCGGCCCCATCGGGGCCGCTTTTTCGCGCCGCCGGGTCCGCCCCCTGGGTGCCAAGTCGTTGCGCGCCGTAACTGCGCAGGAAGTTGTGAACGTTATGGTGAATATTGCGGTAGAAACACTACTTCCGGTGAGGAGGTCGGCTTATGAGACTGCGCATTTTTGCCCTTGTATTTGCGTTGCTTGCTCTCGTCGTATCCGGTGTGGCAGTGGCTGAGGAAGACCTGACCAACTGGGCCCTCGGAAAGTCGTACACCTACAGCATGGCGCCCCACGAAAACTACCCCGATGAGGGCGGCCAGCTGACCGACGGTGTGTACGCGCAGCTTCCGAAGTACCACGATCAGGCGTGGGTCGGGCATCTGCGGAACGACTTCCGCACCATCACGGTCGACTTGGGCGAGGTGCGACCGATTCAGGAGATCCGCGCCAACTTCATGCAGGAAATGAGCGCCGGAATTTATTACCCGGTGGAAGTGATGGCCGAGGTTTCGGCCGACGGCGTGCTTTGGACGGAAGTGGGCCTGCAGCGGTTCAATCGTGTCTCGATGGGCACCGAAGACTTCATCAAGCCGGTAATTTTTGATGAGCTCGATGAAAATGCCCGCTACGTGCGCATCACGTTCCTGGTGGACGTTTGGGTTTTCATCGACGAAATCGAGGTTCTGGGCAAATAACGCGCCGTGCCGTGCACGTGCCGCGGCCCGGCCGCAGAGCAGGCGAAAGGTCAGGGCAGGAGCGGTGCTTCTGCCCTGATTTTGTCGTACGATTCAAAGGGAGGGAAGGGCGGCTGAGGCCGCACCGAGCATGTTACAAGAAAGACCGCACCTTGGACGACGGCTCCTTATGCTTCTGTTTCTCCTCGTGTTGGTAACCGGCACACTCCGGGCTCAGGGCGAACTCGCTCTGCTCTTCGACGACCCTTTCGACGGCGTGCAGGACCCGTGGACGGTCCGGCGCGGCGTCTGGACCGAAGAGGCGGGCGCGCTGGCGTCTTCGCCTACTTTTACGGCGGAACTGCTCGGCGGACACCCGGCATGGCAAGATATCCGCCTGCATGTGGAACTCGAACTCCCGCAGGAGATGGGCTTGGCCGGACGCATCGTGCTGCAGTTCCGGAGGCAAGGGGACTGGCACAGCTACGGCCTCATCGTGCGGGCCGGCGGCCTCGAGCTGGTCCGGTTCGACGGCGGGCCCAGGCAATATCAAGTGCTGGCCGGGTCGGGCCGCAGCCTGAGCGCGGGGGAGGTGCACCACCTGCGCGTCGACGTGGACGGCCGGCGCATGACCGTTTATGTTGACGGCGATCCCGTGATGCAGGGCATGGATCCGGTGCAGACTTACCGCTCGGGCGAGATCGCCTTGCGCACGGAGGCCGCGGCGGTCCGCCTCCACCGGGTGTGGGTCGAGGGGCCGGAGACCGCACCCAAGGTCGACGGGGCGTTGCTGGCCGGACTGACGCCGCACGAGCGCATCTTGGCCTCTTTCCCGGAGCTGGTGCCCCTGGGACCCGGCTACCATCCTCCGGGTTCGGATGCGGCGGGCGGTGCGCGCAACATCATGCTCATCTATACCCACGGCAAGCGCTGGAACAACGTGGACGCCCTGCCCTACGTCGCCTACGGCCAGCTCGTGCGCGAGGCCGGGCAGCTGCCGCGGCTTGAATGGCACGACTGGTTTTTCGACACGTTTCTGTTCTTGGCCCTGTTAACCGAAGACAAAGCACGAGCCTACGATTCCGCCTCACGTGCTGCGCCGGCCCGCTGGGACGACTGGCTCGCCTTCGTACACGACCTGTTTGCTGAGAACGGCCACTTGGCGGCGTTCGACCGGGCGATCGCGACGGTAAAGGAGTCTTTGGACGACCCCGGCTACCGGGCCCGGGTCATCGTCATGATACCGTACCCGGATCGGACCCAAGGCGATTTCGGCGATCCCGAAGGCTCCGGACGTTCCTTCGATTTTTCGACTCGTAATGCGGCGGCGGCCGAAGATCGCTGGGCAGCCGTCCATGCTTATATAAACCGGGTGCTCGAGGCGTGGGAGCGGAGTGAATACGACAACCTCGAGCTGATCGGCTTTTACTGGCTGGCCGAAAGCGTCGGAGCCGGAGACGACGGGCTGATCCGCCGGACGGCCGACACGATTCGTGCCGCGGGCTACCGTTTCTTCTGGATTCCGTACTTCACCGCCGCGGGCTACGACCGGTGGGAAAGCCTGGGATTCGACGTCGCCATCTATCAGCCCAACTACATGTTCGACACGTCGCTGCCCAAACGGAGGCTTTACGACGCCGCGGACCGGGCCTACAGATTGGGCATGGGCATCGAAATCGAAGCCAACTGGACGATCCTTTCCACCGAGGCCGGCCGGGAGCGGTTCCGCGACTACTTGTGGGCGGGCGTCAAGTACGGATTTATGGAGCATGCCGTTCGCGCCTACTATCTGGAGCAAGATCTCTTGGGCCCGGCATATCTGAGCACCGATCCGGACGTGCGCGCCGTGTACGATGACATATACCGTTTTGTGAAGGGCGCCTTTGGGAATTAAGAAAACTAATCATATCGAAACAAGAAAGAAGGTGTAATGGGCGGCGGGGACGAACTGTGACGCAAACGGAACGCTGCTTGGTAACTCCGGCAGGTTGAGAAGGGAGGACAAAACACGATGAGCAAACGGTTGCCCGTGGTGGTGGCTGTACTTGTGCTGGCCTGGGCGTTGCCCGCCGCGGCGCAGATCGAGATTCGCATGATGACCTACGGCGATCAGTTTGAGGCCTACCGAGCCATCGAGGAAGCCTTCAATGCATCCCATCCGGGTTATAAGCTCGTCATCGAAGCCTCGCCTTACGCCGAGTACATCAGCAAGGTACAGGTGAATATTTTGGCCGGTACACCGCCGGACGTGTTCCAGGCGTGGGCGCAGTACAAGCCGACCTGGGTCGAACAGGGAATCCTCCTCGAGCTGGACGACTACTGGGCCAAGAGCGAGATCGCCCAGAACGCCGAGCTGTATCCGTTCGTCCTGGACGCAGCCATGTATAACGGCAAAATTTACGGCGTGCCCCACGACTTCAACCCCTTCATCATGTTCCTCAACGTCGACGAGTTTGACCGGGCCGGCATTCCGCTGCCCGACGAAAACTGGACGGTCGACGATATGATCCGCTACGCGATCCGCTTGAACGATCCGGCCCGGGGCGTGTGGGGCGTGCAGCTGAACGGCCACTGGAGCATCAACAACTGGCAATGGGCAGTTCTTTACAACGGCCATGGCTGGCTGAGCGACGACCGCACCCGGGTGCTGGTCGACGAGCCGGAAATGATCGACATGCTCGAGATGTGGTATGACCTTGTCTTCACACGTCAGGTCGCCAACCCGGCGGGATGGGACCCGTCGGCTACGCAGCAGTACGCCGGGGCCTACGCCATATGGCAAGGCTGGACGGGTTGGTCGTTTAGGGTCGCGTCCGACGCCACGTACAACTGGGCCTTGGCGACGTTCCCCAAGGGACCTGCCAACAACTACTCGTTCGCGCAGGGCCACTTGTGGGCCGTCCCCGCCAATGTGCCCGATCCCGACAAGAGCTGGATGGTGCTCGAATGGCTGCTTTCGCCCGAAGGCCAGGCGGTTATCGTGGAGGCGGAGCACCGTCAGCCGTTGTCTCCCGATCCAGACCTTTGGGCCACTTACTTCGAGCAACTGCCCGCGGACAAGCGGCAAGAGGTGCAAGACTTCATCATGGGCGTCGTCTATGGGAAGAACCTGATCCACAACATGCAGTACTTCCCCGATTTCGACAGGGCCGACCAGATCATGAACGCGAACCTCAACACGATCTTCTACGAGAACCAGTCGCCTGCGACCGCCATGCAGACCGCCGCCGAGCAGCTGAGGGCGCTCTTGGGTCTGTAAGGTCGGGCCGGGGTTTCCACGCCGGCAGGCAAATATATAGCGCATGAACACGCAGGCCGGAGGCCGGGATTCCCGCTCCGGCCTGCGTATTTTCTTTGGCAGCTGTGACAGCAGGCGGCGGCGACCGGTTGCGCGCGCTGCTCTTGACAATGTGCATCGCGACGCGATATACTCGTGCCATGATATAACGAGACACGATATATCGAAGGGCGATGGAAACCGTGCACGATCGATTCCTCTAACCGCGAATTCGCCGGATGGTGGCGATCGCGCGACGGGGTGAGCGGGGCGATACAAACAATGAGCAGAGGATACGTTCACTCAGAAGACTGGACGAAATTGGAATCGGCCTACCTGCCTATGTCGGAGACGGCGTATTACATCTTGCTTTCGCTCGTCGAACCGTTGCACGGCTACGGCATCATGCAGCTCGTCGAAAGCATCACGCGGGGCCGGATCAAACTGGGACCCGGTACGCTGTACGGCACCTTGTCCCGCATGGAAAGCGACGGGCTGATCGAAGCGGTAGCCGAGCGGGAGCGTCGCAAGATCTACCGCGTCACGCCGGCCGGCAGGCACCTTTTGCGCCGGGAGATCGAACGTTTGGAGGAGCTCGTCGCGCACGGGCGGCAGCGATTGGAGGGTGAGGCATGAAGGAGGCGCCGAGCAAGAAATCCCGCTGGTTTTTCTGGTTCGGGTGGGCGACGGAAAAGCTCGAGGCTTGGCTCGAGAAGGAAGCGCGCCTCGGCTGGCACCTGGTGTGGGCCGACCGCGGGCTGAATCGCTTTCATTTCCGAAAGGGACCCGCCAAACAGGTGCGCATCTGCATCGACTATCAGCCGGGGCAACCGGCCGACGAATACTGGACCCTCTTCCAGGACGCCGGCTGGGAACTCGTCGCGGAAGGATTCGGGTATTACATCTGGCGCACGGAGTACGAAGGCGCCGACCGGCCCGATATTTTCACCGACGTCGATTCGCTCATTCAGAGGAATCAACGCATCATGGCCATCCTGGTCTTTATCTTGCTGTGTCAGCTTCCGTCGTGGTCGAGCAGCTTTCTCTTCGGCTGGTGGAAATCGGCTTACGTCAAGGTGCTGCTCGGTGCGTACGCGCTCACATGCCTCGTCTTGGCCGGATACGTGGTCGCGATCCATAGGGCGAACGCCAGACTCCGAGCCCGCCGGCCGTGACGCCCGGGGCATACCGCAGCGGGAGATGCCTACCCGCCCGCATCTCCCGCCGCTGCCTTGGCCTTCTACCCCGTCCACTTCAGCTTGCGACGCTGCTCCACCTCGATCGGGAGCAGTTCTGCCCCCTTAGGCCGCAGGGCCTTCGTCACCGCCCGCACGTCTTGTACCAGCTGTCTTAAGTCCATAGGCTCGAGCGACGCGGCGTGGTCGGTCCCTTTCCAGGTGCGGTCCAAAGTGAAGTGCCGCTCAAGCCACGTCGCGCCCAACGTGACCGCAGCGACGTCGACCGCAATCCCCAAGTGATGCCCTGAATAGCCGACGGCTCTTACCTCGGTGCCGTACGCTTCGCACAGCCTTTCCACCTCGAGCAGCGCCACGTCTTCGTAAGGAACCGGGTACCCCGATACGCAGGCGTACAGCACCGTATCCTTCAACCTGTTCCGCCTGGCGAGAAGGTCGATCAGCCTGTCCTCCTCGGCCCGCGTCGTCATGCCCAACGAAATGTGCAGCTCGCCCGGGAACTCGGCGCACAAATAGTTCAACAGTACTCCGTGCGTGTTGCAGGCCGACGGCACTTTGATCAGCAGGGGATTGAGACTCGCAACCTCCTTTGCGCTTGTCAGATCCCACACGCTCGAGCTGTAGTCGACCCCGAGCACATCGCACAGCGCCTTCAGCTCCCCGTGCACTTCGATGGGAAACTCGAGCGCCTCGCGGTGTGCTCCGTAGGTAGGTCCGTACGCGTTAGCGGGCACGGGGTGGGGGGCTCGGTACTGCTCGGGCGTGAGACATTCCCTTGGATTGCGCTTCTGAAACTTCACGACGTCGCCTCCGCAGAGGGCTGCCACCTGAATCATCCGCCGGGCGGTTTCGATTTCGCCACGGTGGTTGCAGCCGATCTCCGCGACGATCTTTACATGCTCCATTCGATCTCTCCTCGCTGGGACATTACCAAATCGACAAGTTCTCGCAGGCACCCTTCGCCGCCGCGCCGCGTCAGCACGATGCGGGCGGCACGCAAGGCCACGGGGTGCGCGTCCGCCGGAGCGATCCCGCAGCCCACGTGGAGCATGCAGGGGACATCCGGTTGATCGTTTCCTACATAGGCCACGTGTTCCGCGGAAAGTTGCCGCTCGCTTAGCCATTGTTTGAGGGCGTGCAGCTTATCGTCCGTCGCAATGCATTCGACCCCCAGCTTCTCGGCTCGGCGGCGCACCAAAGGATTGTGTTCGTTCGTGAGCACCAGCACCTCCAATCCCAGAGCTTTCAGGCGCGCCATGGCCCAGCCGTCTCCCCGGTGGCAGAAGGCAGCTTCCCGTCCGTCCTCGTCCACAAGCACCCGGTTGTCGGTCAGCACGCCGTCGAAATCGGTCACCACGCCGCGCAACGGCTGGGGCAATGATGATGATCGCACGGAATCCAGATGCACGCGCATGAGGGCCTCGGCCAGCCGGAAATCCGTCTCGGTATCGATTTCGAGGCTGCGCTCCTGGGGAAGCGGGTAGATGGCACTGCGTCCGGCAAAGCGCGTCTTTTCCGATAAGAACCGCTCGATCCGCACGGCGTACACGGCACCTACTTCCATGTACTCGCCCGCCATCTGTTGCCGCAGCGGTCTGGCTGCCCGGTCGTGGCCCAAGGGGACGGCTCCTTCCGGACTGCTGCGCCACAGGAAGCGGTGGGCCGGCGTCGCGGTGAAGGCCGAGTCGGCACCGTGCAGCGCGGCCACGGTACCGTCGATGTCGTCCGGTAAGAGCAAGGGCGCCGTACACTGGATGAAGGCCAGCGCGCCCTCGCTGATGCCGAGCACCTGCAGGGCATGGAGCAGCGCCGCCTCCGACGGTGCGTAGTCACTGCTCAGCTCCGCGGGGCGCCAGACCACCTCGGCACCCGCCCGCTGGCTCACGACGGCAATTTCGGGATCGTCGGTCGAGACCACCACCCGGGAAACGCTCTTTGCCGCCCGGGCGCTTTCAATGCTCCAGACGATGAGGGGCTTGCCGCAAAGGGGACGTACGTTTTTCCTCGGAACCCCTTTCGATCCGCCCCGGGCCGGTATGATCGCGATTGCCTCCATGATCTCATGTCGCCCTTTCTGCGGGGGTGCGGTGCTCACCGTGGATCCTCCTCTATTCCCGAGTCCTTTGGGTGAGGCGCCGTAGTTCATTATAGGGAGGCGTGCCGGAAGGGCGATGGGCCAGGCCGCCTATTTCGGGGTTTAGCTGGGAACGAAGGGCTAGGACCGGAAGGCCGATGCGCCCGAAATAGCCGAGACCTCTTAGAAGCAGCGGATCAGGACGTGAATAGGGTGGAACGAACTTGGCACTACGGAGTCGGACCGAGGAGGTGGCAGGGTGAATCCGGAGCAAAGGAGGCCGCTGCGACGGGTGGCGATCGTCGGTGGCGCGTGGACCCGGCGGCTGGCGCCCTACGACGACCCGTCCTGGGAAATCTGGGCGTTCTCGAGCCTGAAGGTGCGGACGCCTCGCATCACCCGGTGGTTCGAGATGCACGCCCCGGGCGACCTGCGGTCGCAACTTCGGCGGGATACCCGCAAGCGTTATTCGTACGGCAAGTACGTGCTCTTTCTGCAGGAGCTGTCCTGTCCGGTCTATATGCAGGAAGCGTACGCATGGGTCCCGGGCAGCGTGCGCTATCCTTTGGAGGAAGCCGTTGCCGCCTTCGGCCGCTGCTTCACGAGTACGGCGTCCTACATGATCGCGCTGGCGATCTTGGAAGGCGCGTCTGAACTGGGTCTTTGGGGGATCCATCTGACGCACCGGACGGTCTATGCGCGGCAGAGGCCGGGGGTCGAGTACTTGCTCGCCCTGGCGAGACGGCACGGCGTGCGCATTACGCTGCCGCGAAGCTCGCCGCTGCGGATTCCCGCCGAACCGAAACCGGTCCGCACCCGGGTGCTGTACGGTTATGACTGGCAACATCCGGGCGCGTGGTGGCGCAAAGGCGTCACGGCGCGCCGCCCGGTGAGCCGCACAACGAGGAGAAGGCCGACGGGCCGGCGACGGAGGGCACTTGCAGGATGACTATCGTGAGGGAAGAGACACCGATTTATAACGAACTGTCACCGCTGCCGGATGGCGGGGAAGAAGGCGGGAGCGCGACCGTCAGTCCGGAGGTGAGCGCCGGCGCTGCTCCGCGGGTGACCCCGTGGGCGGTCCCAGGCGTAAGCACGGAAGTCACCACGGAAAAGCCGGCGGCGCCGCGGCGGAAGAAGGTAGCGATCGTCGGGGGAGGCCCGACCCGCGCCAAGGCGCCTTATAAGAAGAAGGATTGGGAGATCTGGGCCTTTTCGAGCAGCAAGTACCGCTACCGCAGGGTCGACCGGTGGTTCGAAATTCATCACCTGAAAGATTTGCGGCAGCAGCTGGCGGGAAGGCGTCGGGGGCGGCGTACATTCGAAGGATATATGAAGTATATGCGGCGCCTGAAGTGTCCCGTCTACATGATGAAAAGGCACCGCAAGATTCCAAGAAGCGTCAAGTTCCCGAAGGATGAGCTGATCAAAGAGTTCGGCCCTTGCTTTACGAGTACCGCGTCATGGCTGGTGGGCCTCGCCATCATGGAAGGGTACGAGACGATCGGGCTCTGGGGGATCAACCCGCGCGGACCCGAATACCGCAGGCAGCGTGCCGCTCTGCGGTACCTTTTGAGCGTGGCGAAACGGCGCGGCATCCGGCTGGTCTTCCCCAAGGAATTCAGCATACGCATTCCAAAAAAGGCGAAACGGGTGCGGACCCGGGTGTTGTACGCCTACGGCTGGAAGTCGAAGAAGGCTTGGTGGCGCGACCGTGTATACAGAAGGCTCCGGCGGGAGCGGCTGAGGAGGCTGCGGCGCAAGGTGCGGCGCAAGCTGCGCAGGCGGGTGCGCCGAGTGCATCGCCGCCGCCGGTCCCGGGCGGTGCGGGCGCGTCGGGCCCGCCGCGCACGTGCCTTGCGCGACGGGGCGCGGCAACCACGCACGTTACGGTACAAGTACGGAATGCACCACATGAGGGGACGTGCCGCATGAGGGAGGCGGAACTACGCTACCATAGTGCGAAACTGCTGCTGCGCCGGCTCCACCGCAAAATCTACGTGGCCCGCTCGCCAGAAGGTGAGCGGGTTCTGGTCAAAGAGAACGCGAACATCCTCGAGGCACGGCGCGAGATGCGGGTGATGAAAGCCTACGGCCGCGCGGAGCATCTGGTGGAGCTCCTGGGTTACGAAGAACGGGACGGGAAGGCTTTTATCGTCATGGAGTGGGTACCGGGAAAAACGCTCAACGACCTGATCCGCAAGCACGGAAAGCTACCGGTTGACCGGGTATTGGCTATTGCCGCTCAGATTCTGCAAGGCGTCGATGTCCTGCACCGGCTCGGCTACGTCCACGGCGACTTGCACGGCGGTAACGTCATGGTCAGCAGTCTGAAGGATCCGCGGGTGAAACTGATCGACATGCAGATGGCAGCTGACAAGGGGCGTACCGGGAGGGCCAAGGCTCGCCGGCGGGTCGTGAGCCCTCCAGCCCACCTCGCGCCCGAGTCCGGCGGAACCTGGATCGACGACCGTTACGATATATACGGCGTCGGCTTCATGATGGCTTGCATGATGTCCGGAAAGGTGTTGAAAAAGCCCTTGAACTGCCGGAACGTCGGTCCGGCCGGGACGGCGTCGCCCCTGTGGGAAGTGGTCTGCCGGGCCGTCGAATCCGATCCGTCGAAGCGGTATCCGAGCGCCGCGCATATGGCGGCCGCACTGCATTCGGCCTGGCGCCAGGTGGCGCTCCGTTGGGGCGCCTGTTGATCCCGCGTGTCGCCCTTGATCCGTTCCAGCCGAAACTGTAGTGTTTGGCTGTAAAGTCCACCCCTTTCCGTAATATTCGGGAGGACCCGGCTGCCACGTGTGCCGCCCGTCCCAACGGGGGTGGTGAGATCCGTGGAACTCGACTTGCACTACACCGATCCCGGCTCGTCGACCTGTACGACCTCGAGCATCGTGACGGTCGCGCGGCGCAGCATTTCACCGACTTGATTCCCGCGCAGCCATAGCCTACACTTGTAATTACAATCATTGCAACAACAAACAATCGGCGGAGCGGGGCGATCGCGCTATGGGGCGGCGGGGAGTCGGCCCGAGCCCCCATCCGCCGTCGTTGTAGGTGAGGCTCGATTGCCCCGGCGCAGGCGGCATCCCGACGTTGAGAAACTCGACATGCGCACGGCCCGCGACGTGCTCAGGCAGGTTCCGTGGTTTACGGGCATCTTGTGGTGGGCTAGTCCTTGGGCGGTCACGGTCAACATCGGGGTCGTGCTGCTCGTCGCCGTCCTACCCACGCTCCAGATCGAGGTCAACGGCCGGCTCATCGACGCGATCGCCCGGCTGGCCTCCGACCGCTCCGCCGGACTCGGTCACGCGCTATACTGGGTCGCCGTGCTGCTCGGCATTCAGGTGCTCCGCTCCGGCCTGTCGTCGCTGCGTGGAGTGGCCAGAGCGCGCCTTCGGGAGCGAGCCGGCGTTCGCCTGCAGCAGCTGATCATCGCCCGGGCCGGATCCGTGCCCCTCGAACAATACGAACAGGCCGAATTTTACGACCGCATGCAACGGGCCCAGCAGGCGGCCACGTGGCGCTCCTTTGTCATCTTCGACAACATGCTCACCACGGTCGAGCGCATCGTCGACGCCTTGAGCCTCCTCGTCCTCATCCTCATGGCCCACTACTCCATCGCCGTCTTGCTCACCTTGGGCGCCATTCCGGTCACCGTATCCCATATTAAGCGGGGCAAGGAGACTTACGACCTGCGCCGCCGCCAAACTCCCAGGCAACGCAAGGCCAATTATCACGTCGAGGTGCTGACGAACCGGGAGGCCGCCAAGGAAATCCGCCTGTACGGTTTGGGCAAGTTTTTGACCGACCGCTGGGAGGAGCTCGCGTCGGTGCTGCGGCGTGAGCGGCTCGACCTGACCGTCCGCCAGCAAATCCGCCTCGGCGCCGCTCGCATGGTGTCCGTCGTGGCGTATTCGGCGACGATCGTGATCTTGGCGTTTTTGGGACTGACCGGGCGCATCACCGCAGGTTCCGTCGTCAAGTACATCGAGACGGCCAACCGCTTTCCCAACCAGCTGACCCAAGTGATGCGCAACCTGAGCACCTTATTCGAAGAACTCCTTTACCTGAGCGACCTGCGGGATTTCGTCGAGATGCCGGCGGAAGGGCGGGAGGGTTTGCTCGCGCTTGAAGAAGGACCGGCCGCGATCGAATTCGACGGCGTCTCCTTCAACTATCCCGGCGGCCCGCGGGTCTTGCACGACGTCAGCTTCCGCCTGCGTCCCGGCGAGAAGGTAGCGCTCGTAGGACTCAACGGCGCGGGCAAGACGACCCTCATCAAGCTGCTGCTCGGCCTGTACACCCCGACGGAAGGGCGCATTTTGGTCAACGGGGTCGACGTGCGCGACATCGACCCGAGCTCGCTACGGGGCATGTCGGCGGCGGTGTTCCAGGACTATTTGAAGTACCAGCTGACGGCACGGCAAAACATCGGCTTCGGCAGGGCGGAGCGGGTGCACGACCTCGGAGCGATCCACGAGGCGGCCGAGGCGGCGGGGGCCGTCGCGGTGGTCGAGGAGCTGCCCCAAGGTTATGAGACGATCCTCGGCCGGCACTTCGAAGGGGGCAAAGACCTCTCCGGCGGCCAATGGCAAAGGCTCGCCCTATCCCGCGCCTACTTTCGCGATGCGCACATCCTCGTCCTCGACGAACCGACTGCCGCGCTCGACCCCCGGGCGGAGCTGGCCGTGTTCGAAGAGTTCAGCCGCCTGGCCGAAGGGAAGACCGCCGTTTTCGTCTCCCACCGCATGGCGTCCGCCCGCATTGCCGACCGCATCATGGTGTTAAAGGGCGGCCGCCTGGTCGAGTTCGGCACCCACGAGGAGCTCCTCGCGGCCGGCGGCGAGTATGCCCGGATGTTCCGCATGCAGGCCCAGTGGTACGTGGACGAGCCGCTAACCCACACGCAGCGAAACAGTGCCGAACGGGGCCGATCCCGCACGCAGGGAGGTGCCGCGGAATGAGCACGGACCGAAAGCGGCGGGTGCCTTTGCGCTACCTGCCTCAGCTCCTGGCTTCTGTCATCCGCTCGAGTCCCTTCGTCGCCTTGGGACTTCTCGCCATCACGCTCGTTTCGTCCGTCATCCCCGCGCTCCAGCTCACGAAGGTGGGCGAAATTACCGCGACGATCGAAGAGCTCGGCCGGGGCCAGGCGGAGGCAGCGGACGGCATCGGCTGGTCTCTCGTGCTGACGCCCCTCGTGTTGCTGGTGGGCCTGATTTTGCTCGACACTTTACTGAGCGCCCTCTCCCCCATCATGGAAACGTCCCTGCGCGAGTCACTCAGCATTCGCACGCAGCGGCAGGTCATTGAAAAGGCCCAGTCGTTGGACTTGGTCTACTTCGAGCATCCCGAGTTCTACGACCGGCTGCAGCGGGCGAATGAGGATATGGGCGGGCGCCTCGTCACCTTGCTGCGGCTCGGGCTCGACCTGCTGAGCGGGCTCACGGGGAGCGCATCACTCATGGTGCTCATGTTCGCCGCGCATTGGGCCTTGGTGCCGATCGTCACTATCGGGGTCATTCCCGGCGTGTGGGTCGCTTTGACCATGAACCGCCGCACGTACTGGGTGTACCGCATGCGCACGCCCGAAAACCGCATGGCGATGTACTTGCGGGGCCTGCTCACACGGCGGGAGGCGGCGAAGGAAGTGCGGCTGTTTACCCTCGCGGAGCACCTGACGGACGAGTGGACCGACCTTTCGAATCACCTGGCGGCCGAGCGGCGCAGCCTCGAGACGAAACAGGCGGTCATGGCCGGCGGGGCCGACGTATTCTCCTCGCTCGCGTACGGGGCGTGTATCACGATTTTGGCCTATTTGATCTTGGGCGACCGCATCTCCTTCGACCAGTACGTCGTCGTCACGCCCGCCATCACCCACCTGGCCGGGCGCCTCGAGAGCATCATGCGTGCCGGCGCCTCGTTGCAGGAACAGTCCCTTTACCTCGGCGATCTGTACGAGTTTCTGTCGTTGGATCCCCGTGCCGAGCTGACGGACGAGGAACCGGAAAGGGCCGTGGGGGTCGTTTCCGACACCCGGCGGGAGGCGGCGCCTGCGGTGCAGGTCGTGGCCGAAGGACCCTTGGGCCCGATTCGCTTCGAAGGGGTTTCCTTCCGCTATCCGGGCTCGGACCGGTTCGTTCTGAAGGACATCCACTTGACGCTGCATCCGGGAGAGCGGATCGCCTTGGTCGGGGAGAACGGCGCGGGCAAGTCGACCCTGGTGCGACTCTTGCTGGGTCTTTACCGTCCGACCGAAGGGCGCATTTTGGTCGGTGGGAGGGATATGGCCGATCTGCCCCGGGAGTATCTGCACGAGCGCATGGCGGCCGTGTTCCAGGACTTCGTGCAATACCTGTTTCCCGTCTACGACAACATTGCGATGGGACGGCTCGGGCGTGCGACGGAAGCCGACGTGCGAGCCGCGGCCGAGCTCGCAGGCGTCGCCGAGTACATCGAGTCCCTGCCGGACGGATATTACACGCAGCTCGGACGTGAGATGGACGGCGTCGACCTGTCCGGTGGGCAATGGCAGAAGCTCGCGATCGCCCGCGCCTTGGTCCGTCGAGCCGAGTTGATCATTTTAGACGAGCCCACGGCCGCGCTCGATCCTTTGGCCGAGGCCGAGATTTATCAGCAGTTCCTCGAGATGACGAGCGGCAGGACGGCGGTCATGATATCGCACCGGCTGGGGTCGGCCCGCATGGCGCACCGCATCGTGGTGCTCAAGGACGGCCGCATCGTCGAGGAAGGCGACCACGACTTTCTGGTGCGGCGAGACGGCGAGTACGCACGGCTTTTCAGCTTGCAGGCCCAGTGGTACCAGTGAGCCGTGCGACCTAGGCCGTGAGCGCCAGGCCCAGAAGAAGCAAGCTCCCTATGGCGAGCAGCGTGAGAAGCAGCAAGACGGCCCCAGCGGCGGCGATGACGGTGACGACGGCGCCGGCGGTTCTGAGCCGGTACGACTCCCGGACGGCGAGCACGGTCAGGACAAGGGCCCACAAGCTGACCGCATAGGACACCACAGCTGCCGGCTGCGGGGCACCCGTGCGCGCCCAGAGGAGCAGGGGAAAGTGGAGCAGCTTGGGAAAGGCCGCAAGTCCATAGGCCGAGATAAGGCCGAGGAGCGAGCCGTGGTCCGTGTACGCCCTGGCGATGAGGTGGACGCTCAGGAGAAACAGCGCCGTTAGCACGATCCCGAGGGCCCACTCGCCCGCGGGGGAAGGGGCAGGAGGGACGTAACTGCCTATGGGATCGCCGCCCTCGGCCGGCGAGAAAAAGGGCCTTAGGCTGGCCAGAAGGATGAGTCCGATCGCGGCGGCCAAATGGCGCTCCTCGGCCGCGGCACGCAGGGCGCCGGTGGGCCGCGTCAGAATGCCCCCGAGTCGATCGACGAGGTTTGCCGCAGACTTCATGCCGCCGTCACCTCCTCGTGCCCGTCAGTAGCGGAGCGGCGGAGCCGCCTTCAGTCCTTCGATCGTTTCGAAAAGGTCCGCCAGCTCGTGCGTGCGGGCCGAGCGGGCGATGGAGACGACGGAGCCGAGCAGCTGCTGCCACAACGTGGGCGATTCGATTTCCACGGGCACGGGATCGTCGATGCCGGCCAGCTCGCCCGCAAGCTGCACCGCAGCGTCCAAGTCGCCAAGCCGGTCGACCAGGCCCAGCTCAAGGGCTTGGCTGCCCGTAAAGACCTCGCCCGTGGCCAGCTGCTCCACGTGCGCCACGTCGAGGCCCCGGCCTTCCGCCACCGCCTCGACGAACTGCCGCCACGCCTCGTCGCTCAGGTCTTGCATGAGCTGCCGCTCTTCGTCGGTCAGGGCGCGTTGGAGCATGTCCTTGTGCTCGCCCGTTTTGATGATCTCGACTTCGATGCCGAGTTTTTCGTAGAGGCCCTCCAGATTCGTCACGGCGCTGATGACGCCGATCGATCCCGTGATGGTGCCGGGGTTGGCCACGATCGCGTCGGCGGCGGCGGAGATGTAGTACCCGCCGGAGGCGGCTTGATCTCCCATAGAGACGACGACGGGCTTAGGGAACCGTGCGATGAGGGAGTAAATTTCCTGGGACGCCGCGATGGAGCCGCCGGGACTCGAAACACGCAGCACTACAGCTTGCACCCGGGGATCCGCCTCGGCTCGGGCGAGCTGCTTGGCTACGAACTCCGGCGTGATGCTGCCGCCACCCAGGATACCCATCCCGCTTTCTTCGATGGCGCCGTAAAGCCTTACGACCAGCACCTTGTTGTTGCCGACGTCCCCGCTCGCCGGCCCTGGACCAAACAGGAGCACGCCCAACGAGACGACCGCCACGATGAGAATGCCCCAAACAAGGAGACGTTGAATTCGCATGCCGCCCAACCTCCTACGGATAGCGTGCCCGGCCGGGGCCCACCCGACACCCATCGGCTGCGCCCAGCCGCTGTGGCGTGGCGTGTGGGGCGCGCTGCTGGAATGAGTTGGCAGCGACGTCCCTTGCCTCTCATTTTATCTCAGGAACCGGTGCTGGTGTAGCCTAGATGAGCCGGCGGCTGAGTCAACGGAAGTGGGGTGGGAACTTCGCAGGCTCGAGCGGGTTCAATTTCCGGCTCCACTGGCATGCCGCTGCCGTCGATGTTCCCTTTCTGAGCTTTCTGGCCCATCTCCCGAGTACACCCGCCCTGGTCACCCGTGGGCGGCGCAGGGAGACGCTACCGCATGACGAAGGTGCTCGGTGGACGGGCGAGCCGCGCTGATCGGCAACGGGTACATCTGCAAAGGAGGCAGGACAGTGCGCTACACATTCCATGAAGTGATCATCGAGGCCGTGCGGGGCGACATTGCGAACCAGCCCGACCTCGAGGCGATCGTCAACGCCGCCAATGCCCGGCTTGCACCCGGCGGCGGGGTCGCGGGGGCGATCCACCGTGCGGCCGGTCCCGAGCTTTACGAGGCGTGCCGGCCGCTCGCCCCAATCGAAACGGGACAAGCGGTGACGACCCCGGGATTTCGGCTGCCGAACAAGTACGTGATCCACGCTTTAGGTCCAGTGTATGCTTTCGAAGACGAACCGGCCGGGAAATTGGCCCGCACTTACCGCAGCGTGTTCGAAGAGGCGGAACGTTTGGGCGTCGAGTCGGTAGGTATGCCGGCCATCTCGACGGGCATTTTCGGCTACCCGAAGGAGGAGGCCGCTGCCGTCTTGGCCGAGGCTTTGGTCGACATCTTGCCCCGCTGCCGGTCGGTAAAGCGGGTGCGGCTCGTTCTCTACTCGGAGGAAGACTTGGCTATTCACCGCGAAGCTTTGGCCCGTCATTTCGATGAGCTGGCGTCGGATGCCGCGGAGTGATCAGGGGAATAGACCCGGAGGCGGGGAGAGCGACTCATAACCCAAACAAACGAGTCTCGATTCGTCAGCAGAAATGTCGGTAAAGTTCTAATTCGCGAAGGTTTAACTTCTATGCACAAAGACTTCCGGTATCGCATCCGGAACGGTCTGAAGCGAAGTCCGGACGCATACAGAATGGTGGCGGGTGCGGCTTGCCTGAACCGCGGGGCGCGGGAGGGAAGGCGCGGCGGCGTCTAGCTGGGATTTCAGGGACCTGGCCGCAGGGCGGAGCGCTCCCACACGCCGGGAAACAGCGGCCAGCGGCGGCGGGCTAGGAACTGCGGGAGGAAGACCCTGGCCCAGGGCGACGGAAAACTTCAAAATAAACATTTAGAAACAGAGGAAAACCGGCGGTCCGTGTAGTATATAGGGTAATCAGTTGACAGAGGGATCGGTCTAATGTAGCATCTTGCTGTGACAAACGTCCCAAAATCCGACTAGAAACCCAGGGGGAGCCAAGGTGCGTCGAAGCCGGTTAAGCCGTTGTGTCCAACGTGGTACGCTTCTCGTGTTCGTGCTGCTTCTGGCACTGGCGGGAGCGCAGGTGTACGCCCAGTCGACACCGCAGCAGTCGGCGCTGCAGCCTGCGGGTCCGGTTGCCCGGATGCAGCTCGATCTGTTCATGCTGACCGTGTACATCGCGATCGGCATCTTCACTCTGGTCGTAGGGCTGTTGCTGATCGCGATCGTCCGTTTCCGCAGCCGGCCGGGCCGACCGGAGCCCAAACAGGTGACGGGCAACAATACGCTGGAAGTTGTCTGGACTATCGTCCCCGTTATTTTGGTCGCCATCATCGCGGTGCCCACGGTGCGGGGCCTCTTCTTCGTAGATACGCCGCCCGAAGGGGAGAGCATCACCGTCAACGTCACGGCCCATCAGTGGTGGTGGGAGTTTGAATATCCCGATTACGGCATCGTGACGGCGAACGAGATGCGCATCCCAACCGGCAAGGTCGTCAAGCTCAATTTGACTTCCAGCGACGTCATTCACAGCTTCTGGGTGCCCAACCTGGCGGGCAAGATGGACACGAATCCCGGCCGTTGGAACAGCATGTGGCTTCAAGCGGACACGCCCGGCGTGTACTACGGGCAGTGCGCCGAATTTTGCGGCGTCGCCCATGCCAACATGCGCTTTCGGGTGATCGCCGAGACGCCTGAAGAGTTCGATGCCTGGGTAGCCCGCTGGGAAGAGGCGCTCGTCGAGCCGGTCGTGCACGCTGAAACGCCGGACCTCGTAGCCCGCGGCGCAGAGGCGTTCATGGACCGGGCCTGCTTCGCCTGTCATGCCATCGCCGGCACCGATGCGAAGGGAGTCGTCGGGCCGAACCTGACCCTGTTCGGCACCCGAACCTCTCTGGCGGCCGGGATGTTGGACAATACGCCCGAGAACCTGGCGGCTTGGATCCGCGATCCGCAGGCGATTAAACCGGGAAACCAGATGCCGCGTCTCAACGTCCCGGAGGAGGACATTCAAGCGATCGTCGCCTACCTGCATAGCCTCAGGTAGCGGGGATCCTCAGGGGTTATTCGGTTCGCTGGTGCCACTACGCTGCATAACGGTTAGCTGAAGAAGGGGTTGTACATGGCAACGATCACTTCGACTACCGCAAGGACACTCCTACGTCCGACGGCGCAGAAGGGCCTTCTAAGCTGGCTCACGACGGTCGACCACAAGCGCATCGGCATCATGTATTTTTGGACGGCGCTCTTCTTTCTCTTCATCGGCGGCGTCGAGGCTCTCATCATCCGTCTCCAGCTGGCCCGTCCCAATCAAACTCTGGTCCATCCCGAAACGTTCAACCAGCTGTTCACGATGCACGGCACGACGATGATCTTCCTCGCCGTCATGCCGCTGATCGCCGCCTTCATTAACTACTTGCTGCCGTTGATGATCGGGGCGCGGGACGTGGCTTTTCCCCGGCTGAACGCGTTCAGCTACTGGATCTTCCTTTTGGGCGGCATCTTTCTCAATATCCCCTGGTTCTTCGGCCAAGCTCCGAATGCAGCCTGGACCGGGTACGTGCCGCTCACGCTGAATCAATACAGCCCCGGACTGAACGCGGACTACTGGCTCGCCGGGCTGCAGCTGGTCGGTCTTGGCACTTTGATTTCGGGCTTCAACTTTATTGTCACGATCTTCAACATGCGAGCGCCGGGGATGACGCTTCTCCGCATGCCTGTTTTCGCCTGGACGACGCTCATCATGTCGTTCCTCGTCATCATGGCGTTTCCGTCGATAACGATCGCGCTGTTCTTTATCATGTTCGACCGCATGTTCGGCACCCACTTCTTTAACATCGCCGCAGGGGCTGACATCACCTTGTGGCAGCACCTGTTTTGGGTGTTCGGCCATCCCGAGGTGTACATCTTGATCTTGCCTGCGATGGGCATTATTTCCGAAGTGGTGCCGACCTTTTCGCGCAAGCCCCTCTTCGGCTACTCGGTGATGGTCTTTTCCACTGTCGCCATCGGCTTTCTCGGGTTTTCCGTCTGGAGCCACCACATGTTCACGATCGGCATGGGAGCGGTGGCGAATACGGCCTTCGCCTTGACGACGATGACCATCGCCATCCCGACGGGCATCAAAATGTTCAACTGGATCGGCACGCTGTGGGGCGGATCCATTCGCTTCAAGACGCCGATGCTGTATGCTCTGGGCTTTCTTTCCATGTTCGTCATCGGCGGGCTCAGCGGCGTCATGCACTCGGCGGCCCCGGCGAACATGCAGCAGCACGATACGTATTTCGTCATCGCCCACTTCCACTACGTGCTCATAGGCGGCGCCTTGTTCGGCCTGCTCGCCGGTATGCACTACTGGTTCCCGAAGGTCACCGGCCGCCTGATGAATGAGCGGCTCGGCGTAGCCAGCTTCATCTTCTCGCTGATCGGCTTCAATATGACCTTCTTCCCGCACCATTTCCTCGGGCTGATGGGCATGCCGCGGCGCATCTACACGTACGACGCGGCCATGGGGTGGAACACGCTCAACATGCTGTCTACGGTAGGTGCGTTCGTGCTGGCGTTCGGGTTCACCCTCGTGCTCGTCAACTTGCTGGTGAGCATCAAGAAGGGCAAAGAAGCCGGCCCTGACCCGTGGGACGCCCGTACTCTCGAGTGGATCACCGAGACTCCGCCGCCGGTGTACAACTTCGCGGTGACGCCCTTGGTCAGTTCCCGCGACGAATTCTGGGCGCGGAAGTACCAGGGCGCGCCGGCGCTCGCAGCCGAGGAGCCGGGACCGATCATTTTGCCGGCGCCGTCGTACTTCCCGCTGCTTATGTCGATCGCGCTGACGGTCGCGGCCTTCGGTCTCGTCTACAGCAACCTGCTCCTGACGATCGGCCTTGCCGCTACGCTGCTTTGCATAATCGGCTGGGCGTTTGAAGGCGTAGGCGAAGTTACCATCTATCCGAAAGGGTTCGAGCAGCAATGAGCACGTATCCGCTTCCGCAACAAGAACCGCAAGGGGCACAGGAAAGCGTCGCGTTGCAGGCTCCGGCCCACGAGGCGCACCATGCAGCGCTCGGCGTGGACAGCAAGAAGATCGGCATGTGGCTGTTCATCGCCTCCGACTGCATGTTCTTCGGAGCGCTCATCGGCACGTATCTGATATACGCCGGCAAGAGCACCGTCGGTCCCTATCCCCAGGACTTGTTTGACATTCCGCTGACAACCGTGAGCACTTTCATCCTGCTCATGAGCAGCCTGGCGATGGCCATGGCGGTGCACGGCGCGCAGCACGGAGACATGAAAAAGCTCAAGCGCTGGCTCGGCCTCACGATCTTGATGGGCCTCACGTTCCTGGGCTTTCAGGTGTACGAGTACAGCCACTTCATCGCCGCGGGCCTCACCTTGAGCCGCAACCTCTTCGGCACGACCTTCTACGTGCTCACGGGAACCCACGGAGTGCACGTGGCCCTCGGGGTGCTGTGGCTTACGCTGCTCTTCATCACGGCCCTGCGCGGCGACACGAAGCGGGTCAATCCGGTGAACGTCGAGATCGCCGGGTTGTACTGGCACTTCGTTGATATCGTGTGGATCGTGGTCTTCGCGGTCGTTTACTTGATGGCCGACGTCGCGGCGTAGAAGGGTTTGGCTGAAGGGGGATGAGCATGGCGGAGCATCAAAGCCAGGCGGCAGCAGTTCATCATCGGGCAGGTCAAGGCGGCAAGGGGACTGAGCGCACCATCACGCCGAAGCAGTATTTCACCGTCGCCGCGATTTTGGCGGTCGTCACGGCGCTGGAGGTGGCCGTCGTCTATATCGAGGCCATGCGACCGGTCCTCGTGCCGGCGCTCCTTTTCCTGTCCTTCTTGAAGTTCTTGTTCGTCGTGATGTACTTCATGCACCTAAGGATCGACAAGGCGATTTTCAGCGTGTTGCTCGTCACGGGCCTCATCATGGGCCTCGGCACGTTCATCGCCATCGGTGCCATCATTCCATGACCTTTCGCGGCCTGACGCACGGCAGGCCGTCCGGCCTGAAAGGATCGGTTTGAGCGGGGGATGACCGGTTGACTTTGCTGCACGTCGGGACAAGCAAATGGTACGCGGCTTGGTACCCGGAAGTGCACCTCGTGCTCGCCGCGTTTGTAGGCGCATACTGGCTCCTTATGGGCCCGGTGCGGCGCAAGTACAACTTGGCGGAAGAGGCCGAAAACCGGTACGTCATCCCGTTTCTCATTTCCATGTTCAGCATCTGGCTCGCCGAGGCGACGCCGGTCCATGCCCTGAGCGAGCAGTTTCTGTTCAGCGTCCACATGTTCCAGCACATTTTGCTGGCCTTGGTTTTTCCCCTGTTTTTCGTGCTATCGCTGCCGAACTGGCTGCTGCGCCCGCTCTTTCGCATCCGGCCCGTGAAAGCCGTGGCCAAAGTGTTGGTCCATCCCGTCGTGGCTATCGTGCTTTTCAACGGCATCTACTCGGCCTGGCACTTGCCGGGAGCCTACCAGGCCGCGTTGTATAACCACAACGTCCACTTGATCCAACACCTTATCCTTATGTTCACGGCCGTGTGCATGTGGTGGCCTATCTTCAGCAATTCGGAAGACTTGCCTCCGTTGCCCGGCCCCGTGCAGCTGGTCTACTTGTTTTTCCTTTCGGTCGCGCAGATTGCCACCTACGCCTACGTGACGTTCAACAACACCCTGCTGTACGACTTCTACGCGCGGGCCCCTCGTATTTGGGACGTTCTGACCCCGGAAGCCGACCAGATTTTGGCGGGCATCGTGATGAAACTCGGCAGCATGGTCGTGTTCGTGCCGGTCCTCGTCGTCATCTTCTTCCGCTGGGTGCGCCAGGAAGAAGCTCGCAGCACGGGCCGCAACTCCCTCTCGCCCGGTGCTTAACGGACCTGCCCAATCCGCGCCCACGACCCGGGCTTGTCCAACTGTAGTACCTTCCCGAGGCTGAGCATAGCAAATCATTCGGAACCAGGAAACATTCCCAGGCACGACAGGAAAGTGGGACGGTTCTGTCCAATTCAAATAGGGGGGCGAGGTGAGCCGACCATGCGGCAACCGGCAGCGCTGCGTCCGGGCGATCGGGTCGGAATCGTATCGCCTGCGGGCCCCGTCGACCGCGAGAGGCTGCAGGCAGGGATTTCCATGATCGCCGCCCGCGGCTACGAAGTAGTCGTCGGCGAGCACGTGTACCGGCGGGACGGACTGTTCGCCGGCACGGATCAAGACCGTCTGAGCGACCTGATCCGCTTGCTCAACGATTCGAGCGTCAAGGCGGTGTTTTGCGCGCGGGGTGGATACGGCAGCCAGCGCCTGTTGCCCGAACTGGGCCGGATCGTGCCCGGGTTGCGGCCGAAGCTGTTCGTCGGCTACAGCGACATCACGGCCTTGCATGCGCTGTTCCAAAGGGCCGGGTGGGTCACCTGGCACGGCCCGATGCCCGGCGATTGGGCACGGCTGCCCGACGGCGGAGAGTCGGTCGAGGCGCTCTTTTCCCTGCTGACGGGCCGTGTGAACGAACAGCTGCCGCTGCCGCGCTACGCTCGCCCGGAGACTTTGGTGCCCGGCGTGGCCAGGGGACGGCTCGTCGGCGGCAATTTGTCGCTCGTGGCTGCGCTCTTGGGGACGCAATACGACGTGGATACGGACGGTGCCGTCTTGTTCCTTGAAGACGTGAGCGAAGCGCCTTACCGGATCGACCGCATGCTTTCGTCCCTCCGGTTGGCGGGCAAGTTGCGGGCCGTGGCGGGCGTGGTGCTGGGCCAGTTCACGGACTGCGACCCACCGCCCGGCGGTCCCGCCGTGACGGTCGACGATGTGCTCCGCAGCCACTTTGCGAACTTGGGTGTGCCCGTGCTGTGGCGGTACCCGGCGGGGCACGGACCGGTCAACATGCCGCTGCCCTTGGGTTTGCCCGTTGAGCTGGACGCGACGAGGGGAGCGATTCGTCCGCTGGCGCCGCCCGTGGTGGTTTGAAGTCGCGCGGTGTGGGGGAGGCTCTACCGTGGCTACAAGGCGCGAAATTTTCGCTCAACCCATTCCGCAAAACCCTCCGCTCGACGGACCGGTCCTGCTGAAGGACGGACGCCCGGCTTACCTGCGGCGCGCCTCGGCCGACGATCTGCCGGCTCTGGTCAGTTTTCTGCAACGGGTCTCGGATCACTCTATGGCGTACCGCTTTTTCGGCAACATCCCGCGAGGCCCCCAGGTCGCCGAGCGCCTCATCGCGCCCGAGGTGCAAGGCACCGGCCTTTCCCTCGTCGTGACGGTGGGCGAAGGCGAGCGGGCCAAGATTGTGGGCGTCGGGTCCTACGAGCGCATAGGCGACCACCCCGTAGCCGAGGTGGCCTTCTTGGTGGAGGACCAGTTCCAGGGGCGGGGCATCGGCATGTTGCTCCTGGAGAGGCTCGCCATGGGCGCCGAAGACGAGGGGCTCGAGCGGCTGGAAGCGGTCGTCATGCCGGAAAATCAGCGCATGCTCCGCATTTTTACCGATAGCGGCTACGAGATCGACCGCGAGTTCGAAGGCGGCGACATCTTGATCACCTTTTCGATCGAGCCGACCCGGACGAGCGTGGAGCGGTACGAAGCTCGCGACCGCGTGGCCACGGTCGCATCGCTCATCCCCTTTTTCCACCCGCGGTCCGTGGCGGTCATCGGAGCTTCCCGTGATCCGGACCAAATTGGCCACCGGGTTGTTTACAATCTCGTCCGGTCGCGCTTTCACGGGCCGGTGTATCCCGTCAACCCGAGGGCGGAAGTGATCGCCTCGATGCCGGCCTATCCGTCCGTTCTGGCCGTTCCGCACGATATCGACCTGGCCATCGTCGCCGTGCCGCCCGACGAGGTGCTGGGCGTGGTCGACGAGTGCGCCGAAAAGGGAATCCGGGGCCTGATCGTGTTGACCGCGGGTTTCGCCGAGTCCGGTCCCGAGGGAAAGGAACTGCAGGAGCGGCTCGTGACGAAGGTACGTGCGAACGGCATGCGCCTCATCGGGCCCAACTGCCTGGGGCTTATCAATACCGCAGACGAAGTGCGCTTGCACGGCACCTTCGTCGACGTGTGGCCCCGGCCGGGACGCGTGGCGATGTCGTCTCAGAGCGGCGCGCTGGGCCTGGCCGTGCTCGAGTACGCGAGCGATTTGGGCCTCGGCTTTTCGTCCTTCGCCGGCATCGGAAACAAGGCGGACGTCTCGGGCAATGACCTGCTTCTGTACTGGGAGGAAGATCCCCGGACCGACGTCATCCTCCTTTACTTGGAATCGTTCGGCAACCCGCGCCGCTTTGCGAACCTGGCCCGGCGCATCGGCAGAAAAAAGCCCATCCTGGCGGTGAAAGGCGGGCGCACGAGGGCGGGGCAACGGGCGGCCGGCTCGCACACGGCGGCGGCGGCAGCCGACGATGCGATTGTAGAGGCCTTCTTCGTGCAGACGGGCGTGATCCGCTGCGACACGTTGGAGGAGATGTTCGACGTGGCGCTGCTGCTCGCCTACCAGCCGCTGCCGAAGGGCCCGCGGGTCGCGGTGCTGTCCAACTCGGGCGGACCGGCGACGCTGTGCGCCGATGCGTGTGAAGCCAACGGACTCGAGCTGCCCACCCTCGAGCCGGCCGACCGGAAACGCCTGATGCAAGCCCTGCCCAGACTCTCGGCGGTGGCCAATCCCATCGACATGACTGCCTTTGCCACGGCCGATGAATACCGCCGGGCCCTGAGCATTTTGTTGCAGGCATCCTACTTGGACGCGGTGATCGTGATGTTCACGCCCATCGGGACGGCAGACACGGAGGATGTCGCGCAGGCGGTGGTCGAAGCGGTCGCGGAGCGGCCCGGCAAACCCGTCCTCGCGAACTTCATGGGGGTGCGGGGGACGACGCAGAGGCTGCGCTGGGAAGGCGGGCTCATTCCCGCTTACAGCTTTCCCGAGGCTGCAGCCCGGGCTTTAGGACAGGCGACGAAGTACGCGGCGTGGCGGGAGCGGCCTCGCAGCGGGGTGGTCGTAGACTTCGCCGACATCGAGTGGGACGCCGTGGAAACTCTGATCGCCGCGGGAGCCCGGGCGCCGGGCGGTTGGCTGGAGCGGCCTCAGGTGGGAGACCTACTGGCCGCGCTCGGGATCCCGACGGCGCCGACGCGGGTGGTGCGGGACGAAGACGAAGCGGCACGGGCAGCGGAGGAAGTCGGCTATCCGGCGGTGCTCAGAGCCCAGCGGGAGCCGAGTTTGGACGGGGCACACCGCGCGGACGTGTACATCAACTTGGAGAATGCCGAGGATGTGCGCCGGGCCTTCGGTTCTCTGCGGCGACGCCAGCACATGGCCGACGGTGGGCAGCCCGCCGCCCTGGTGCAACCGATGGTCCCCCACGGAGTCGACGTCATGATACGCGTTACGGAAGAGGCCGGCTTCGGTCCCGTGGTGGCGCTCGGTTTGCCGGCCGGAGGGCTGGGCCTGGTGCGCGATCCGATCTACGGCATCATGCCTTTTTCGCAAGCCGACGCCGAGGAGGTGGTCCGCAGCCTGAGACAAAGGTTCACCGAGGCCACCGGCGGCGCCGACTTCAGCCTGGACTTGGGCGCGCTGGAAGAGGTACTCCTGCGGCTGTCGCGCCTTGTGCACGAGTTCCCGCAGCTCGCCGTCGTAGAGCTGTGGCCTCTGCGCGTCCACTCACAAGGAAGGGGGTGTGCGCTGCTCGATGCCCGCGTCCGCATCGTGGGGTAGCAGGAAGAAGACATAGTTCCGGGGGGCGTACGCGACGCGTGCTCGATCGCAATCGGCCGAACATTCTCTACCTATTCACATAAAAGGCATGAACCATCGCGTGGTACCGTAGGTAGAGTGAGTGAAGGCGATCACAAAGGGGAGGAGGCTGCGAGATGACCCAACCGGTGACGCTCGATCGCGCGTCGGATCGCGATCCCCCGAAAAAGCCTACTTTTCATACCGGTTTGCACTCCGTCCCGTCCCGGCGCAGCTTGCGTGCGAATGCCGTGGTCCGCTCGGGCAAAAGGGCCATGGGACCGGACTGGATCATAGACGACCTGCGCGAACTTCCGGCGACGGCCGTGATCAACCGCGTCTTTCGGCTGCCGCTCTGACCGGATCCTCCATCCCCGTGCCGCAGCCTCCGGGTTCCGGCAGGAAGTGGAGTGTCCGGATGCGAAGCGTTCTTTGGTGTGCTTCGCACCCTAGCCTTAGCGACAGGAAAGAGGAGGACGCTCATTGGACATTCGTCAGGAGGCTCTGGAGTACCACGGCCAAGGTCGCCCCGGCAAGCTGGAAGTTACGATTACGAAACCCGTAGGCACGCAGCGGGATTTGTCGCTCGCTTACACGCCGGGCGTGGCGGAACCCGTGCGGGTCATCGTAGACGACCCCGACCTGGCCTATCAGTACACGGCGAAGGGGAATCTCGTAGCCGTTATCACCAACGGGACCGCGGTGCTCGGCTTAGGGAACGTAGGGCCGGTCGCCGCAAAGCCCGTCATGGAAGGGAAAGGGGTTCTCTTCAAACGTTTCGCCGACATCGACGTCTTCGACCTCGAGTTGGATGCCGCCGACGTCGACCGGTTCGTCGAGGTCGTCAAGGCGCTTGAGCCCACATTCGGCGGAATCAACCTCGAGGACATCAAGGCACCGGAGTGTTTCGAGATCGAGCGACGCCTCAAGGAAGAGCTCTCGATCCCGGTGTTCCACGACGACCAGCACGGAACGGCCATCATCGCCGGCGCGGCCTTGCTCAATGCCCTGGCAGTCGTCGGCAAGCCCGCAGACGGCGTCCGCGTGGTGATCAACGGCGCGGGTGCGGCGGCCTTGGCCTGTGCCGACTTCTTCTTCGAGCTGGGAGTACGTCCCGAGAACCTTCTGATGTGCGATTCCAAGGGGGTCCTGTACGAGGGGCGTACGGAAGGCATGAACGAATACAAGGCCCGCTTCGCCCGTCCTACCGAGGCGCGCACCTTGGCCGATGCCGTGCGGGGCGCCGACGTGTTCATCGGCCTTTCCGTCGCGGACGTCCTCACACCCGAAATGCTCAAGTCGATGGCCGAGCGTCCGATCGTATTCGCACTGGCCAACCCGGACCCCGAAATCCGCTACGAGGTGGCCCGTGAGGTGCGGCCCGACGCCGTGCTCGCCACCGGCCGCTCGGACTATCCGAACCAGGTGAACAACGTACTGGGCTTCCCGTTTATCTTCCGCGGCGCGCTCGATGCCCGGGCGACCGAGATCAACGAAGCGATGAAGGTGGCCGCGGCGAAGGCCTTGGCCGAGCTCGCCCGGCAAGAGGTGCCCGAGTCGGTGCTGCGGGCTTACAACTTGAACCATCTGGAGTTCGGCCCAGATTACTTAATTCCGAAGCCCGTCGACCCGCGGGTGCTCCTTTGGGTCGCACCGGCCGTGGCGAAGGCGGCGATGGATTCGGGCGTCGCGCGGATGCAGTTCGACATCGACGAGTACAAGGAGCGACTGGCGGCTCGTTTCGACCGCAGCCGCGAGATTAAGCGCTTCGTGATCCAAAAGGCGACGTCGGCGCCGAAGCGTGTGGTGTACTCCGAAGGCGAGGAGGAGTCGGTAATCCGGGCCGCCGCCATCGTGCAGGAATCAAGGATCGCTCAGCCCATTCTGATCGGCCGGGAGCGGGTGATCCGGGAGAAGGCCGGGGAAATGGGGATTACGGCCGAGCTCCAGGTCGTCGAACCCCACGCCTCGGACGCCTTAGCCAAGTACGTGGATGAGTACTACAAGCTCCGCCAGCGCCGGGGCGTGACCTTGCGGGAGGCCGAGGTGCTCGTGGAGCGGCCTACGTACTTCGGCTTGATGATGGTGCGCATGGGCGATGCCGACGCGTTCGTGGGCGGCCTGACGCAACACTATCCCGACGTGATCCGGCCCGCGCTCGAAATCGTGGGGCGCAAGCCGGGCGTCAGCAAGGTGGCCGGACTGTACGTGATGATCGTGCGGGATAAGACCTACTTCTTGACGGATACGACCGTCAATATCGAGCTGACGGCGGAGGAGATGGCGGAAATCGCGCTCCTGGCCGCCGATCGCGTGGCGACCTTCGGCATCGAGCCGCGCATTGCGATGATCTCGTTCTCGAATTTCGGCTCCACGCGCCACGCGCTATCCGACAAGGTGCGCCGGGCGACCGAGCTGGTAAAGGAGGCCCGGCCGGACCTCATGGTGGACGGCGAGATGCAGGCCGACACGGCGGTCGTGCCCGAGATCATCGAGCGGGAGTATCCTTTCAGCACCTTGCGGGGCGGGGCCAACGTGCTGGTGTTCCCCGGCCTGGAGGCCGCGAACGCGTCTTATAAGCTGCTGCAGCGGCTCGGCGGCGCCGAGGCCTTGGGTCCCATCCTGATGGGCATGGGGCGGTCGGTACACGTGCTGCAGCGGGGTGACGGCGTAGACGACATCGTGAACATCACGGCGATGGCCGTAGTCGACGCGCAGGAGATCGAAAACGGCGGGCCGATGAAGTAGTTGACGCAGGGAAGTGGGTGAGCCGGGTCCCCACCAACCGGCCGGAAAGCCGAAAGCGCCTGTGGGCAAGTGCCGCCCGCAGGCGCTTTTGTGCGCCCGGCGATG
>JAAYLA010000268.1 GCA_012522135.1 Bacillota bacterium | reverse complement strand
TCCGCGTCCACGCTGGTGCCCACAGGTTGTCCCCGCAGCCTGTGCAAGAGACGGGCACGCATGGTATTCCTCTTCACGTCGACTGACTGAACCTGCGGCGCCCCGCTCCACCCTACGGCAGCACGCTTGTTTGTCCCGTGCGCTCCTGGATGCTGCGCACCTGCCAGTCGCCGCCGCCTCTGCGCCATGCTTCGATGGCCCGGGCGGCAAGGTGTGCGCCGAAACCCGTCGTGTAGATGGGCACGTTGAGCCGAATGGCCAGGCGCCGCAGATCGCCCCCCGTGCGCACGGTCGGCCCCGGGTCGGGTAAGCTGCACAGCATCTGCAGCTCGCCCCGGGCCATGAGCTCCAGCGCCTGCCCCTCGTCCATGGTCTCGACGGGCACGCCCCGCCTGTTCATATACGCCGCCGTCTCCGCATCGCCCAGCAGACGAAAGCCGAGGGATTGGAACCGCTCCGCAGCCGGCACGAGGCTCTCCATGCGCCGCGGCCCGGCGTGCAAATAGACGACGCCCTCAAGCGGAAGGGGAATGCCGATCGCCGCTTGTGCCTTCCAGTAAGCTACGTCCAGATCGCTCCCCCACGCCATCACTTCGCCGGTCGAGCGCATCTCGGGCCCGAGCAAAGGATCGACGCCTGCGAACTTATTGAAGGGAAACACGGCTTCCTTCACGGCGATATCCTGCGGCTCGGGCAGTTTCGGTGGCAACTCCAAGCGCTCGCCCAGCATGACCCGGGTCGCGATCCGGGCGAGGGACACCCCTACCGCCTTGCTCACGAAGGGCACCGTGCGCGAGGCCCGCGGGTTCACTTCCAAAACGTACAGTTCATCCCCAGTCCAAGCAAACTGCACGTTCATCAGGCCCACCACGTTCAAAGCCCTGGCCAGCTCGGTCACTTGGCGCACTACTTCCTCCGCTACATCCGCCGGCAGCCTGGTCGCCGGGAGGGAACACGCGCTGTCACCCGAATGCACCCCGGCTTCCTCCACGTGCTCCAATATGCCGCCCACCGTGACCCGTTCGCCGTCGGACACCGCATCGACGTCCAGCTCTACAGCGCCTTGCAAATACGTATCGATCAGAATGGGCTGCGTCGGATCGACTTCGGCCGCTGCCCGCACGTAGCGCTCCAGCTGCTCCTCGTTGTAGACGATTTCCATGGCCCGGCCGCCCAGCACGTACGAAGGACGCACCAGAACCGGATAGCCCAGCTCCGCCGCCGCCCGCCGGGCCTCCTCGAGCGAGTGGACCGTCACGCCCGGGGCTTGCTTCAGACCCAGCCGGTTGAGCAACTCCTGGAACGCCTCGCGGTCTTCGGCCATGTGGATCGATTCGGGCGAAGTCCCCAAAATCGGCACGCCGGCCTGCTGCAGCGCCATGGCCAGCTTAAGGGGAGTCTGGCCGCCGAATTGCACGATGACGCCCACGGGCTTTTCGATTTCTACGACATGCATCACGTCTTCAAAGGTAAGCGGCTCAAAATACAGACGGTCCGAGATGTCGTAGTCGGTGCTCACCGTCTCGGGGTTGCAGTTGACCATGGCGACTGCGTAGCCCATCTCCCTGGCGGCGATGGCAGCCTGGACGCAGCAGTAGTCGAATTCGATGCCCTGGCCGATCCGGTTCGGCCCGCCGCCCAAAATGATGATGCTCGGCCGCTCGTCGGTGCGTGCTTCGTTCGTCCTTTCGTAAGTTGAATAGAAATACGGCGTCTTGGCCGGGAACAGGCCGGCGCACGTGTCGACCAGTTTGTAGACGGGCCGGATTCCTGCCGCGTGCCTCCTCTGCCGCACGGCCTCTTCGCTTTCACCCCGGGCCTTGGCGATTTGCGCGTCCGAAAATCCGAGTCGTTTCGCCTCGCGCAGCGCCTCGACGTCATCTTCCCGCAGCAATGTGGCCTCGGCCTGCACTAGCTCGTCCACTTGCCGGATGAACCAAGGATCGATGCCGGAAAGGGAGTGGATTTCCTCGACGGACACGCCCTTCTTCAGCGCCGTCACCACCGCCCGCAGCCTGTCGACGGTGGGAACTTTCAGCGCGGCTTTCACCTCGTCTACGGTCGGTGCGCCGTCTAGCCCTACGACGCCGGGCCATCCGACTTCGAGGGACCGGAACGCCTTCTGCAACGCCTCTTTGAACGTGCGGCCGATGGCCATGACCTCGCCCACGGCCTTCATCTGGGTGCCCAAGGTGCCGTCGACGCCGTGGAACTTGGCGAAATCGAACCGGGGCACTTTCACCACCACGTAGTCGAGGGCGGGTTCAAAGGCGGCCGGCGTATTTTGCGTGATGTCGTTCGGAATTTCGTCTAAGGTGTAGCCGACCGCCACGAGCGCCGACACTTTGGCGATGGGATAGCCGGTCGCCTTCGACGCCAGGGCCGACGAGCGGGATACCCTCGGGTTCATCTCGACGACCACCATGTGTCCCGTCTCCGGGTCCACCGCAAACTGGATGTTCGAGCCGCCCGATTCCACTCCGATGGCCCGGATGCACCGCAAGGCCGCTTGGCGCATCTTCTCGTACTCCCGGCCCGACAGGGTCTGGCTCGGCGCGACCGTGATGCTGTCGCCGGTGTGCACGCCCATCGGGTCGAGGTTTTCAATGGAGCAGACGACCACCACGTTGTCGGCCTTGTCGCGGACGACTTCGATTTCGTACTCTTTCCAGCCCAGGGCCGACTCCTCGACCAGCACGGTATGGACGGGGCTTTCCTTCAGGCCGTGGCGGACGATGCGGACCAAATCGTCGTGGTTATACGCGATGCCGCCCCCACTGCCGCCGAGCGTGAAGGACGGGCGGATGATGACGGGATAGCCGGTCTCTTCCGCGAAGGCCTCGGCTTCGGCGACGCTGCGGGCCAAGACCGACCGCAGCACCTCGAGCCCCGCTTCTTCCATCGCCCGGCGGAAGCGCAGCCTGTCCTCGGCTTTATCGATGGCGTCCGCCGAAACGCCGAGCAGCTCCACGCCGTAGTCATCCAACACCCCGGCCCGGTGCAGGTCGAGGGCCAAGTTGAGCCCGGTCTGTCCTCCCAAAGTAGGTAAAAGGGCATCGGGCCGCTCCTTGGCGATGACGGCACCGACGGCCTCCACGGTCAAAGGCTCGATGTATGTGGCGTCGGCCAGCTCCGGGTCGGTCATGATCGTCGCCGGGTTGCTGTTGACCAAAATGATCCGGTACCCTTCCTGCCGCAGCGCTTTGCAGGCCTGGGAACCGGAATAGTCGAACTCGCAGGCTTGGCCGATCACGATAGGGCCCGAGCCGATAATCAAGATGCTTTGTATGTCTGTACGCTTAGGCATCGTCACCGATCCTCTCGAATAGACGCGGTACGTAGGTGGCAAGCCCGGGGCCCCTGCTTGCCGCCGGCTGGAACTGGACCGTGTAAACTTGCCAGGCGGGCACGGCCAGTCCTTCCACGGTGCCGTCGAAGAGGCTGCGGTGGGTCACGCGAAGCGGCGCGGGTCCCGAGAGACCTTGGGCGGTGAGCTCGCCTGCGCCCTCCGGCACGGCCAAGGCATAGCCATGATTTTGGCTCGTCATCAGCACTTCGCCGGTTTCCAGTTCACGGACCGGATGGCCGCCGCCCCGGTGCCCAGTCGTCAGAGGGAACACGTCCAACCCGCAGGCCTGTCCGACGAGCAGGTGGCCCAAGCCGATGCCAAAGACGGGCAGCCGGCCGAGAAGCGCCTCGACGGTTCTTCGGACGGAGCGCCAGGCCAGGGGCTCTTCGGGGCCGCCGGCAACGACGACCACATCGGGCCCGTGGGCGAGGATCTCGTCCGCGGAAGCCCGCGCCGGCAACACCGTGACGCGACAACCGACCTCGGCCAGCTGAGCCAGAAAGCTGCGCCGCACTCCGAGGTCGAGAACGGCCACGCGCCGATTACCCCCGTCGCAGTACGTGTAGGGCTCCTCGGGGCCGATTGCGGCGAGAAGCTCGTTTTCCGTTCGGCTCGGAGCTGCCGCGGCCCGGCGGGCGAGCTCTTCGACGTCCCCGCCTTTGGTGGTGATGACCGCTTTTTTCGGCCCGTGCTCCCGCAGGTGCAGGACGAGGGCGCGGGTGTCAATTCGATGCACGCCCAGAACGGATGCCGCGCCGAGCCAGTCGCCCAGGCTTTGCGTGGCCCGGTAGTTTGAAGGCCGGTCCGTGTATTCCCGCACGAGCACCGCCTGCGGGGTAATGCGCTCGGACTCGGAATCGTCGGGATTGACGCCGTAGTTGCCGACGACGGGAATTGTGAAGACGACCGCCCGGCCGTAGTTTGCGGGGTCGGTCAAGACCTCCTGGTACCCCGTCTGGTCCGTATGGCACACGATCTCGGCACAGACTTCTCCTTCCCCGGCAAACGCTTCGCCTTCCAAATGAAAGCCGTCCTCTAGAACGACGCGTGCGCGCATTGGATCCCGCCTCTTCATAAGAGTATTGCAAGATGTGGTCCCGTGCCTGGCAG
>JAAYLA010000036.1 GCA_012522135.1 Bacillota bacterium | reverse complement strand
GGCAGCTGCCGTTCGTTCAAAGCAGCCGCCCAGCGCCGCGCGTCGATCCAAGGGGCGCCGATGAGCTCGAACGGTTTCGTTGTGCCGCGCCCCTCCGACAAATTCGTCCCTTCAAACAGGCACGTGCCGGGGTAGAGCGCGAGCGTATCGACCGTAGGGGTATTGGGAGAGGGCGGCACGAAGGGCAGCCCCGTCTCGTCGTGCCACATGCCGCGGCGCCAGCCTTTCGCCGCGATGACTTCGAGATCCGCGCCGATGCCGAATTCGGCGTTGAAAAGGCGGGCCGCTTCGCCGAAGGTGAGTCCCGTGCGCATCGCGATGGGGTACAGGCCGACGAAGGAAGCGTAGTCCGGATCGAGCACGTTGCCCTCCGTGACGTCACCGCCTACGGGATTCGGCCGGTCCAAGACGACGACCTTCTTGCCGTGCTCCGCCGCGGCCTCGAGTACGTAGGCCATCGTGTAAAGATACGTCCAGTAGCGGCAGCCGACGTCGAACAGGTCGACCACGAGCACGTCGACATCTTGCAGCATCGCGGCGGTCGGCCTTCTATGCTCTCCGTACAGGCTGTATACGGGCACGCCGAGGACGGGATCCGTTTCGTCGCCTACCTTGACCCCGGCCTGGGCATCTCCCCGCACGCCGTGCTCGGGCCCGAACAGCGCCGTGATGCGGACGCCGGGCAAGTTATGGAGCGCGTCGATGACGTTCGTGAGCCCCGACGTCACCGAGGCCGGACCCGCCACGATGCCGACCCGGGCCTCCATCAAAAGATCAGGCCGTTCCGAGAGGAGCACGTCGATGCCGGGCGCGACCGGGGCCGGCACCCCTCGTCTGTTTCTCATCCCTATGCACCCCGCTTCGTAAATTACAAAGGAAAGCCGGGCAGGTGCGGCAAGCGGGTGACGTGCGCACCCTTCGGCCGCATCAAGCCTACAGCGTACTTATACCCGGCCAGGCAACCCCGCATCGTGGCGAGCGCCTTGTAGTAATCCATGTAGCGAAACGACGAGATGCCGCCGCGCAATAGTTCGTACTGGTTGCACGCCTCCACCCAGACGTCGAATGCGTCGGTCACGTCGACATAGGTGTCCACCTCGAACTCGTGCATGTCTTCCCAGTTTTCGCTGTAGAAAACGGACCAGACGCCGTGGGCCGGAAGTTCCCTCTTGATGGCGGGCAAGGCGGCGTAGAAGCGGGCGTCTTCGACGATGTGGTGGCAGGCGGTATGGTCTTTGTGGATGGAGCCTTTCCAGTGGGTGACGATGACGTTGGGCTTTACCTCGCGGATGATGTCGGCGAGCATCAGTTTCGCCTCGTCGTTGACGGGGATTTCCGCGTCCTTGTACGGCAGAAAGCGGACGTCGGCCTTCAAGATTTCCGCGGCTTTGTGGGCCTCTTCGATCTTCTGCTTCGCATATTCTTCAGGGGGGAGGGTCCTGTGGCCCTTTTCGCCGGGGGAAAGGTGCACGATGGTGGCCTTGTGTCCCGCCATCGTGTATTTCGCGATAAGCAGACCCGATGCCACTTCCACGTCGGCGCAGTGCGCCCCGACCGCCATGATGTGCACTTTGCTTTCGGCCATCTTCTTCGCCTCCAGGGAAAAATGGAAAATTGGGGGACCTCTGGCGCAAGGGGCCTAGCCGTTCGCCCCACGAAGAGCTTCTGCCACGCAGCGCCGGTTCCTGCCTGCCGGGGGAAAGAAATCATTCCTTAACAGAAAGTCTGGCGAAGGAAATCTAAACACGGGGTCGAAAGGAGTCGGTGACGGTTCCGGATGACTTGTCCGAGACGGCAGGGCGCGATATCAGACGGGAAAGGAAGGTGCCGAAGTTATGAGAAGATCCGCACGATACCGGGTGTTGCTGGCTTCTCTCGTGGTCTTCACCGTCGCCGTGTGCTTTGCACCGGTGGGGGCGCAAAAAAAGATCACCATTGCGACCCACTGGGGAGCGAACCAAAAGGAGTACCTCGACGTTTTCATCGAGGAGTATAACCGCTTGAATCCAGACGTCCAGGTAGAGCACGTCACCTTCATCACCTCGGTCGATATTACCGAGTACTTGAACCAAGCGCTTGTGGCCCATGCAGGCGGCGCCGCACCGGACATTTTACACATTTACTCACTGTGGGGCTTCGAGCTGGCTGACCAGGGAGTCATCGTACCGGTTCCCGACGATGTCGCGGCGCAGGTTCGGGACAATTTCGTTGCCGCGGCCGTCGAGGGTGCCTCCATCCACGGTACGCTGTACGGCATCCCGACCGAAATCCAAAACTACATGCTGCTCTACAATAAAGCCCATTTGGGGGAGATAGGATACACCGCGCCGCCCGAGACTTGGGATGAGATGGTCCGTGTTGCCCGTAATCTCACGCGCTTCGACGACCAAGGTAACGTCGTGCGTCACGGCTTTGCGTTTATGTCCGGCTGGGATTCGGCCGTGGTCCATCCGTATCTCGCCATCATGCACGCGGAAGGCGGCAAGCTATTCTCCGACGATTACACCGAAGTTCTGCTCGACACGCCCGAAGCCCTGAGGGCCCTCGAGATCCAGTTGCGCATGTTCCGGGAAGCGCACGCCGGTACCGCGTACTCTGGTTTTCCGAGCGGGCAAGTATCGATGGTCGTCATGGCGCCGTGGTGGAAGTCACAGTTGGCTGCTATAATGGGTAGTGACTTCGACAACGTGGGCGTGGCGCCGTTGCCGCGCGGGGAAGCCGGCCTTGCGACCACGGCCTATACTTGGTTCTGGGCCGTCGACTCATCGAGCCCGAATCAGGAAGAGGCGTGGAAGTTCTTGCAATGGCTCAACAGCTTGCATGATCCTTTCGAGCCGTCACGGATGGGTACTTTCCTGGTCCAGACGGGCCTCATTCCGGGCCGGCCGGCGGACGTGCAGGCGAATGCCGAGGTCGTGTTGGACGGCTTTATGGCCCCCTTCGTCCATGCCCTGGAGTATTCCATTCCCGAGCCGATCGTCTACCGTGGACAGGACATCAAGATCATCCTGCAGCGCGAGATCGAAGCGGCCTGGCAGGGAGTGAAGCCGCCTGGCAATGCCTTGCTCGACGCCAAGCGGCAGATCGACGCGATCCTTGCCGAGTACTACGGGAAGTGAAGCTCTGCGTGTCGGTCGAGGCAATGCCCTCGACCGACACGTGCGTGAATCAATTTGTCGCGGGGAGTTTAGCTGCATGGTCGACGTAGTGGTCGGGTTCGACGCGGGAGGCACCAGCACACAGTGCGCGTTGATGACCTTGGACGGTAAGGTGCTCGCGCACGGGAGTGCGGGCCCCGGCAATTATCAGATCGTCCGGGCCGACGGGGTGAGACGCGCACTGCAACAATCGTTGGCTGCGGCGCGCGCCGCGGCGGGGCACGAAGTGCGCGTGCGGGCGGCCTTTCTCGGCATCGCCGGGCTGACGACGGCGCAGGAGGAACAGACGCTGGCCGAAATGTGCCGCGCCCTGGATATCGCGCCGAAGCTGCAAATCATGGGCGACATGGTGCCCGCCTTGGCCGCCGGCACGAGAGGAGAACCCGGGATCGTAGTGATCGGGGGCACCGGCTCCATCTGTTGGGGCTTGGACGCAGCCGGCAATACCGCCCGGGCCGGAGGGTGGGGGTACCTTTTTGGCGACGAAGGCAGCGGCTTTTACATCGGCCGGCGCGCCCTGGCCGCGGCCTTTCAAGCCTACGACGGGCGGGGACCCGCCACGTCGCTGAAGCGGCGCGTGCTGGAGGCTTTGGACTGCGCCGACCTGCCCGCCGTAGTCACTTACATGTACGGTTTGGAGCAGCCGCGGACAGCCATTGCGGCCCTAGCTCCCCTGGTGTTCACCGCCGCGGCCGAAGGCGATGAGGTAGCGAACGAAATTTTGGCGGGCGCCGCTCGGGAGCTGGCAGCCGCGGTGCTGGCCGTGTACCGCAAGCTGCAGTTTGATTCGGACCTGACAGTCGTCGCCAGCGGCGGGCTGTTCCGCCAGAGCGACGAACTGTACGAGCGACTGCGGCGTGAGCTTGCACCGTTGTTGCCGCAAGCCAGGTGCGTGTTGCCCGACGTCGAACCCGTCGTCGGCGCTTGTTACCTGGCGCTCCGCCTTTTGGAAGAGGGCCGAGACGTCGAAACTAGCTGAAGCGAGAGGACGAGAAAATGATAGAAGACCTCAGTAGCCTGGTCACCGAAACGCGCAGCCCCTATCACGACTTGGACGCGCTGTCGGTCGAAGAAATTCTGACGATTATCAACGGCGAAGACAGGCGGGTAGCCGAGGCCGTTGCCAAAGAGCTGCCTAACATAGCGAAAGTAGTGAAGGCGATCGTAGCCGCCTTCGCGCAGGGCGGCCGGCTGATCTACGTGGGGGCCGGTACGAGCGGGCGGCTCGGAGTTCTCGATGCCTCAGAGTGTCCGCCGACTTTCGGCGTGCCTCCCGAGCAGGTAGATGCGATTATCGCCGGCGGAGATACCGCCTTGCGCCACTCTTCCGAGGAGGCGGAGGACGACGCGGAACAAGGAGCGCGCGACTTGAGGGCACGGGGCGTGACGGCCAAGGATGTAGTCGTCGGCATTGCGGCAAGCGGCCGGACGCCGTACGTGATCGGCGCGCTGAAGGAGGCGGCCCGCATTGGCGCCCGTCCCATGGCGCTCGTCTGCAATCCCAACTCGCCCATGGAGGCCGTCGCTGAAGTGACGATATGCCCCGTCGTCGGCCCCGAAGTCCTCATGGGCTCCACGCGTATGAAGGCCGGTACGGCCCAGAAGATGGTTCTCAACATGTTGAGCACAGTCTCGATGATCAAGTCGGGTAAAGTATACGGCAATCTGATGGTAGATCTGGCACCGACGAACGAGAAACTCGTCGCTCGTGCACAGCGCATCATCCAGTTGGCGACGGGCTGCGATGCGGCGACCGCGGAAGAAGTGCTCGAAGCGTCCGGCCGCCGCGTCAAGGTGGCCATCGTCATGATCGAGACCGGCCGGTCGAAAGAGGAAGCGGAGGCGCTATTGCAAAGGGCGCGCGGCTTCGTGCGCGAAGCGCTGCGGCTGGCAGGCGGCTGACCAGGCGGAAGGGGAGGACACGCCAGTGGTAAGGCTGGAGCGAAGGGCTGACCGGACGTACCATGTCATCGGCCTCATGTCGGGTACTTCCGGCGACGGGGTCGACGCGGCGCTCGTTCGCATTGATCCGGCGGCGGACGGTGGAGCCCGTCCCCAAGTGGCTACCTTGGCGTATGAGACGTTCCCCTACGATGCAGAGCTGAAAAGGGAGCTCTTTCCCCTTTTCGATACGGATACGGCGCGGGTCGACGCCATCTGTGCGATGAACGTGCGTCTCGGAGAGGTATTTGCCGAGGCCGCACGGCGCGTGGCCGAGCGGGCCGGGGTGCCGTTGGGGCGAGTGGACCTGATCGGTTCCCACGGGCAGACGATCCACCATCTTCCGCCCAGGGCGCCGGGCACTTGCGGCAGCACCTTGCAGATCGGCGAACCGGCGGTCATTGCCGAACGGACCGGGGTGCACGTCGTGAGCAACTTCCGCGCGCGCGACATGGCGGTCGGCGGCCAAGGGGCGCCCTTGATTCCTTTCGCCGACTGGGTCCTGTTAGGCCGGCCGGGCGCGCGCCTGGCGGTGCAAAACATCGGCGGTATCGGCAACGTGACGGTCTTGCCGGCTTCCGACCGTTTGGAAGAAGTGACCGCCTTCGATACAGGGCCGGGAAACATGGTCATCGATGGCCTCGTCCGACGCCTGACCGGCGGCCGGCTGCACATGGACCGGGACGGGCTGATCGCCCTTTCCGCCGAGCCCGACGCCGAGTGGGTGGATGAGCTGTTGACCCATCCGTACTTCGCCCTCGAGCCGCCGAAGAGCACGGGGCGCGAGGAGTTCGGTGAACCGTTTGCCGCGGCCATGTGGGAGGAAGGAAGGCGACGCGGGCTCTCGCCGGAAGCCGTAGTTGCGACGGCCACACTCCTCACGGCGCGCTCTATCGCAGACCAGTACCGGCGCTTCGTGCTGCCCGGCGGCTCGCTTGACGCGGTCATCTTGGGCGGAGGGGGAGCGCACAACCCGGCCCTGGTCGGGTTCTTGGCGGGCCTATTGCATCCGACGCCGATTCAGACCCACGAAGAGCTCGGCTGGTCGACCGACGCGAAGGAGGCCATCGGGTTTGCCCTCCTCGCGTGGGCCACGTGGGTCGGTATGCCGGGCAATGTTCCCGGTGCGACGGGGGCGCAGGCACCACGCGTTTTGGGGAGCATCACGTACGCCTGACGTCCACGGTGATCAGAAGGTTTCCAGCCTCATCCACGTGCAGTACGTCGCCGGGATTGAGGAGCGTCGTCGCGTGGGCCTCGGCCACGACGGCGGGGCCGATAAGCCGGCAGCCCGGGGGCAATTCCTCCCGGCGGAAGACAGGCACCTTGGCCGGGCCGCCGCAAACGTAGACCACGTTTTCTCCGGCCGGCTTCGCCATGCCGGCCTTTTCCGCGGGCCGGACGAGCAGGTTGTGATTGTGGTGCGCTGCTCGGCAGCGAGCGAGGAGGCGGACGGCGACCATCTCGACCGGCTCATCTGCCCGGTGGCCGTAACGCCGTTCATGGGCCGCATGGAATCGGACCGTCAGCTCGGACGCCGGCGGCTGCGGCGGTGCCGGCAGCGGGTCCTGCGTGCGCCAGTGGACCGTCGGCAGCGGCACGGCGAGCTCGAACGATTGGCCCAGGTAACGCAAGTCGATAGCGGGCTCGAGGCTCACGACGCCGTCGATGCGGGCCTCAGGTCCCAAGTCGCGGCAGGCCCGCGCCATAAGCTCCCGCAAGGCAGCCCAGCCAGCAGCCAACGTGCTCTCCAACGGCCCGATCACACCCTGGGAATACGTCTTCACCATGTCGGCTACGGCCATGCCCCATGCCGACAGCAGGCCGGGGTGGGAAGGTACGAGCACCCGGGGTATGCCCAAACTGCGCGCCAAGTCGCAGGCGTGCAGCCCTCCTGCGCCGCCGTAGGAAACGAGCGTAAACTCCTGCGGATCGTATCCCTTTTCCACGGAGATGACCCGTATGGCCCGCTCCATCTGCACGTTGGCCACTTGTAAGATGCTCCACGCCGTCTCTTCCAATGAAGCGCCCAGGCGCCGGGCCAAGCTTTCGACGGCACGGGCCGCGGCTACCTCGTCGAGTTCCATCCGCCCACCCAAGAACGCGGTTTTTGGTAGGCGCCCGAGCAGCACGTGCGCGTCGGTCACGGTAGGTTCGTTGCCGCCCAATCCATAACACGCGGGGCCGGGACGCGCGCCGGCGCTCCGGGGGCCCACGCACAGGGCCCCACCCGCGTCCAGATAGGCGATCGAACCGCCTCCCGCGCCGACCGTGTGGATGGGAAGGGTCGGGACCCGCAGAGGCAGACCGGCGATTTCCGACTCGCTCGTCGTGGCGATGCGCCCGTCGACGAGCGAGACGTCGGTCGAAGTGCCGCCCATGTCGAACGTGATAATGCGTTCGATTCCTGCCATGCGGGCCGCGTGAAAGGCTCCGAGGACGCCTCCCGCCGGGCCGGACAGCACCGTGTGCACGCCGAGCTCGCCGGCGTCCCCGGGCGCAAGGCAGCCTCCGCTCGACTGCATGACGTGCAACCGCCTAGCGCCCGCTGAGCGCAGCCGTCGTTCCAGGGAAGCCAGGTAGTGCTGCATAAGAGGGGAGACGTAGGCGTTGATCACCGTCGTCGCGGCCCGTTCGTATTCCCGGTATTCGGGCAAGACCTTATGGGAGGCCGAGACGAACAGGCCCCGGGCCGCCAGAGCCGAGGCGAGTAGGGCCTCGTGTTGCGGCGCCTTAAACGAGAAAAGAAGACAGACGGCGACCGACCGGGCCCCGGAACGGGCGACCGCCTCGGCAACCCGGTCGATCTCCTCGCGGCTCAGCGGGACGGCCACGTTGCCGGGGGCGACGACCCGTTCCCGGACTCCGAAAACCAGGTCGTCGTCGATAAGGGGCCCGGGATCAGCTGGTCGCAGATCATAAAGGTGGCGCCGGGTCTGCCTTCCGATGCGGAGCAAGTCTTCGAAACCCGCCGTCGTCACGAAGGCGGTGCGAGCGCCGCGCCGTTCCAGGAGTGCATTGGTGGCGACGGTGGAACCGTGGACGACGGTGAAAGCAGGTCGCTCGTCTGCTGAGATCTGGCCGATGAGTTCGGTCACGCCTTGGACGACGGCCGCGCCCGGATCTTCCGGCGTAGAGAGCACCTTGTGCGCGATGAGACGGGACGGCGTACCGGGCTGCGGCGAGGGCAAGATGAGGATGATATCGGTGAACGTGCCGCCCGTATCGACCCCGACGATCGCTTCGGCACTACTGGGCAGGAACGCCATACCCGCCACCTCCCGGGGTCTCGATCCGCAGCCGGTCGCCTGGCTCGAGGCGGAGCTGCACCTTGGAATCGAGTTCCTGCCAGGGCCCGCCGCCCCTGCTGAGCAGGTTGCGGCCCGGTCGGCCCGGACTGCCGCCGACGAGGCCGTAGGGGGCGGTCCGCCTTCGTTCCGTCAGCAAAGTGGCATCGCAAGGCTGCAGCACTTCGATCTCACGGACCAGGCCGTCGCCGCCGGAGTAGCGACCTGCACCGCCCGAGCCGCGGCGGATACCGTAACGGACGACGCGCAGCGGGTAGGCTAGCTCCAAGGCTTCTACGGGCGTGTTTTTTGTGTTCGTCATGTGGGTCTGCACGGCGCTTAGTCCGTCACCACCGGCGTGAGCTCCCATACCTCCGCCCATTGTCTCGTAATAAGCGAAGGCATTGCCGTCCGCGTCGAAGCCGCCCATGGCCAGGTTGTTCATCGTGCCGCAAGCGGCCGCAGGAATCTCGTCGGGCAAAGCCTGTGCGAGGGCTCCCAAAACGACGTCGACGATGCGTTGGGAAGTTTCCACGTTGCCGGCAGCCACCGGCGCGGGAAACGAGGCGTTGACAACAGTGCCCTCCGGTGCGAGCACGGTCAGAGGACGAAAACTGCCGCCGCTCGCCGGCGTTTCGGGACCGAGCAGACAGCGGAAGCAGTACACGACGGCCGACAGGGTGACGGCATAGACCGCGTTGACGGGCCCTTCGGCCTGGGGCGCGCTGCCGGCAAAGTCGACGGACGCTTCGTCTCCGCGAACCTCCACCGCGACGCGGATCGACAGATCGGTGTTGCCGCATCCGTCGTCTTCGATCACGTCGGTGAACGTGTAGCGGCCGTCGGGTATGCGGCGGATGCGCTCGCGCATGAGCCGCTCCGTGTAATCGAGCAGCTCGCGCATTTGCGTTCTGACCGCCGCAACGCCGTACTTCGCCACGATCTCTTCGGCGCGGATCTGAGCGCGTCGCAGGGCGGCTACCTGTGCATACAAGTCGGCTCTGCGCTCGCGAGGTACGCGGACGTTGGCGAGTATCAGGTCGAGAAGGGCGCTGTTCAGCTTCCCCGCGTCGTAAAGCCGCACGGGGGGGATACGAATTCCCTCCTGAAAGATGTCCTTGGCCACGGGCATCGATCCGGCCGAGACGCCGCCGACGTCATTGTGGTGGGCACGGCACGCGGCGAAGCCTATGAGCTCGTCGCCGGCGAAGAGGGGAGTGATCAACGTGATGTCAGGCAAGTGCGTACCGCCCATGTACGGATCGTTCAACATGATGATGTCGCCGGGTGCGAAAGAAGGGAAACGGTCTAACGCTGCCTTCACCGAAAGGGGCATGGCGCCGAGGTGGACGGGAATGTGCGCCGCTTGGGCCACCATTTCGCCTTCGGTCGTGAAAAGGGCGCAAGAAAAATCGAGGCGCTCCTTGATGTTGGGCGAGTAGGCCGTTCGCTCGACGGTCACGCCCATTTCGTCGGCGACAGAGCGAAAAAGGTTGTTGAAAATGGCGAGACGCGCCTGCTCGACCAGCACGAGGACCCCTCCTTGAACGGCCTGGCGACTACGAGTGCAGCGACACGAACCTAGCCGTACCGTTTCCGCGCCCGGGTCAGCATGCGCACTTGATTGCGCGTGAGTTGCTCGCATTCATGCAAGACATCGATGAGCTCGCCGTCCCTATTGGGCGCGAGGCCGTCGCGGCCTTCGGCGAAAAGACGCAGGGTCTCCTCGAGGTGGTCGAGCAGGCGAGCGATGGTATCTTGCGGTGTCACAGAGATCTCCCTTCCGTGCCGAGTTCATCCCGCTGAGCGGGCGATGACATTCAGCAGTTCCCATTCTGCTTGTGCAGGGAGGCCTCCTGCCCGGACTTTTTTGCCCGTGCCGGGGACTATCGCACACACAGTATGCGAGCGGCCCGGCCGTTGCCCCACCGTCGCCTCGTGGGGTGCGTCGCGGAAGTGGGAAGGGGACCTACGAAGCCAGGCCCAGGGCGAGTTTCAGCTCGGCCCGGGAGTTTGCGAGGGCGTCGGGATGTTCGTTCAAAACCTCCTTGAGACGCTCCTTGGCGGCAGCGTCCAAGATTTGCAGGTCGATCTCGCCTTGCAGGGCTCTTCCAAGCTGCTTGGCGTGGTGGCCAAGACGCTTGTACCCTTTCTTCGCCTGCTCGTCGATGAGCATGTCAACGGCTACGGCGCCGTGGTATACGTACTGGCGTGTCGCCCTGTCGGGTTTGATGAAGAGCCAGACGACGTAGACACGCCGCGGGTCTGCGAGTTCGTCGGGGCTATTTACCCACTCGATTCCTTGTTCAATCGGGGAGCGGCCGTGGGTGGCGGCCTCGTTAAAATAGGCGGCGTCGCCGTCGATCACGACGGCCGTAGCGACCGTCGTCATACCTGCGACGGAATCTTTTGCCGAGACGATCGGCAGGGCGTTGGGGTTGTCGTCGATGCACGCCTCGTTCAGCAATCTTCTGGGCAGTTTTGTCACCGATATCCACCTCCGTCGGGACGTACGCGACAGTGCAACGGTACCAGGGTAGTTCATAAGCTATTATAGTGATTAATGTCCCGGGAAGGCAAACGGTGGGGGCCGTCCCTAAGGGCATTCGGGACAGCCCCGCTGGACATCTCTAAAACTCTTCGCCGGCGTGCTGTGCCCAAAGGTCGAGAAAGTCCAGCAGCTCATGCCACGAGGGGCTGCGGCCGTGGCGAACGTAAAAGCCCGACGTCGCGTTGCCAAGCGTCAAAGCGTCGCGGGGAGAAAGGTTTAATACCAATCCCGTGCAAAAACCGGCGTTGAAGTTGTCGCCCGCACCGGTCGTGAGGAACGGGCGGCTAGTATACGGACCCGGCACCGATGTGAACTCCGTGCCGAACACTGCTGCCGCCCGGTCGACCGGGTGGACGACGACGCCGTCGAGTCGCAGACTTTCCGCCAAGGCCGGCAACAGTTCGGCCAGGTCGGCCTCGGCCGCCGGGACGGACAGGTTAAGGCCTAGGGCCTTGCTTACTTCGGTCGCCTCCTTCCGGTTGAGGCCGAGGACGGTCCGGAAATGGGTGCGGAAGGAGGTCAGCAGGCGCAGCGCCGCGGCCAGCTCCGCCGTCTTACGCTTTTCCGGATCCGCCAGGTCAACGAAAAGCCAAGGCTTCTGTTCCCGGACCGGCACTTCGGGAAGCACCCGGTCGACCACCGCCTGCCAGATCGCCGTCATATGGGGGATCATTGTCCAGTTGACAAGGGCAATCAGATCGCTTTCCCTCACGAGGCGAACGAGCGTTTCGCGTCCGACCTTGCTCTCCAGCGCTTCCCACGTGATTTCCTTCATCGTCTCGGTTTGACCCAACATGACCTTGCCGTCGGTAAACTCAACTGCGATGGTCTCACCGGGGTCCGTCAGCGAATGGACCGCCGCGCATCTGCTCACTAGGTCCTGAAAAACCGGATGGATTGATTCGCGCCCGAGGCTTCCGACGTAGGTCACATCGAGGCCAACTTTCAAGAGCGCCTGCGTCATGATAGGGCCGTTTCCGCCGAGCTTTACCGTAGTGGGCACGAGTTCGATGTTGGTCGACAGTCCGGCTGCACGCTTGATGCGCTCGCCGAAGGCAGCCATGGTCTCGATCGGCGTGAACCGGTCGAAGTCTTCCCGCTTGTCGACCGCCCGCACGATGGTGTCGACGAAGCCGTCCAATCCAATGAGTGCACGCGCGCTCGGCGGTCCGGAGCGCGCCGCGGCCTTGCGGGTGGCAATGAGGCTTTCGCGCAATGTGGTTCTCTCCTCTGTCGTCGTTGTGTGGAATGGCGTGACGCCTTTCGATCCAGACGTCGCGGTCTGAGCGGCGCGAAACTCATTTCTCGCTGCTTGTTCGTTTACCTGCTGGCTCGCTCGGTTGCATCCGGTCATCTTACACGGCGGCAGACGAGAGAGGTGTCGTGCTATAATCAGTTATTAGGGAAGGCAGGTGACGGGCGTGCAGGAAGAAGCGAAAGCGATCAAACAGGCGGAGCGCGAAGGGTGGGCGACGCACATGCCGGCGCCCGCGGTGTATGCGGCAGGCGTGCTGGCGGCATTGCTCGTTATGCTGTCGCCTTTTGTTATGTATGCCGTCGTAGCGATCGTGGCAGTTTTCGGGGAGCTCATACGCCAAGGGTGGGTCAGTCTGTACGGCACCGTCTACGTCAACATGCGCAGTTTCGCCTACTACGTTCAGTTGGAGTGGCCGTTTATACTAGGCGGCGCTGCACTTGGGCTGCCCTTGGCTTACTTGAGGCAACGCCACGGATTTTATTTGCGGCGGGTCCGGGGCAACCAGTACCGGTACGTCGCGGAAGGGTCGCCTGCCTCGGAAGCGGAGACGGACGAAGGGCACCGAGACGATCCGGTTTACGGGTACACTCGCAAGTTCATGCTTCCAATTTATCCCCACGTGCTGGTGCTTTGGCTCGCGGGGCCCCTTTTCATGATCGCGATGGCCTACCACGCCGATCCGCACAAGTACCCAAGAATCGTGTACAACATGTTTGCCGTCTGGCTCACATCGGGAGTCGTCGCGCGCATCGTATGGGAACGGCTGCAAGTGGCCATTTTGAAGCTGATGGCGAGAAAAATCGGTGGTCCTAGGCGCAATCTGTCCGCGGAATACCAGCTGAAACGCGTCATTGAAGAAGATCCGGCGCTTTCGGACTTCAGCGTCTGGGACGTGGAGGTCAGCACGAAAACCCGCCGTGCCAGGGTGTTCGCCAACATCGAAGGCGAAGGACCTTTGCGCCGCCTGCGCGAGCTGGCCGCGTGGATCGAGGGGGTAGACAGCGTACAGGTTGTAGCGTACACCGCGGCCGAGGCGAGGGGGGAAAGCGTCATGGAACACGGCTGACGTTCCAGGGACGCCGCGCGTCACAGAACAGCCACGAGGCGGCCGAGTCGCCGCCCGCCGGCGGGCGCTCCGGACGCGGTGTCCAAAACGCCCGCCGAAAGCGGGGATGGCCGGCCGCCAGCATGCTACTGCTCGATGGTGACCGGACCGTTTACCTTCACCTGGCAGGCGCGGCGCATGCCCCGATGCACGTCTTCGCCCAGCATGTCGAACTCTTCCTTCGTCGGCGGCGAAAGGTTTTCCAGTCCCTCCAACACCCGCACGGCGCAGCTGTCGCACAGCCCCTCCAAGCAGCTGTAATCCACGGCCACGTCGCGGTCGAGTGCGGCGGTCAACAGGTTCTCGCCGGGCCCCACGTCGAGCAAGAACTCTTGGCCGCCTACGATCACCTTCATCGGGATGCCGCCGCCCTTAACCTGGGGCGCTGCCGTTTGCGTTGCGGTGGCGGCCGCCGTGGGCGCAGACGCACCGGCTGCAGGCGCCGGGGCCGGGCTTGCCGCAGAGGCCGCGGCCGGCACGGGAATCGTGTCCCTCTCGGCGGTCGTCGTTGCGGTCGGGTACGGCAGCGGGAAGTACGAGGGCAGCACCACGCGTTGCGTCGAGAAACGGTAGACAGCCAGAAGACCCAAAGTCAGGGCCAACGCGCTGCCCACCTTCACGCCGATCGCGGCCGGAATGACGGCGATGCCGGCGAGAAGCAGGGCATAAGCACCCACGAGACCTACCGCCAGAAGCCGGTCGTTGAAATCGGGCCGCTTTTTCAAAGGCTTGACCTGTGGTACAACCTTCAACAAGACGCCGGGAGCGGCCTCTTGCGCCCGGGAAAAATCGAGGCGCACGCCGCGACACCCTTCTGGGCACGAGTAGCGCCGTACGTTGCGGTAGAGAATCGGTTGATTGTCAAGGCCGATGCGGTACATCTCGACGTATTCCATCTGCATGGGACGGCGGCATATGACACAACGCTCCATGGGTGTGCAACCCTCCAGCCTCACCGGGAAATTGGACTTTCGTCGGCCACATTATAGCACAATTGACTTATTGCAGTACACTTTGGCCCGGCGGCCGGGACGATCGTCACTTGCTAGTAAGGGGAAATTCCACCACAACGGGTTCCGAACGCAAACTTTCGAAACCTAGGGAAGAGACGGCCGAAACGGCGTACACCCTGGTGTGAGGCGTGGTGAGGCGCGACGCATCGATCATCCATTCAAAGGTGTCGCCCGGAACTTCCTGGATCATTCTAAAGTAATCAAAAGGCGTGCTGCGTTCATAGATGCGGTAGGCTATGGCGTAGTGGGCGTTTGAGCCCGGCCCCCACGTGAGTCGCAGTGTCGAACCGTCCTCAACGGGCTCGGCGCGCAGCGCCTCCGGACGTCCGGGCGCGGGGTGGACTTCACCGACGACCTGCAGGTCACCCGTGCTGACCGACCATATCACTGTCGTCACTTTGCCGGGCCGGATGTCAACCGGCCGCCACGGGCTGTTGTAAATCGCGTTGCTGTACTCGTCTCCGTACAGACTTACCCGAAAGTCGTAGGTTCTCGGCGCGACCTCGCGCGTGATGTGGATGACATCGGAACCGTCTTCGCGGATAGCGCTCGAGTACCCGCCAGGCGATACGCTGATCCGTGCTCTGCCGACGCGGTCTTTGTCGTGAAAGGTAGAAAGATCGATGTACACCTCGAGCAGTCCCGGCGCGGGAACGAGGTCGAGCTGCGCGACGGTCGTCTGATCGCTCAACAGCGGGACGTCGGCTACGGCCCTATAAACGACGTCGCCCTCGGAGTCGATGATGTGCAGGGTAATTTCCCAATTGCCTTCATAGAGCGAGCCGACGACGAAGCGGAACGACCTGTCTTCAATGGGGACATCGTAGCGAAGTTCACGGGAATCTTGCCGCAGAATCAGTTCGGCCTGGTTCGTTTGCTCAACGACCTCCGCAGGCAACACCGTTTCGACGGCGAGCGAGGCCGTGCCAGGAGGTCTTGACGGCACGATACGGCCCATACAGCCGGTGAGAAAAGCCACCAAGGCGACGACAACGACGGGCAGGGCATGGACTCGTTTCATGGCGCTCCTTTCTAGGGCACCGGTGGTGAGACATTTCTCATGGTAGCGAACGGTCTGCGCCGGTGCAAAGCGCCCGGCGGCTCGTTTTTGGCCGTATCGTTCGTTTAGCTCCCGCCGTCGCAACGGAAAACTCGCTCGGACGCCGAATACTTCGGCGATCCTTTTCGTGACGGCACGCGTCCTGAAGAATCGAAAACGCCGGCCAACCCGCAGCCGGCGTCGCGAGCGAACAGGCCATCAGCGGCCGAAGATCCACCGGAGCTCCTCCGACATCATCTCAGGCCGCCAGGGCGGATTCCAGACCAGCTTCACCTCGGCATGCTCCACGCCCGGTACGCTCTTTACGGCTTCAGTTGCCTGGCGCACGATCTCGGGCGCGACGGGACAACCCATCGACGTGAGGGTCATCTCGACGTGTACCGTGCCGCCGTCCACCTCGATGTTGTAAACCAGGCCCAAGTCGACGATGTTGTGATCGAGCTCGGGATCCTTCACGACCATAAGGGCTTCGCGGATCTGTTCTTCCGTGGGCACGGGCGACGCCACCTCCCTTCGGTTTAAGAACAGCATAGCGAAGGACGGGCCGAGGCGCAAGGCGAACCGCCGCACCCATACCGCCGGCCGCAATCTCAGGCGCGGGCCGGACGATCCGCCCGTCGGAGGACATATTCCGTGAAGTCGTCCCAAGATGCGACCCGCCGGTAGGGGACGTGGGCGTTGTACGGATACGCCATGGCAATTGGCTCACCGCCGTACTGCGCGAAGCGCTCGAGGTGGTGCGGCGCATCGTCGAACAGAATGTCGCCCCGGATCAACTCCTTCCGGTGTGCGAAAATCATATTGTCCGTGTTGAAGAAGGGCAGGTGCTCGGAGACCCAATCCCGCTTGTCTTGATGTCCCCGGCGCGCCGCGGTGACGATCAGGACATCAAACCCGGCGGCAAGCAGGCGCCGCATGTTTTCTACCGCACCGGGAAGAGGTACGAGGTCTCGAAAAAAGCCCGGTAAAGAGAGGTACTTATAGATGCGGCGGCCTGCCTTGGCGAAGCGGTGCGGGCCCCAGGACGTGATCTGCTCCGTGCTCAGCGCATCACCGTAGTCCTCGTTGTAGCGGCGCAGCCACTTGTCCATCAGGTTGCACAAGACGCCGTCCATGTCGATCAGGATCCGCATGACGCAGTTCGCCTCGCTCAAAAATATGCTACAATTGTGTTGCCTGCTTACGCTCCGTAGGGTATCCAACAAACCTCTTTTAGACATCCCTAAAAAATGGGTTGACCTTGCAGTCAGGAGGCGGTAACCTATACGTATCGGAGTAGGTACAGTTCTGCCTGTCTCGTCCGGCGCGGCTGACGACCCGGAGACTCGGGCAGTGAAGCGAGTATAGGGTGTTTATCCCGGAACAGAAGGGGTGTCGATCTGTGGCGAAGACCCAGTTCGAGCTGGAAGAGTATAAATACGGTTTTCGTTCCGACGACAGCTCGTACGTGTACAAGAGCGAGAAGGGCCTCAGCCGTGAAATCGTCGATAGGATTGCGCGCCTGAAGAACGAGCCCGATTGGATGCGGGAGTTCCGCCTGAACGCGTACGAGATATTCAAGAAGAAGCCGATGCCCACGTGGGGAGGCGACCTGTCGAAGCTCGATTTCGACGATATTTACTACTACGTGCGCCCCACGGATCGGCAGGGTCGCAGCTGGGACGAGGTGCCTCCTGAGATCAAGGAGACCTTCGACCGGCTCGGCATACCGGAAGCAGAGCAGAAGTGGTTGGGCGGAGTGTCGGCCCAGTACGAATCGGAAGTCATTTACAAGAGCATGCGGGAAGACCTGGCCAAACAAGGGGTCATCTTCACCGACATGGACACCGCCGTCCGTGAGTATCCGGAGCTCGTGCGCCAGTACTTCGGTACCGTCGTGCCTCCCGCGGACAACAAGTTCGCCGCGTTGAACTCGGCCGTGTGGAGCGGTGGCAGCTTCGTCTACGTTCCCGAGGGCGTGCGGGTCGAAATTCCGCTCCAAGCCTACTTCCGCATTAATACCGAGAACATGGGCCAGTTCGAGCGTACTCTCATCATCTGCGAGCCGAACAGCTTCGTCCACTATGTTGAAGGGTGCACGGCGCCGATCTACTCCACCGACTCTCTCCATGCGGCGGTCGTGGAGATCATCGTGAAGGAGGGCGCCCGCTGCCGCTATACCACGATCCAGAACTGGTCGAAGAACGTGTATAACCTCGTGACCAAGCGGGCGGTTGCCTACAAGGACGCGACCATGGAGTGGGTCGACGGCAACCTCGGTTCGGGTCTGACGATGAAGTATCCGGCCGTCTACATGATGGGGCCCGGCGCGAAGGCGGACATCCTGTCGGTTGCTTTGGCCGGACCCGGGCAGCATCAGGACGCCGGCGCGAAGGTCATCCACGCGGCGCCGAACACCAGCTCCAAGATCGTGTCCAAGTCGATTAGCGTGGGCGGCGGCCGGACGACTTACCGGGGACTCGTTCACGTAGGTAAGGGCGCCGTCGGTTCGAAGTGCAAGGTCGAGTGCGATGCACTTATGTTCGACCGGCACTCCCGCTCCGACACGATTCCG
>JAAYLA010000004.1 GCA_012522135.1 Bacillota bacterium | reverse complement strand
TTCAGCTTCGGTGGTTTCGCGGCGCTCCGCGACGAGCTGCAGCGGATCGTCGCGCACCTGGGCGACCGGTTCGTCCACCCCATCGACGCCAGATCGATCGGCGCCGCAGACCCGACCGCTACCGGCGTGGCATTCGGCGCCACCGAGCTCGATCCACTGCTGGAGGGCCTGTACCAAGGGATCCGTGCTCTTCTCGACAACGCCACGGTCGAATTCCACTCCATCGAGCGGGCAGCAGAAGCGATCGCCGCGGCCAAACAGGTGCATCTGTGCGGCGCGGGGCCAATTTCAGGCGGCCTCATCGACATGTTGGCTTTTACATTTCAGCGCATGGGCCTCGCGTGCATGTCGTGGAAAGATCCGAGCACGATGATTCTGGAAGACCAAACGTTCTCGAACGGCGACGCGCTCGTCGTACTGACTCATTCGGGCACGAACGCAGATATCGCCCGTTTTGTCCAGCGGGCCGGCGAGCTGGGCGCGACCACGATCGCGATTACCAACTACCGCAGGTCTCCCGTGGCGCAGGCGGCTAAGTTGCTCGTCGTCACGAATATCCGGGAGCGTACAATCCAAAACTACGAGCTTTTGCCCCGTGTGTCGCACATGGTATTGCTCCAAGTTCTGGTCAATCGGGTCCGCGCACGGCTCACGCAAGACGGCAGTTCCACTTGACGGGCCGCGGCGCGGCCGGCGAAAAGACCCCATACTAGGAGGTATGCACAATGACCCGAAGGTTGTTGGCGGCGCTGGTATTGGTACTGTCCCTGGCCCTGCCCGTGCTCGCGGCAGAAGAGATCACCCTCGTCGTTTGGGATTGGCAAGGCTTTCGCAACGACCAGCTGAAGCCGTACGCCGAGGAGTATTCCCGCCTGAACCCACATATCAAGTTCGAGTTTCAGATCGTTCCGCTGGCGCAGTATCCCGACCGGCTGACTGCGGCCCTGGCAGCAGGCGTGGCACCCGATCTTTTGCACTTCCACAACAAGTACACGAGCCAGTTCGTCCCCTTCCTCGAGCCCTTCCCCGAAGACCTGTTCCCGATTGAAAAGATGCGTGAAGAGTACCTGGCCTTCGACCAAGCGTTCATCATCGACGAAGAAGAAGGCCGGTTCTATTTCCTGCCGGCCGGGATCATGACGGGGGTCATCTTCTACAATAAAGACCTATGGGTTGAAGGGGGACTCGAGCCGGATATCCGCACCTGGGATGAACTGCGGGTCGCCGGACGCAAGCTGACCCGCCGGGCGGACGACGGCACGCTGGAGATCGCCGGCTTATCTTTGCGCGGCGCGGAGTGGACCGGCCTCACCGACATGATCTACCAGCAGGGCGGATGGCTCTTCAATGAAGACGGCACCCGGGCATACCTGGACACTCCCGAAGCGCGACGGGCGTACGAGTACTTCAGCGAGGTATTTTTCGTCGACCGCAGCAGCAATCTGCACGAGTCGGGTTTTGACATCGCACGGGGGAACATCGCTACGCAATATAAGTGGGCGTGGTACCGGGAACCTTTGGACGAGAGCGACGTGAACTACGGTGTGATGGCCATTCCCACGTTCACCGGATCGATGCTGCCGGCCGTGGGCCGCAACAACTACGAGCCCAGCTTTGCCGTGCCGAAGGGACTGAAGCCGGGGCATACGGAGGCCGCCTTTGAGTTCCTCCGCTGGCTGTACGAACAAGACGGCTACCACATCGAAATCAACAAAGGACGCATCCCGGGCAAGCTGAGCCTGTGGAGCCACGACGCGGTGCGGTTCGATCCTACGCTGCAAGTGCTGGCGACCATGGCGCCGTACACGATCTTCCCCGGCGAGCTGCCCGGTTATCAGTGGGAGCAGCCCATGGGTGCCCTGGCCAGCGACTTCGTGAATCAGAAAAACGCACCCGAGATCTTGCTCAAACAGACGGAAGACCTGATCAACGCCCGCCTCGCCGAGACGCCCGCGGCGTGGGTGGTCGAACGGCGCTACACTCCTCCGGGGCAGTAATCGGTGTTGCGTGGGGCCGGCGCACAGGTTGGCTCCGGTCCCACGCTTCGTATACTCAGAAATCGAGCACGTACCATACCCCGTCGTGCCGGGCTAGGTGCAGGAGCAAAATGAACGTGAAGCCGCCGCGCGTGCCGACCGCGACCGGCCAGAAGATGACGTCGTCGTATACCTCGCCCGTCACCGGATGCTGCCACGTCGCCAAACGCTCCACGGTCCCATCGTCTATGGGGTGGTCGGGATGGATCGACGTGACCCCGCGCTCTGCGAACTGTTCGGTGAAGGCGTACGCGCGGAGGCGACGGAGGTAGCGTTCCAAGGCCTGCTCGTCCTCGCGCAGCCTTGGATGGAGGTAGTGCACGCTGCTGTCGACGTCCTGCAGTATGAGGAGGTATTCCAGGAATTTGCATATCGCCTCGTAGCCTTGGTCGTCCGGGAGGGACCGGCGCTGCAGCAGGTCGGCCGCCAAGCGAAAGATCCGTAGGGCCTCCTCGTCGAAGGCGGAGCCGCTGATCCACGCCATGCCCCAGCGCAGGGAGGCAGGTCTCAGGGGACTCCACTGGAAGGCCTGTCTGACCTGCAGGCCGACCACCTTTCCGTCCGCGAGGATGAGGCTCTCCCGGTCGATGTCGAGCTCGGCCGCTACCTCTTCGGGCGTGCCCAAGGGGTGGAGAAAACCAGCCCGCGCATAACTCAGCAAGCTCTCGACGTTGTCGAAAATAAGATCGACGCGACCGCCGAGCCCGCGAATGGAGAAAAGTTTAGCGGGCAACACATCGGGCGCGGCGTGGATGACCTCGAGTTCCGGGAACAGGTCGGCCCACACGTCGTAGTAGTCGGGCGGGCGCACGAAGGAGCCCACCTCTCCGGTTCCCACTAAGGCTACCGGGCGCTCCGAAGCTGCGGTCGAAACCGCCGCGGCTATAAGCGCCAAGACGACGAGGAAACGACAGGCTTGTTTCATCGTTTCACCTCGCACGCGAGACAACCCCTCGCCTGGTTTTCGCAAATTGATTACCAATCGAGAGACCCTTTTGTTCAAACCTGGTTGCGTCGGAGCAGGAGCCCATCAGAGGGCGAATCTCCGCAATTTTGACGCCTCTTTTTCGTAACAGGCCATTTGCTCGCGGCGGAGAAGCCGCCAAGGGGTGGTCATGGGAAAACGGCACGTTTCCCGCGCGCCGCGAGCACACGGCGGCCTGCTGCCGTCGGTTACGAACGGGTGAATGCGACGCATGAGCGAACGGCTTTGGGAAAAACCAGACATCGTAGCAGTCAACAGGATGCGCGCCCGGGCGTGGCTTACTCCGTACCCCGATGCGCAAGCGGCCGTGCGCCGGGTGGCCGAAGCATCTCCTTGGGTGCAGGTGCTAAACGGCATCTGGAAGTTCGCCTACGTCGAGCGGGTCGACGACGTGCCGGCTGGATTTTATAAGGAAGACTACGACGACTCGGGCTGGGACGACATTCCCGTTCCGTCGAACTGGCAGGTGGAAGGGTATGGCCGTCCCCATTACACGAACCGCCCCTATCCTTTCCCGGTCGATCCGCCCCGGGTGCCCGATGAAAACCCGACCGGCTGCTACCGGCGCACGTTCACCATTCCGCAGGAGTGGGCCGGGCGCCAGGTCATCTTGCGTTTCGAAGGCGTCGACTCGGCCTTCTTCGTATGGGTAAACGGCCGCCAGGTCGGCTTTAGCAAGGGCAGCCGCAACACCGCCGAGTTCGACATCACGCCCTATGTGCGCACGGGACGGAACACGCTGGCCGTGCAAGTGATGCAGTGGTCCGACGGCAGCTACCTGGAAGACCAGGACATGTGGTGGCTGAGCGGCATCTTCCGCGACGTGTCCCTCGTTTCCGAGCCGCAGGTGCACATATACGACCACTACATCCGCACCGACTTGGACGAAACGTACACCGACGCCATGCTGCGGGTGCGAGCCACCATTCGCAACGCTTCGGATACCGACGTCCGGGCCTACACCCTGTCGTGGCAGCTGCTCGACCGGGAGCTCGCGCCCGTCCTGAACGCTCCGGTGCAAACCCAAGTTTCAATCCCGGCGGGGGAAGAGGTACAAGTCGACCTCGATCATCCAATCGCCGATCCGCACAAGTGGACCGCGGAAACCCCGTACCTTTACACCCTGGTTTTAAAGCTCACCGATGCCGCCGGCCAAGACGTGCACATCGGCGCCACGCGGGTGGGCTTCCGCCGGGTAGAAATCAAGGGCGGCCGGCTGTGCGTCAACGGCGTGCCCATTATGATCAAGGGAGCAAACCGGCACGAGTTCCATCCCGACCTGGGCCGGGCCGTGCCGTGGGAGACGATGGTGCAAGACATCATCCTCATGAAACGAAGCAATATCAACGCCGTGCGCACCTCCCACTACCCGAACAACCCCCGCTTCTACGAACTGTGCGATGAGTACGGGCTTTACGTAATGGACGAAGCCGATCTGGAAACCCACGGCTTTTCGCTTGTGGGCGACCGCTCGCAACTGAGCGACGACCCGCGGTGGGAAAAGGCGTATCTTGACCGGATGCAGGCGATGGTGGAGCGGGACAAAAACCACCCGTCGATTATCATCTGGTCTCTGGGAAACGAAGCTGGATTTGGGCGGAACCACGTCGCCATGGCCGAGTGGACGCGGAAGGCCGACCCGACCCGCCCCATCCACTACGAGCAGGACAAAGACGCCCAGGTCGCCGACATCATCGGGCCGATGTACCCCGATTTGCCGCGCCTCATCGAGCTGGCGGAGGAACCCGAGTGGACCAAGCCCGTCATCTTGTGCGAGTACGCGCACGCGATGGGCAACGGTCCGGGCAGCTTGAAGGAATACTGGGATGCCTTTTACAAGTACCCCAGGTTGCAGGGCGGGTTCATCTGGGACTTCGTCGACCAGGGCTTTCGACGCGTGAATGCCGACGGCACCGAAGGCTTCGTCTACGGCGGCGACTTCGGCGACGAACCGAACGACGGCAATTTCATCTTGAACGGCATCGTGTTTCCCGACCGCACCCCTTCGCCCGCGTTGTATGAATATAAGAAGGTGCTCGAGCCGGTGAAGGTGGAAGCAGTCGATCTCGAGCAGGGCCTTGTGCGCGTCGTTAACCGGTACGATTTCATCTCTTTGGACCACCTGCAGCTCGTCTGGAAGCTCATGGCGGGAGCGCAGTGCGTCCATGCGGGCACGGTGGCTTTGCCCCACGTGACGGCGGGAGACCGGGCCGAGGTGCGGATTCCGTACGCGAAACCCAAAGTGCTCGAGCGGGGCACCGAGTATTGGCTGGACCTCAGCTTTGTCTTAGCCCACGCCACGCCGTGGGCCGAAGCGGGGCACGAAGTCGCCTGGGCGCAGTTTCGCCTGCCGTGGGAAGGGCAAAAGGCAGCGCCGCGCCTTGTCTTGCCCGTGGAGCTGCAGGAGGACGCAAAGACCCTGCGCGTGGTCGGAGCGCACCATGCCGTCGACTTCGACAAACAGCGGGGCGTCATCCGTTCGTTCACGTACCACGGCAGGGAGCTCTTGGCGGCGGGTCCGCGGCTCAACTTCTGGCGGGCGCCCATCGACAACGACCGCAAGGAAATCGAGGGTAAGTGGCGCAGGGCAGGCCTCGACCGGCTGACGCACCGCATCGACGATGTCCAGGTCGAGCGGAGCGGCGAAGGCGAGGTGCAGGTACGTGTGGCCGCTCGCATCGCACCGCCGGTCCACGCCCACGGACTTGTGTGCCGCATCGTGTACACGTTCCGGGGCGACGGCAGCGTGCTGATCGAGACGGAAGGGACTCCCGTGGGCGAGCTGCCGTACCTGCCGCGCATCGGACTGCAGATGACCTTGCCCGGCACGCTCGATCGGGTCCGCTGGTTCGGCCTCGGTCCCCACGAGACGTACGTCGACAGCAAAGAAGCGGGCCGGCTCGGCGTGTATGCATGCACCGTCGACGACCTGTATACGCCCTACATTTGTCCGCAGGAGAACGGCAACCGGAGCGAAGTGCGCTGGGCGACGTTCACGGATCTGCGGGGCCTGGGGCTGCGCGTGGTAGGTTATCCCGACTTCAACTTCAGCGCCCACCGGTTCGCCACGGAAGATCTGGAGCGGGCGGCCCACACGTGGGAGCTGCCGCGGCGCGACACCATCACCTTGAACGTCGATTACAAGCACCACGGACTGGGCAGCCACGCCTGCGGACCGGAGCCTTTACCCGAGCATCGCCTGGAGCCAAGGCCGTTCCGCTTTGCGGTGGAGCTGCAGGCGGGACTGTTCCGGCGGGTGTAGGGGTGGAGGTATGGGCGGTCCGCTAAACGAAACAGTACCCCGGGGGCAAACTTGCAGCGCCGTTTCCGGGGGGATGGGCCGATGGAGAAACAGCCGAGCGTACGAATGATTGCGGAACTCGCCCATGTGTCGGTGGCCACGGTATCTCGCGTGATCAACGGGCAAAAGGGGGTTGACGAGGCTACCCGCGCCCTCGTGTGGAAGACCATACGCGAAGTGGGCTACGAAGTCGTGCGGCATCCCGATGTGTTGTCCGGCGTGTTAGTTTTTGCTCCCCATGCCAACTTCCTCGACAACACGTACTGGCGCCTCGTCGTGAGCGGCATCCTGCACGAGGCCTCGCTCCTTTCCATACCGGTTCTCTTCTCGAGTGCGATGACGCAGACCGAGGCCCGGGCCGAGATCAGCTCCATGATGTCCCGTGAGGGCGTGCCGGGCGTCATCTTCGTGGGCTTTCCGATAGGCGCCTCGGTGAGCGAGTGGGTCCCTCGGCATCTGGACGTGGTCTGGGTCTCGGTGCTCATGGATGCGCCGGGACACGTGGTGAATGCCGACACCCGCAGAGCCTACTACGAGGCAACGCGCCGCCTGATCGATTTAGGCCACCGGCGCATTGCTATGACCACAAACGGAGTGGCTTATTTGGCGCCGTACCAGCGAGTGGAAGGTTATGTGGCCGCATGCGAGGACGCGGGGGTCGAGCCTTTCGTGGCGCGCATCGCACCGCCGGTGAAAGCGGGCGCCTGGCTGCGCGGCGTGCTTGCTTCGCCCGACCCGCCCACGGCCGTCGTGGGAGGGACGGCGGGGCTTTCCAAGCACCTTTTCGCCGAGATGATCAATATGAAGCTCGACTTGCCGGAGGACCTGTCGTTCCTGGGCATCGGGCATGGGCCGGAGGTGGAGGAGCCCCTCTACGATCGCATCGACCAGCCCACCTTCGAGTTAGGCATCCATGCAGTGCGCACGTTGCGTAAAGCGGTGGCTCGGCCCGGACGAGCGGACTGCACGGTGCTCCTTCCTACGGAAACAACCTTGATCGGAACTACCGGCCCGCCGCAGAGGTAGGGTGTTCGGCGAAAGCGACGGTTAGCCTGACGGAGCTGCCCCCACGGGCCTCGCGTCGAAGCGGGGGCGGCAGCCATACGACGGCCGCGCCAAGACACCCGTCCGCCATATTCCTACAAATGCCTACTTTCTGTGCCAAACATAACGACAAACCCGCAGGGATCGTGTACAATACGACCTATATTGGGCTTGTCCCGCAGGGCTCGCCCGCAGCCTGTGCCCTGGGGTGATTAATGTGGACGGTCACTTCAACATCCTCGGCCTGGTCACGGTCATGCTCCTGGCCTTCGCGGTGCCACCGCTTCTCAGCCGCATCAAGGTGGTGCGCATTCCGATCGCAGTTGGCGAGATTTTGGCCGGAATCATCATCGGACGCAGCGGCCTGAACCTTCTAACTTCCGATCCGGCCCTCGACGTACTTTCGTTCCTGGGCCTTCTCTATCTCATGTTCTCCGCCGGTCTGGAGGTCGACTTTCAGGCGCTGGCTCGCGACCGCGCCGGTGTGGAGAACGGTTCTCCCGGAGCGAACGGGTCGCCGGAAACCAACGATGACCGGGAGACCAACGGCTCCGGTGCGAAAGCCCAAAGGCGTATGGCCTGGCTTCACAACCCGCTAGCCTTCGGCGGGCTGAACCACGTCATTACGGTTGCCTTGGCGTATTGGTGGGTCGTCTCGTTCACCGACCCGGGGCTCCTGCCGCAGCCGTTGGCCTTCGCGCTGCTCATGAGCACCGTCGGCTTCAGCATCATCATGCCGGTGCTGAAGGAGACGAACAAGCTCAGCTCGCCCTTCGGCCAGCTCATCGTAGGCGTCGCGGCCATCGGTGACTTCATGCCCGTCGTGGCGATGACGATCATCATCACTTTGCAGCGGAGCGGATCGGTCCTGGACGTCTTGCTCCTCGTGGCGTTGTTCCTCGCTGCGTATTTGTTTTACATCGTCGCTAAGCGGTTTCGACACGTCGAGGGCTTCGAGGGCCTCAGTCGCGGCACCGCGCAGATCGACGTCCGCGGTGCCTCGCTTCTGATGCTCGTGTTCGGACTGCTCGCCCAGTGGTTGCGGGTGGAAGTGCTCCTCGGCGCCTTTCTCGCAGGCCTTCTCGTCTCCGTGCTGGTCGGCGAGCGCAGGGAGCACCTCATTCACAAGATGGACGCCGTGGGTTTTGGTTTCCTCATTCCGATTTTCTTCGTCATGGTCGGCGTCAACTTCGATATCCGTGTGCTCTTCGCCAACCCGGCGGCGCTGGCGTTCGTTCCGCTCCTTCTGCTCGTGCTGCTCGCCATCAAAGCGCTGCCCGCTCTGCTCTTGCGCATCTGGTACCCGTGGCGCATTACCCTCGCGGGCAGTGCGTTGCTGACGTCGCAGATGTCGGTCACCGTCGCATTCTCCGCGGTGCTCTTGGATAACGGGATGATCAGCGAGCCCATCCACGCCGCCGTCGTGCTCGTCGCCATTTTGACCGCCATCCTGGGTCCGGTCGTGTACACGCGCCTTTTGCCTGACGATCCCGACGAAGTGCCGCGTTCGGGCGTCATCTTGGTGGGTGCCGGACGGGAAGGCATCCTGATCGCACGGCGCATCCAGCAGACGGACGAGTCGTGCGTTATCATCGATGCGGATCCCGAGAAAGTGGCGGCGGCAAAGGAGGCCGGGGTCTACGCGGTACAAACCGACGCGCTCGACGAGACGGCCCTCGAAAGCCTCGGTGCGAAGACGGCCCGCGTGATGGTGGCTCTTACGGGAAGCGACGACGTGAACCTGCAGGCCTGCCGCATCGCTGCCAACAAGTTCGGGGTGAAGCGGACCGTGGCCATCGTACGCAATCCGGGCAATATTGAAGAAGCCCACTGGTCCGGCATCGAGATGATCAACCCGGGATTGGCCACGGCCGCCTTGATCGAGATGATGGTGACTAGCCCCGTGACCGCACAGCTGGTGGCCGGCCACACCGAGGACCAGCGCCTCGTCGACGTCACCTTGAGGAACCGCCGCTACTCCGGACGCAAACTGCGTGACGCAAAGCTTCCTCCCGGCATATTGATCGTATCGATTCAACGGGGTCAGGAGCGGCTGATTCCCCACGGCGACACGGTGCTGCAGCTGGGAGACGTGCTCTCTATTGCGGGGCCGACCGACGAGCTGCGTCTGACCCGGGCGAAGCTGGGCGTGGCAGGAGCCGGCCGTAGAAGGTGAGCGTGCTGCCCGAAGTGCCGGCGGGCGGGCGGAAACCGATCGTGGCAATGTTTTGGAAGTAATTGGTTGAGCAGGGCCCCGTACTTTCGCCTGGCGAGTGGGCATCGCTCTGTGACCGGAAATCCACGAGGCCAGGGTGACCCGCCGCCGGACCCTGGCCTCTTCTGATCCTGCTATTCGCTATCGGTTGACAGGTGATCCACGCCGGATTACGCCTGGCCGCTGAGCCGCCGGCCGAGCGCGCCGCCCGGGTGGAAGCGCTTGAAATCCTCCGGACCGAACCCGCGTCGGATCATCAAGCTCACCACCAAGGCGTCGCCGACAGCCATTTGCGCAACGGCGCTGGTCGTCGGGGCCAAGTTATGCGGGTCGGCTTCCCGTTCCACGCCCGAATCGAGGGTCACGACGGCCATCTTGGCGAGCGAGGACTCCGGCTTGCCGGTGATCGCGATGATCGGCACGCCCATATCCTGCACGATGTCGAGGAATGCCAAAAGCTCGTCGGTCTCGCCGCTGTTGGAGAGGGCGATGACCAAGTCGCCCGGCCGCACCATCCCCGAATCGCCGTGCACCGCCTCGGCCGGGTGGACGAAGAAAGCCGGCGTGCCGGTGCTGGCCAGCGAGGCGGCGAGCTTCTTGCCCACGTGGCCGGCCTTGCCGATTCCCGATACGATCACTTTCCCTTGGACCTGCAAGATCTTCTCCACGGCCTTTTCGTACTCAGGCCCTACGCGCTCGGCCAGGGCGAGCAAGGCTGCGGCTTCCGTGCGCAATACGTCACGGACGGTATCCTTGACGGACATCGGTCAACCTCCCAAATCTGTTGAGCTAAAAAGACCAACCCGGGCTTAAGCTCCGTGCCGGGCCAAAAACTCGTCAACTTCGTGCCGGTAGGGCAGCGACGGCTGGGCTCCCGGCCGCGTAACCGAAATCGCCGCAACGGCCGTGGCGTAGCGAGCTGCTTCCACAAGGCTTGCTCCTTCCGCCAGCCGCACCGCCAGGGCACCGTTGAACGCATCGCCGGCGGCGACGGTGTCTACGGCCTCCACAGGGTAGGCGGGAATCGACTCGGGCCGGGCCCCGTCTTGCTCCAGGACGAGGGCACCCCGTTCGCCCAGGGTGATCACTACGCCCCGCACTCCGTACGAGAGGAGCTTGCGGGCGGCCTGCTGGGCTTGTTCCGCAGACTTCACCGGGATTCCCGTAAGCTGCTCGGCTTCCACTTCGTTCGGCGTCAAGTACGTGACCTTGGCCAAGACGTCTTGATCGACTGGCCGTGCCGGCGCCGGATTCAGGATGACGGGCGTGCCCACTTCGGCCGCGACGTCGACGGCACGGGCCACGGTCTCGAGGGGGATTTCCAGCTGCAGCATCAAGACATCGGCCTCGGCGATGCGGTCGCGCACGGCGTCGACGTCGTCGACGCTGCACCGCATGTTCGCGCCCGGCACGATGACGATGCGGTTCTTGCCGGTCCGGTCGATGGTGACGGTGGCAACGCCCGAAGGGGCCTCGCTGTCCCGCAGGATGCCCGAGGTGTCGATGCCGGCCGCCTCGAAGCCCGCGACCTGCTCGTCGCCGAACTCATCGACGCCAAGCCTGCCCACCATGGCCACGCGGGCACCTAGGCGGGCTGCGGCCATCGCTTGGTTGGCGCC
>JAAYLA010000267.1 GCA_012522135.1 Bacillota bacterium | reverse complement strand
ACCTCACCCGATACCCGGTTGGACTCTGCACGTTTATCGATACCGTCGATCGCGTCGATGTTCTTCAGGAGCCGTATGCGAGGCCCGCACGTACGGTTCTGTGAGAGGGCTGACGCTCGCCTGAGCAGCGAGCGTCACCCTACTCGATCTTTGCAGCGATCGGCGGCTTGACGGTTCGCACGTTTGTTGAATGAGATACTTCCCGTCTGTTCGGCGATGCCGCGGGCGCGTGTGTTTCCTGGCCCTTCCAGAACGTACGTTCTTTTCCACAAGGAAGCCGAAAGACGTGGGCGAATTCGTGGCAGTGAAAGGTCCGCTCGCTGATCCGGCCTCGAGCTGTAAGGCCGCCCAAGTCTGGCAGAAGTTACACCGGGCAGGGCAGCAGGAAAAGACCAGCTCAGAGCGGAAATCAGGTCAGCGACGCAGCCGGTGCTCCGGCAAGGCCGGGGATGCGGACGGCCTCGCGGGAGCGAGATCGGGTCGCACCGGATACGCTGGAATGACTAACGTAAGTTAGTTAAACCCGGTTGCGCCGGACCTCGGACCGACTCCATACGCCGACGCAGGCATAGAAAGGAGGGAATCCCCCGATAGCCGAGAGCGAAGGCGGAGCGGTCAGCACACGACGCAGCAGATCTGAGCGGAGCGGTGCGGAGGGCAGGTCGGAGGAAACAAGGAGACTCCGAATGACGCACTCCCCCGGCGCTCACCGACGCAGCAGACTTCGCAGCTTGTTGACACCAGCAGGTATCGACATGATACAAGGGGGATAATCCGAATATGAAGAAGATGGCAACACTTATCGCAGTGGCGCTTATGCTGAGCATGGCGGTTCCGACCTTCGCCGCGATCGATCTGAGCGGCAAGGTAGAGACCCGCTTTGAACTCGGGCGCAACGAAGCGAACGAGTGGGAAGTAACCGGAAAGACCGGTGTGGACGTTCAGACCGGTTTCAAGGCCGAGGGCGGTCAGCAGGTGAAGGCCGTCGTCCAGCTTGAGGGTTGGCGGCTGAACAACTTCGACAGCGACGGCAATCCGCAGCAGGACATCACCGAGCCGTACCCGACCAACCCCGGCGAACTGAAGATCAACAAGGTCTGGCTCCAGACCGACGGTCCCTTCTGGCACGGCGGTCCTGCCGTATCGACCCGTGTCGGAGACGTGGACATCAAGTGGAACGGCCTGGTCGGACACTTGGGAGCCAAGCGCGGCATCACGATCGAGGGCATGGAATTCGGTCCCGTAGCGGGACGTGCGTTCTACGCCTTCGACGGTGAGAACCACCCGATGGGTCTGCAGGCGAACGCCGACATCCACGGCCTCAACGTAGGCGCGATGGTGATGCACCGTGGCGACCTCGGAACCGAGCTGGCAGCGAACGCTTCGACCCAGATCGTACCGGGTATCGAGGTGGAGGGTGAAGCAGCCCTCGACGCACAGCAGAACTACCTGTACCGGGTAGGTGCGAAGCTCGAGACGATGCCCAACCTGGTGCTGACTGCGGGTTACCGCGGCTACAACGGCTTCGATGCCGCTTACGACAACTACAACGAAGACCGCTCGAAGAGCGCTTACGACCGGGAGACCGGCTTCACCGTAGGCGTACGGACCGAGCAGAACGGCATCGATCTGGCTGCTGAGTACGACCAGCCCACGGCTACCGTAACGGCCCGGGCGGAGACTGCGATCTACGACACGGACATCTGGGCCTCCACCAAGCTGGTCAACCAGCAGATGGAAGAGACCAAGTTCGGCGCCAAGCGCACCTTCCCGGTCGCCGGTATGGACATCACCGGTCAGTACGAGGGTACGCTGGCGAAGGACGCCGCAGCCAAGCACGTCCTGAAGGCGAACACGACGCTGAACATGATTCCGGAGCTCCAGGGCCTCGGGCTCAACGCTGAGGTTGCACTGAACGGCACGGAGCTCGGGCACTGGGCAGCCGGAGCCGAGTACCAGGCACCCAACGGCATCAGCCTGGGCGCAGGGTACCACAGCGTAGACGGTCCGTCCGTGACGGCCGGCCTGAAGGCGAGCTTCTAGGCAGCACAACCGAATACGGGGAGACGAGAGTGGCGAACGGGCACCGGGCAACCGGTGCCCGTTCCCGCGTCCGGAGCCGGGCGGGGCGGGAGCGGCGGACGGATTTGTCGCCAGCGGGAACCGGGACGGGTGGAGTAATACATAGACACGGCATATTGATGGTCGTGAGACGGCTCTTAGAGCGCGGGGCAGTGCGGCAACGACGCAATCCGGCGTGGAAATATCTGCGCCTGTCGGAAGGAAAACGCAGCTGCGTGATGAATCTAGGGAATCGTGCCTGGTAGCGCATCCGGCTGGCCGGCAAGGGTACCCCGCGCCAAAGGCGGGGCGAGCCGAAACCAGCGCCGGAAGCGAACAAAAGTCGGGACAAGAATCCACTGGATTTTTGTATTACCTTGGAAGGACTCTCCAGGGCAATGTAGAACTTACCAGGCGAACCACGCATCTCTCTGTGGGGGAGTATCATCCCGGCGGCCTATCGGTTAAGGAAAGGAGGTGCCCTCGCTCAGTTGCCGGTAGGAAACGTAATTCCGGGTTGATACCGGGGCGTGCAGGGCTGCATAGACGGCTTGGAAGCTAAGGATAGGGAACACGGAAACTCTCCTTTCAGCCGCCAGGCCGGCAGAGCAGTCTGCTGATCGCTCCGGAAATACATGCAAAAAACTGAGGAGGATCAGTGATGAAGAAATCAACAATCCTGTTGAGCTTGGCGCTTCTGCTGGCGCTCTCCGCGGGCGCATTTGCTGCGCTAAGTACGAACATCACGGGATGGGTCGAGACCGACATCGTGTACAAGAAGGACGACCCGATTGAAACGCCGGATAATCCGTTCTACCTGCAGGCCCGTATGCGCGGCCGTGTACAGCTCACCATGGGCTCGACGAACAATGCGAATCCCAAGGTGACCATCAGCATGGCGACCGCCGCGAACGAGACGGCTTGGATTAACCTTAAGGACGCTCTCACGCGGAACACGACCATGCCCTTCAACATTACGGGCATCCAGATGGTTGCCACCGGGGCATGGTGGAAGGGCGGTCCTGAGCTGACGACCAGCATCGGTTCGTTCAACCGCAACTGGAGCCATTACGGCGCGTACCGGTTGGGCCGCAACATCATTGAGGTTGACGGTCTTAGCGTAGGTCCTGTGAAGGTTACGGGGCTGTACGCGTACACCGAGGACGAGTCGCGTTACAACAAGACCGCAGGCAACACTTTCGCGCTCCGCGGTTCCGGGACGATCGATCCCGTTGAGTTCAACGCCTACTTCGTCAACTACGGTCCGCAGACCGATGCCGACGCTCGCTACAACCAGTTCGCCGTCGATGCGAAGGTTACGCCGGCGTCCGGTGTCGATCTGAGCGGTGTGTTCGGTTACGAGGAGAAGAATAAGGGTATCACCTACAAGGCGGAAGCCAAGGTCACGACGATCCCGAACTTGACCCTCACCGGTCTTGTGCGGGCCACGGACGACAAGTACAACCCGGCGCACACCGAGACGAATAGTAATAACCGTGTTTGGTGGCCGGACGAGATGTTGCTCCGGGTCGGCGCCGAGACGACGCAGGCCGGAGTCAAGTTGAACGGCTCGGTCGAGCGTAAGACCGACTACGCGGGGAACGATCCGACCAACAAGTTCACGGTTGGTGCATCCACCACCATCTCCGGCGTGGGCGATGCCGGTTTGAACCTCGGCGGTAGCGTCGAGCTGACCCGGCGTCCGGACAACACGAGCAGCATGAAGACCGTTATCGATGCGTCGACCGCCATTTCCAACGTCAACGTGACCTACAAGGGCACGATCGAGACCGATAAGGAAATGATCAACGACGTGACGGTCAAGACGACGGTCAACCTGTTCTTCGCTGACAACGTTACGCTCGAGGGTCGCGTGATCTTCGACGAAAACCAGAGCAAGGATCATCATAAGCTCCGCTACGGCGCTCGTGCCAACTGGCGCCTGCCGAACGGCCTGGACATCTGGGTCGGCTACGCCAACTGGAACATGAGCGGCAACGACTGGGTGAACGGAACGGGCGACGACGGTTTCTACATCCGTCTGCATCGTCGCATGAACCTGTAGTTCCCAGGAAATGCCGGCAGTAGAGAAGGCTGAGCTCATTCGAGCTCAGCCTTCTCGTGTTTATACCGCGTGTTACCGCACCACGTCCCGTATCGCCGCCTCCCGCAACATGAACTCCGGCTAGTCATCTAATCACCCCAGAATTCCCTTGCAGGACTCGCGTAATACACGTGGAATACAGCCTGAGAGCCTTGTAATACACGACGCAAAAACTTTGAACCTACACGTCCCCGCCGTCGTATTACGGGTAGAGTGACCCAATAAGGGAGGCTGAAGCATGGCTAGTGTTACTTTACAAAACGTCACCAAGCGCTTTGGCAACGTCATCGCCGTGAACCAGGCGAACCTGGAGATCCGCGACAAGGAGTTCATCGTGCTTGTTGGACCCTCCGGTTGCGGTAAGTCGACGACTTTGCGCATGGTGGCCGGTCTTGAGGAGATCACTGAAGGGAACATCTACATTGGCGATACCCTGGTCAACGATGTCCCGCCGAAGGACCGCGACATCGCCATGGTGTTCCAGAACTACGCGCTCTATCCCCACATGGACGTCTACAATAACATGGCGTTCGGGCTCAAGCTGCGCAAGTTCCCCAAGGCCGAAATCGACAAGCGAGTGAAGGAAGCAGCCCGCATGCTGGGCATCGAGAACTTGCTCGACCGCAAGCCGAAGGCCCTCTCCGGTGGTCAGCGTCAGCGTGTGGCGGTTGGCCGCGCCATCGTCCGTGAGCCGAAGGTTTTCTTGATGGACGAGCCGCTCTCCAACCTCGACGCCAAGCTCCGCGTCCAGATGCGCGCCGAGCTGTCGAAGTTGCATGCCCGCTTGCAGACCACGGCGATCTACGTCACACACGACCAGGTCGAAGCCATGACGATGGGCGACCGCATCGTGGTTATGAAGGACGGCGTCATCCAGCAGGTCGGTGCGCCGCTCGAGATTTACGACCATCCGGTCAACATGTTCGTGGCCGGCTTCATCGGCACGCCTCCGATGAACTTCCTCAACGTCGTGCTGCGGCGTGAGGGCGACGACTACATCGTCGACGGCGGCAGCTTCAAGCTGACCATCGACCCCGAGCGCGCACGTCAGATCAAGAACCTGGGCGAGTACGTCGACAAGGAGGTCGTGCTGGGCATCCGTCCCGAGGACGTGGACGACGCCAAGCTGCATCCCGGCGACGAGAGGAACACCGTCGTGGCGACCGGCGACGTCACCGAGCCCATGGGCGCCGAGACCATCGTGTACTTCTCCAAGGGCGAGCATCAGTTCCAGGCCAAGGTCGACCCGCACACCGAGGCGACCGACGGCCAGGAGCATCCGGTCCGCTTCAACATGCGGAAGATCCATATCTTCGACAAGGATACCGAGCAGGCAGTCGTATAACAAGATCGCAACCGGAAGTGCAGGGACCTGGTGGTCATGCCAGGTCCCTTTCCCATGCGTTCGGCCCCGAACCGGCCAGGTGAGGACCGGTACGGTCCGGCAGGTGGGGCCCTTTCTATGTCGAAGCGAACAAGGACCATACAGTGGGTCCTTCAGCGGACGGGGAGGCAGTCGCATGAACGCGCGGCAAGTGGGGGTTGACTTGGGCGGGACCACGTTCACCGTGGCCCTGGTCGACCGCGAAGGACGCATCGACTTCAAATCCGAGCACGACACATTGGCGCATGAAGGCTCCGAAGCAGTGATGGGACGGATCGCCGCCGCGATCCGCGAGCTTCTGGAACAGGCAGGCGTGAAACCGAGTGAGCTCACCGGCATCGGTCTGGGGATGCCGGGGTTGCACGACCGGGAGCGGGGCGTGTGCATCTACGCGTCGAATTTGCAGTGGCGCGACGTCCCGGTCCGCGACCGTTTTCAGCAATGGTTTGACGTGCCCGTAGTGATCGAGAACGACGTGCGCTGCGCCGCACTGGGTGAACGCCACTTCGGCGCGGGACGCGGGGTCGACGACATGGTGCTCGTCACGTTGGGTACCGGTGTAGGCGGAGCGGTCATTATGGGCGGTAAGCTTCAGCGGGGCGACGGCTTCGCGGGAGAGGTGGGACACCAGACCATCGATCCCGACGGTATGCTCTGCAGCTGCGGCAACCGTGGCTGTCTTGAAAGCTACGCCGGTGCCATAGGTATTGTGCGACGGGCTCGGGCAGCCTATGCGCGCAGGCCGTCCGACCGGCTGCGGGAGGTTGCGGGCAAGGATCTCGCGCACCTGACGCCGAAACACCTTTCCGAGGCCGCTGTGGCCGGGGACGAGACCGCCCGTTGGATCTTGTCCGAAACGGGGCGCTATCTCGGGATCGGCCTGGCCAACGTGGTCAGCTTGCTGCATCCGAAGCGCATCGTGGTAGGCGGCGGCGTCGCCCGGGCCGGAGACTTGATCTTGTCCGCTCTGCGGGAAGAGATATCCCGTCGCGTCCCCTACGGCATGGACACGACCGAGGTCGTCCTGGCCGAGCTCGGTCCCGCTGCGGGCGTTATCGGCGCGTCGACCCTCGTCTGGTCCGCCGTTGCCTAGATGCTCGCGTAGATACGAGTGCGATCGTTGCTAGTGATACAGAGGGAGGGAATGCGCATGGGCTCGCCCCGCGCGAACAACGACACACGGCTTGACGATGCAACACTGCGGGAGCGTTTGGATCCTACGGGTATGATCGATTGGATCAAAGGGCTTCCCGAGCAATGCAAGACGGCTGTAGAGATCATCGACAGTCTGGCGCTTCCCGCCTGGCAAGATATTGAACGGGTGGTCGTTCTCGGCATGGGCGGGTCGGCCATCGGCGGCAATTTGACGCGCAGCCTGGTCGAGACCGAGTGCCGGGTGCCGATTGCCGTGAACGGAGACTACACGATTCCGGGATACGTCGACGAGCGCACGTTGGTCATCGCCTCGAGCTACTCGGGCAACACCGAGGAGACCATCGCGGGCTACGAAGCAGCTCAGGAGCGGCGGGCGCGCATCGTCGTCATCAGCTCGGGCGGGGAGTTGGCCCAGCGAGCGCAGGCCGCAGGTCAGCCGTGGGTCGCGATCCCCGGCGGATTGTTGCCCCGGGCAGCCCTAGGTTATTCCCTCGTCACGCTCCTTCTGCTCCTGGAACGCCTGGGACTCATCGGCGGCGCCAGGGATTCCGTGGCCGAAGCGGTTTCCGTCCTGGAGCGGCAGTGGGATCGGTTTGGGCCCGAGGTTCGCGTGGCCGACAATCCGGTGAAGCAGCTCGCCCTCAAGCTGGAAGGCCGCATCCCGCTCATCTACGGGTCGGGCGGCTGGCGGGGGGCCGTCGCCTACCGGTGGAAGTGCCAGGTGAACGAAAACAGCAAAGCCGTTTGCTTCTGGAACACGTTCCCCGAATTGAACCACAACGAGACCGTCGGCTGGGAGCATCCCGAGCTCACCAAGGAGTTCTACGTCGTCTTCTTGCGCGATCGGAACGACCAGCCGAAAAACCAAAGGCGCATCGACGTCACCAAGGAGCTCATGGCGGGCCGGGTAGCAGGGATGACCGACCTTTGGGCCGAAGGGGAATCGAGTCTGGCAAGGCTCTTGTCGCTGGTCTACCCGGGCGACCTCGCCAGCTACTACTTGGCTTTGCTCTACGGTGTCGATCCTACGCCGATTCAGGTGATCGACCGGCTGAAGCAAGAGCTGGCGGCGATAGACGAATAAGCCGGAGCGGTCGGGACGTGGGCCGAGCGGGGGCCTGCGGCCGCTCCGGATCGGCCGGCGACTCTGCATGAATGGGTGTCACGTGGCAAAAGGTGGGGTGTAGAATGATACGGAACCGACGGGTCGAAGTCTTGCTTCCGGAAGACCTGGTGCGGGAGCTGGACGCCATCGCACGCTCGGAGAACCTAAACCGCAGCGGCATCATCCGCGAGGCGACGCAACGGTACGTACACGACCGCCGCCGGGCCGAACTGCGCAAGCAGCTACAGGCCGGATACGTGGAGATGGCGCGCATCAACCTCGAGCTGGCCAGCGAATTCGGTATGGACTCGTCGGAAACTCTCAAGGGAGAGTAGGTGGGGAACGGTTGCGGCGCGGCGAGATTTACCTGGCGAACCTGAACCCGGTCATCGGCTCGGAGCAGGGAGGCACGCGCCCGGTGTTGGTGATTCAAAACGACATCGGAAACCGCTACAGTCCGACGACCATCGTGGCGGCCATCACCAGCCGGATTCGTAAGGCGAAGCTGCCGACGCACGTGGAGATTTCGGGCGCCCGTTTTAACCTCGACCGCGACTCGGTTGTATTGCTCGAACAAATTCGCACCATCGACAAGCTGCGGCTGAAAGAGCGCGTGGCCGAGTTGGACGAGGAGAGCATGGCCAAAGTAAACGAAGCCCTCAGCATCAGCCTGGGCCTCGTCGACATCTGACCGCGGGGAGGTGCGGCATGGTACCGGTAATCGGCATCGCCATGAGCAAGGACGAGCAAGGCTTTCGCCTCGGGGAGGACTACGTCCGGGCGGTCGAGGATGCAGGCGGATTGGCCGTGGGCCTCCCTCCGGCCAGCGACGTCGAGCGGGTCGTGGCGCATGCTTCTTACCTGCACGGCATCCTCATACCGGGCGGCAACGACGTCGATCCCAACTTATACGGGGAGGACATCACGCCCGAAAACGGTCCCATCGAGCCCGTGCGTGACCGCTTCGAACTGCCCCTCGTTCGCTGGGCGCTGGAGCAGGGAGTGCCCATCCTCGGCATATGCCGCGGCATGCAGGTGCTCAACGTGGCTGCGGGAGGGACTCTTTACCAAGACATCCCTTCGCAAACCGGCACGCGCCTGCAACACCGGCAAAAGGCTCCCCGCAGCTACGCCACCCACGGTGTGAACGTGGCGGAGGGCAGCCTGCTCGCTCGGGCCCTCGGCGTGACGAGTTGCCGCGTCAACACGTTCCACCACCAAGCGGTCCGCGAGGTGGCCCCGGGTTTCGTCGCCTCGGCCCACGCGACCGACGGCCTCGTCGAAGCGATCGAAAGGCCCGGTCATCCGTTTGCCCTCGGTGTCCAGTGGCATCCAGAGGCCATGCAAGAGGAAGATCCGGTGCAAGCGGCTCTGTTTGCTCGTTTCGTCGCGGCCGCGCGGGCCTACATGAGCGGACAGGGCGCTTCGGCAGGTGATCGCGCTGTCTGATCGATTCGAATTTCTTTGCGAGATAGAGAATGAGGCCGGCACTGCGAAGCTGGCGCGGACGTTAGCGGAGACGGCCGAGCCCGGCGCCCTCTTGCTCTTGAGCGGTGAACTCGGTACGGGCAAGACGACGTTGGTCAAGCATCTAGCCGCAGCCTTTGGCATCGACCCGAACGCCGTACGCAGCCCGACGTTTACTTTGGTCCATGAGTACCGAGACGGCCGGCTCCCCCTGGTGCATATGGATGTGTACAGGCTCGAGGGTCCGGACGATTTTGAAGGCATCGGCGGCTACGAATACTTGGATCACAACGAGGGCTTGATCGTCATCGAATGGGGCGAGACGGTACTGGACGCGCTGGACCCGGACTGGCTGCAGCTGCGGCTCGAACTGGTTCCGGAAGGCTCCGAAGTAGCCCGGCGGGTTTGGGCCACAAGCGAGGGCCCCGGGGGAACCGCCTGGCTCGCGCGCCTTCGGTCCCGGCTGGGAGAGAATTTGTTATGAAAATACTAGGCATCGACACGCACGGTCCCGTCGGCGGCGCCGCGCTCGTGGCCGGGGGCCAGCTCCTCTCCCAAGTGCATCTGAGCGTGCGGGCGACCCATTCCGAGCAGCTCTTGCCGACGATCGAGCTCGTTCTTGCGGAGGCGATGGCACGGCGCGACGGCCGGCCGCCCGTCGATGCCATCGCGGTCGCGGTCGGTCCCGGCTCGTTCACGGGGCTGCGCATCGGCGTCGTCACCGCGAAGAGCTTGGCCTATGCGTGGAACGTGCCCGTGGT
>JAAYLA010000266.1 GCA_012522135.1 Bacillota bacterium | reverse complement strand
TCCCTCGCTTCCTGCGCGGCACGCAGATTGGCCTCCTTCCCAGCGGCGTGCGGCGGACCCATCGAGTCAATGCCGACCACCGCATCGCCTTGCCGCAGCAGCGCTTCGACCAAGTGCGAACCGATGAACCCGCCGGCGCCGGTGACCACGGCCTTTCTCATGTCCATCGCTCCTCTCACAGCGTCGGTCCGCCGGGCGGCGGTTTCCGTTCCTGTCCGAACGCCTCCGCCTGCGGCACGCCCATCCCGAGATACCGCGCACCTAGGCTCGCGATCTTTGCTCCCTCGAGTTGGTTGCGGCAGTCCAGCACCACCTTCGTTCGCATGCCCGCAAGCACCCGCTCCCAAGGTAGCTCGGAAAATTGCGGCCAATCGGTTGCCAGCACGACCGCGTCGGCACCCTGCGTAGCCTGCTCCGCCTGCGGCGCCCATTGCACGCCGGGGACTAGACGCGCTGCCGTCGCCGTCGCTTCCGGATCGTAAGCCGCCACGTGGGCCGATGCTGCGACTAGCGCTTCGACCAGCTTCAGGCTCTGCGACTCACGCACATCGTCGGTATGGGGCTTGAAGGCTACGCCTAAGACCGCAATACGCCGTCCCGCCACACCGCCCAAGGCCGTATTCAGCTTGCGAAGGGCGAGCGACACCCGGTTGCGGTTAATGCGCAGCGTCTCTTCCAGCAACGCGGCGGAAAGGCCCTTCGCTTTGAGCTGGTGCGCCAATGAACGCACGTCCTTCGGGAAGCACGATCCGCCGAAACCTAGGCCCGCGGCGAGAAACCGGGGACCGATGCGCGGGTCGAGGCCCATGCCCTCCGCCACGCGGCGTATGTCGGCGCCGCTCGCTTCGCACAAGTCCGCCATCAAATTGATGAAACTGATCTTTTGTGCGAGGAAGGCGTTGGCGGCGTACTTGATCAGCTCCGCTTCTTCGGGCAGGACGCGCAGAATCGGCACGCCCGAGCCTGCAAACAACCGCTCCAACAAGAGGAAAGCTCGGACGTCCGTTGCGCCGATGACGATGCGGTCAGGGTGCCGGCTATCTTCCACCGCGCTGCCCTCCCGCAGAAACTCCGGGTTCGAGGCGACGGCGAGGCGATCCGACGGCAGACCGGCCCGGTTGCGCTTGCAGGTGATCATATCCTTCGCCCAGCGGTTGGTCCCGACGGGTACCGTGCTCTTAATCACGACCACTGCTTCCGGGTCCAGGTGCAAAGCCATTGCTTCGAGCGCGGCGGCGCGCTGTCCCAGGTCCGTAGCGCCCAGCGGAGTGCTCGGAGTGCCGACACAGAGAAATACCAGATCCCGACCGGGGACGGCTTCGTCGTAGCGGGTGGTGAACGTCAGGCGGCCCGCGGCCAGTTGGGCGGCGAGCAGCTCCTTCAGGCCCGGTTCGTAGATAGGCGGCTCGCCTCGTTGCAGACGCTCGATGCGCCCTTTGTCGACGTCAAGGAGGGTTACGTGCCGTCCGGTTTCCGCCAGCGTAAGACCCGTTACGAGGCCCACGTAACCCGCACCGACAACCGTTATTCTCATCCCGCATTCACTCCGTATCTGGGTCTGGTCCCGGTTACCTCTTTGGCTTGAGTTTCTTGGAAACGAGGGCGACGGCGCGGCTGCGGGCCAGGTCGTTTTGGGCCGCTTCGACCAACGTGGCCTCGTCGAAGAGGTTCAGGGTAAATCCGTCCTTCGCTGCCTGGAAGAACTTGTACGGAAACTGGACGTCGATGAGGAAAACGCCGAGCTGCTCCATGGACAGGGGGCGGTGCTTCGTATACCCCTCGATCACTTGGCGGAGCCCTTCGTCCAGTGCCGTTGTCTCGCCCAGGAACGTTTCGAACAGCTTGCGCATGTCGCGGATGGGAAGGTCGTGGGTGCACGTGTCCATGTCGATGACGTACAGCGTATTGCCCGCGAGCACGGTGTTGGAAAGGCCGTAGTCGCTGTGGCAGAGGGGAGGATGGCCGCCCGCGATCTCGGCCTCGATCCAATCCCAGTAGGCCGAGCGGACGAGCTGCTCGAGAAGCTTTTCCGCATGGGCGATTACCCTGGGAGCGAGTTCCCGGTACCGGCTATAAAAGAACCCGCGCTTTTTCTGGGCCACCTGGTACCAAAGCTTGAGCCGGCTGATCTTGCTCTGGTAGTCGAGGGGCCAGCCTCCGAGTTTGCTCTTGATCCGGGTTCCGGGCGGCAGGCGCAGCCCGCGCGAGGCGTTGTGGAAGTCGGCCAAAGCTTTGCAGAAGATGGCCCAGTCGCCCGGGGCATGGGGGTTGATGGGCCGGCCGATGATCCACTGGGCGACGAATCCGACGCGCTGTCCGTCCTGCAAGAAGAGCCGGCCTGTCTTGGTCCGGGAGATGGACGGCACCGGAAAGCCCTTGGCCTGCAAATGATGGTGAGCGTAGATGCTGAACTTCGCCTTTTCCGCCTTGCGCCCGATCCACTTGAGCGCTTTCGGACCGTCATCCGTCTCGATGCGCCAGACGAAGGCCTTGTCGTTTCCTTGTACCAGCCCGTAGGCGCGCGGCCGCAGGTCGTACTGGGCCATGGTGCGGACGGCGCGTCGGAACTCAGTGTTGACCCGGTCGGCTTCGAATATAACCGCTTCGGGAAACAGGACCTGGTATTCCCTCTCTATTCTCCACCTTTCACTTACGAAACAGCCTATTGGGGACGGGCTGAGGCGGTGCACGTCGAGGGCGCCGTTCGCCTGTTTGCACTATATAAATGGGAACCGGGCCGTATTTGGAGGAACGGATCGTGACTTCGGCTCTAAATAATTGGGAATCCACCCTTAATCCAAAGAGGCGGTCTGCTTCATAGGGTGGAGCAAACAAACGGAAATGCGAGACGATTCGTATGCGCTTGGCCATGGTGGGCTCCGAGAAGCTGCCCATCCCCCCGATTCGCGGCGGCGCAGTGCAAACGTACATCCAGGAAGTGGCCCGGCTGCTCGCGCCCCGGCACGAGATCACGCTGGTCGGCGTATGTGACGATGCACTCCCTCTGGAAGAAGTGCGCGGCGGAATCCGGTACATTCGAATCAAGTGCCGGCCGAACGATCCGACGAGCTATGCCCGGGGGCTCGTGCAGAGGATGTCCCGCGAGCGCTTCGACGTCATCGAGGTGTTCAATCGGCCCTTAAACGTGTTGCCGCTGCACAAGGCCTGTCCCGGCAGCCGGTTCGTGCTGAGCCTGCACAACGAGATGTTCCGTGAGTCGAAAATACCTCGGGGCCTGGCCTTGGCCACCCTCGAAGTGCTCGAGCGCATCGTCACCGTCAGCCAGTACATCGCCGACAGCGTGATGGTGCGTTACCCCCCAGGCGGCCCCAAAGGTGCGGACCCTCTATTCGGGCGTGCGGGTCGAAGAATACAAGCTAAAAGGATCGCCCGAGGCGAAGGCCATGGCGGCGGCGACAAGGCGCGAGCTGGGCCTGAAGGACGGGCCGGTCATTTTGTACGTAGGACGCCTGAGCAGATCGAAGGGACCGGACCGTCTGATCGCCG
>JAAYLA010000265.1 GCA_012522135.1 Bacillota bacterium | reverse complement strand
CTCGACTGGGTGCCGAATCTTGCATCGCTCACCAAAGATGCCGCGCTCACCCGCCGGCTCACGCAGGAAATCCACGCGCGGGGCGGACGCATGAGCTGGTACGTATGCCTGCACCCCGAGTATCCGAACAACTTCCTGCACTCGCCGCCGTACGAAACGCGCCTTTTGGGTTGGCTGACCGACTGGTTCGGTATCGACGGCTTCTTGCGCTGGGCCTATGCCGCCTGGGCGCCCGATACCTGGAACAAACCTGCCTGGAAGTTCCCGGCCGGAGACTTGTACTTGGTCTACCCCGGGACCGACGGAGCGCCCCTTTCATCCGTGCGCTGGGAAATGTTGAAGCTCGCCGCCCAGGAGTTCGAACTTTTGCGCACGCTGCGCCGGAAGGTCGATTCCTTAGCCGATGCCGGAAAGAAGGAAGAGATGCAAAGCCGACTCGATGCGCTCATCTCACGGGTCATCTTGGTGAACGACCTGGGCGAGTTCCGCGTCGATCAAAAACGGCCCGGCGAACTCTACGCGACTGATCCTGCCGCGTACGACGTCGTGCGGGCCGAGGTCATCCGCCTTCTGACCCAGCTTGCGTGAGACGATGTTTCAAGTGAAACCCGCGGGGCTGTCCCAAAAGTGCATTCGGGACAGCCCCCTTTTTCGTGTCTTAAGGTTGTGAATCCGGGAAGGAGACGGGCCGTTCTTTCCGTACTATGCAAGCAATAACCCTCATCCGGGGTACGGACAAAGGGGGAACTGCAATGTACGGAGTCTCTCGCTCGACGCCTTATGTTCTCGCGTTGGCTGCACTGTTCTTGCTCGCCGGCTGCCTTTTCTCGCCGGGAAGAACGGTCACCGCTTCGCCGATTGCTCTCGAACGCGTGGGGCCCACATTCTCCCAGCCTCTCCTCGTCGCCGCAACGCCGGCCCATCCCGATACCCTCTTCGTAGTAGAGAAAATCGGCCGCATCCAGGTCCTCAAATCGGGTCAGCTGCAGCCTCAGCCCCTTCTCGACATCAGGGGACTAGTCTCCTCGGGGTTTGAACAAGGGCTCCTCGGGCTCGCGTTCCACCCCGACTTCAGCACCAACGGCTATTTCTACGTCAACTACACGGACCGGTCCGGCCATACGCAAGTCGTCCGGTATCAGGCAGCACCGGGCACTTTGACGGCCGATCCCGACAGCGCTACGGTACTTCTCACTATCGAACAACCCGCCGCCAACCATAACGGGGGCATGATCGCCTTCGGCCCCGACGGTTATCTGTACATCGGCACGGGCGACGGCGGGCGTGCAGGCGATCCGTGGGGCAACGCGCAAAACCAGGCGACGCTCCTTGGGAAGCTCCTGCGCATCGACGTCGACGGGGCCGTACCCTACGCCGTGCCGCCTACGAATCCGTTCGTGCACGACGACGCGGCCAAACCGGAGATTTGGGCCTGGGGTTTGCGCAATCCGTGGCGTTTCTCCTTCGACCGCGAAACCGGCGACCTTTACATCGCGGACGTCGGTCAAAACGCTTGGGAAGAGGTAAACTTCGAGCCAGCCGGGCATCCGGGCGGGCGCAACTACGGCTGGAACACGATGGAGGGGACCCACTGCTACCCGGCGTCGGCCAGTTGCAGCACCGAGGGACTGGTGCTTCCCGTCATCGAATACAGTCACCAGGCGACCGGCGGGTGTTCGGTGACGGGCGGCTACGTATACCGAGGCAGCGCGATTCCTTCCCTTTACGGCCGCTACCTGTTCAGCGACTACTGCAGCGGGGAGATCTGGATGGCCGAGCGCGGAGCGGAGGGCAGTCTGTGGGAAATGACGTCGCTTCTGCAAACCGGAATGCAGATCAGCTCCTTCGGTGAGGACAACGAGGGCGAACTGTACGTCACGGACATCGGCGGAGGCGGGGTGTACAAGATCGTACCCGCGTCGTGACGAAAGCTGCGCCCTTGCGGCAAGTAAGTCGATGTGCTACGTTTAGGACAAGCAGAGGGGGCCGTGCCGGGCTCCTTCTGTTTTGTCCTCGTTGCACGCCCGATCGCATCCACTTCGGCTGCCTGACGGGAGATGACCACCTTGGATGTAATCAATTCGCTCCTCGATGCACTTTCATCCTTGGGCTTCGATCTGCGCCGCCAGTTCGCGAACGAGTGGATGGGCATCGCCGGATGGCAGTATTTGCTCGCGTTTTTAGTAATCCTGCTTTCCCTGTTCGCCCGCAGCTTGACGAAGAAACTGCTCAACCGGTTCATCCTGCCGCAGTTTGAGCGCTACGGCGCCAAATTGGCCGGCCAGCTCACCGGCGGCCTCGTCCAGCCTATTACCGCCCTGTTCGCGACTGTCGGCGTCTACGTGGCCTTGCGCATCCTGACGGCACGCGTGGCCCCGGATGCCCCCGTGCTGCTTTCCGAAACGTTCATCGTCCAGACGTTTCAAATTGCCACGGTGACGATTATTCTGTGGGCGGTGATGCGGCTTATCGACGTCGTCGCTCGCTACTACCGCGACCGCGCCCAGGCCGCGGAAATTCCCTTGGAAGAGCCGATCATCGTCCTGATCCAGCGGGCGATTAAAGTCTTCGTCTTGGTCGTCGGTGGTCTCATCGTCGTCGAACGCATGGGCTACTCTATCGCCAGTCTCCTCGGTGGTCTGGGAATCGGCGGCCTTGCGATCGCCCTCGCGGCCCAAGATACGCTCGCCAACATCTTCGGCTCCCTCATCGTGTTCACGGACAGGCCCTTCAAGATAGGCGACTGGGTGCGCATCGGCGACGTGGAAGGCTTCGTGGAGTTTATCGGGCTGCGCTCCACCCGCATCCGCACCTGGCCCAAATCGCTCGTCACCATCCCGAACAAGGTGCTGACGAACTCGAACATCGAAAACTGGTCCGCCATGCCCCTGCGCCGGGTGTCGTTCCGCTTTCCGATCGGTTTCGACGCGCCGCCGGATCGAGTTGAAGAGCTGGTCGACGGGATCGAGCAAATTTTGATCAACCACCCGGGCGTCGACCAAGGCTATCACCTTGTCAAGTTCGACGGGTTTTCCGACCGGGGCCTTGAGATCTTCATCTACTACTTCACCCGCTCCACCGTCTGGAAAGAACATCTGCAGGTGAAACAAGAAGTCAACCTGGCCATCATGCGCCTCGTCCGCTCCCTGGGCTTGAGCTTCGGCATGCCCTTCGTGCGGGTTTACGGCCACGACGGCGTGCCCTACGTTCCGGAGGAGGCGGGCAGCGAGACAAGCATTTAGGACGGAATGGGCCCATTTCCCTCCCCGTGAACGTGTGTTATACTTTTTTGAGTGTGGCGCCTGATCTGCCCGAACTGCACGTTAGCTACAACTGAGTGGGAGATGTTCCATGGGACTTTCCGTAGGCATCGTCGGCCTGCCCAACGTGGGTAAGTCGACGCTCTTTAACGCGATTACGGCTGCCGGCGCCGAGGCAGCCAACTATCCCTTCTGCACGATTGAACCAAACGTAGGCGTGGTGCCCCTGCATGACCCGAGGATCGACCGCCTGGCCGAGATATTCCAACCGGAGGAGAAGATCTACGCCACCGTGCAGTTTGTCGACATCGCAGGGCTTGTGGCGGGAGCAAGCCGAGGCGAGGGGCTCGGCAACCGCTTCCTGGCCAATATCCGTGAGGCCGACGCCATCGCCCACGTCGTGCGCTGCTTCGAAGGTTCCGACGTGGTCCACGTAAGCGGCACGGTCGATCCCCGCCGCGACATCGAAACCGTCACTTTGGAGCTCATCTTGGCCGACCTTGAAACGGTGGAGAGGCGACTCGAGCGTACATCCCGGGTGGCCAAGAGCGGCGACCCGCAAGCGAAGGACGAGGTCGCCTTGCTCGAACGGCTGAAGGCTACGCTGGATGCAGGTAAGCCCGCCCGCACCTTGCAGTTTACCGAGGAAGAGATGCCGGTCGTCAGGGGCCTTCACCTGCTGACGATGAAGCCCGTCATGTACGTCGCGAACTTGTCGGAAGAGGGCTTAACCACCGTAATAGAGGACCCGCAAAAGCATCCTCTCTACCGGCAGGTTCAGGACATCGCCGCGGCCGAAGGAGCCCAGGTCGTGCCCGTCTCTGCTCGCATCGAAGCCGAGCTTGCCGAATTGTCCCCGGATGAAAAGCAGGCCTTTCTGGAGGAACTGGGCCTCAAGGAGTCAGGCTTGGACCGCGTCGTCCGCGCGGGCTTTAACCTGCTCGGCCTGATCACGTTCTTTACCGGCGGAGACCGTCAAGTGCGGGCCTGGACCGTGCGGAAGGGAACGAAGGCACCCCAAGCCGCCGGAGTGATCCATACGGACTTCGAGCGGGGATTCATCCGGGCCGAAGTCATCTCATACGACGAGCTGGTAGCTGCAGGATCGGAGAAAGCCGCTAGGGAAGCAGGGCGGATCCGCCTGGAGGGAAAGGACTACGTAATTCAAGACGGCGACGTGTGCCACTTCCGCTTCAACGTGTGACTCCGTGGCGTGACTTCAGTCCATCCGCAGGAGCTGGCGCAAGCGCTCCACGGCCTGCTCGGGATCGTCCAAGTCAAGGACCTGCTCCTCCATCACGCAACGCCCCGCGCCGTCGCGTCTTTGGATGTACGGCACGACGAGACCCGACTGGACGACGATGCCGTGCCGTGTCAAAAGCCGCTGCGCCTCCTCACTCAACACCGCACCGTACGCTCCGCGCACACCCGCAGCGACCAGGACGAACCCTGCCGCCCGCCCGATGACCCGATCGGCGACGCTCGCGCCCTGCAGCGCCTCGCCTACGCCTTCGGCCAGCTCCAGCACGGGGCGCACACCGCTTCCGCTCGCCCAGCCGATGATGCGCCCGCCTTTGGCCGCGACCACCTTTACCTGTTCGCGGCCTTCGAGGTATGCGCGGGCCGCCTCGATATCTTGCCGAATACGGTCTACCTGCTCAGCGAACAATAAACGACCTCCTTAGGATCCCAAGCCGCGCCCCTCGTTGCGACGGAAAATCAGAGGAACAGGTCGACGCGTTCAAACCCCGCGGGCGTAATGCGGATCAAGCCCTTGTCGGACAGATGGAGCTCCGGCAAGACCACCAGCGCCAACAGGGAAAGAGTCATGAAGGCGTAGTTGAGCGTGCATCCCGCCTCGCGGAGCGCGCGGCTGACGGCACGGGAGCCTTCCGCCACCTCAGCGAAGGGCGCCGTGGACATGAGGCCGCCGATCGGAAGAGGCAACGACACCAGCTTCGACCCGACCGCAACCACGATCCCGCCCTGCATGCGGATCACTTCGTTGCCCGCCGCCGCCATGAGCTCGTCCGAGTTGCCCAGGATCATCAAGTTATGGGAGTCGTGGGCCACGGTCGTCGCCAAAGCCGCGGGCCGGTCGAAGCCGACGCCTCCTACGATGCCGAAGGCCCTGTTGCCGCTCTTCCCGTAGCGTTCGATGACGGCGAGCTTGCACAGGTCGGACAAAGGATCCTGTGGGCCGCCGATAGCAAGCCTTCCTCCGTCGACGGCGATCGTAGCCGAACGCTCGGCCGTATCCACGTGGTTTTCTCGCACTGCGATGACCCGGACCGACGCTCGGTCACGGCCCGGCGGTGCGGCAATGTGGAAGTCTTCGGCCCGCAAATTCGGCTCCAGACGCACGGTGCGCAGCGCCTCTTCCGGGTGTCGAAAACGTGGCCAGTCGACGACCATCTTGCCGTCTTCCGCCACGACCCGCCCTGCCGCGATGGTCGTCGTCACCCGTACATCGGCCAAGGGCCCGTCGAGCAGGATGATGTCGGCATAGCGTCCCGGTGTGACGCTGCCTACGTCCTCGGCCACACGGAAGCGTTCTGCGGTGTTCAAAGTGGCCATCTGAAACGCGGTGATTGGCCGCACGCCCTGCTCGATCGCATGCCGCACCACGAAATTCATATGCCCCTCATCGATCAGGGATTCGGGGCTGCGGTCGTCCGTCACGAGGCACAGGCGCCGCGGGTCGATGCCGTATTCCGTGTGGGCCCGGATCGTAGCCGCCACGTCGTGCCAGGCCGATCCCCGGCGCATCTTCGCGTACATCCCTTGCCGCAGCCGCCACACCACGTCCTCGGCAGTCACCACCTCGTGGTCGCCGCTCACCCCCGCGGCAGCGTAAGCGGCGAGGCGCCAATCGTCGCCCGGCCAGGTGAAGTGCCCGTCCACAACCCGACCGGCGCGCAGGGCCGCCTGAATTTCTCCGAGCATCTTTTCATCGCCCAAGACGACGCCGGGAAAGTTCATGACCTCACCCAAGGCGATCACGTCTGCTCCCCACGTCATGGCCTCGGCCACTTCCTCCGGACCGATGGCGGCTCCCGTCGTTTCGAATTCAGGGAAACTGGCCGGCACGCAGGACGCCACCTGCATATAAGCCATCAGAGGCGTGGTGCGGGCCTCCTCGACCATCATGCGCAGCCCGGCCAGGCCCATCACGTTGGTGATCTCATGGGCGTCGAAGAAGCCCCCGGTCGTACCCAGGGGCAAGACCGCGCGGGCAAATTCGCTCACGGTCAGCATGGTGCTTTCGATGTGGCAGTGTCCGTCCAGAAAGCCGGGAGCGATATACCGGCCGTCCGCGTCGATGACGACCGTACCGTCGCCGATGGTGTGTGACGCGTCCTGTCCGACATATGCGATGCGGGAGCCTCTGACCGCGACGGAAAAGCCCGGCAAAATCTCCCCCGACGTCACGCTAACCAAGGTGCCGTTGCGAATCACCAGATCGGCGGGTTCGTCGCCCCTGGCCGTAGCGACGAGTCGAGGCACCACGTCGGCAAGGGCCTCACGCTGGAAAGACTGTGGGCTTTGCACGAGGGCGAGACCTCCTCTCTACTGCTGCTGGCGAGGGGCCACCTCGAATTCCATGGCCACTTCTACCTGCACGAGCACCTGGCCCCGCTCGACCGTCACGGGATACGGCAGATCAGGACCGGAAGCCGACTCCACGAGCACGGGATCGCTCGGATTGTACACCTGGATCTTGTTGCTGTCGTTCACTTGCCGGATGTTGACGATGCGCGTGCCCGTAGCCGCGCTGATGACCTCGGCCTTCGCCATGGCATCTTGTACCGCCAAAGTTAACGCCGTGCGAGCAGCCTCTTCCAAACTCCGCACCTGAAAGCGAACGCTTTGCACCGAGGTCGCTCCGAGACGCATCGCGGTGTCCACGACGCGCCCGACGTCCGCCTCGTCCTCAATCGTTACGCTCATGGTCGACGTGACGCGGTACGTAGTCGTCTGCCGCGTCGCGCTGCGCTGCTGCCAGAGATGGGCCCGGCCGGTTCGGATTTCGAGGCCTGCCAGGTCTGCCTCCTGAAGTTCCTCGCGGATCGCATCGACGATGGCGGCACTGGCGGCATAGGCAGCTTGGGCGCTTTCATCCGACGTTTCGATGTTCAAGGTGACTACAAGATGATCTGCCGGGATGACGACAAAGCCCAGTCCGATCGTGACGATGCTCGGCAGCTGCAGCGTCTGCGCACTCGCGGCCGTGCCGAGGAGGGCGGCGAGGACCAGGGAAAGCAAAACTGCCCACGAGCGACGGATCACCACGACAAATCTCCCCCTACCAAATGCCACAAAGTCACACGCCGTACCACCAGGTCGAAGTAGGCGGCCATTACCTCCCGCTCCGCCTCGGCCAAAGTAACCCGGGCGCTGAGAACGGCCGCAGGGGTCCCGACCCCCGAGCCGGCTGCCTGCTCCGCGGTTTCGAGAAGTCGTGCCGCATATTCGGCCGCCGCCACCGCCTGCGCATACACCGCCTCGGCCAGTTCTACCTGGCGGTAGGCAAAGCGCACGTCACCTTCTACCCGCGCGAGCAAGGCGGCACGGTCGGCTAGAGCCTGTTCGTATGCAAGTTCGGCTTTCCTCACTTCCTCGGTAACCGATGCATCGAGGAGCGGCAGCTTGAAGGCCGCGCCGACGTACCAGCCGACCTTCTCGGGCTCAGACGAGGAAGCGGGCAGGGAGACGCCGCCTGACAGCTCGCCCGTGCCGCCGGCCCGCCTCTCCGCCAGATGCAGCCGGTCACGGGCCAAGGCAACCCGGGCCTCGGCGAGCTGCACGTCGTCCCTCTGCTCCAGGGCCAGCTGCACCCAACCGTCAACCGATCCGGCAGCAGGAGCCCTTTCGATGGTGCGGACGCCGTATTCATCGGCAGCCGGGGGACCTTCGGGCGACCGGGTCCAGTCGCCCGTCAGCTGCCCCAAATTGAACAAGGCCTGCTCCAAACGGAGCTCAGCCGCCGCTAGGCCGGCTTCCGCTTGCGCAACGCCTTGGCGAGCGGTATGCAGCGCCGCCGCCGACACCGCCCCGGCCGCTCCCCGCACTTCCGCTCCTTCCAGCTCCATTTGGGCCGCAGCGACCTTCAGCGCCGCGATATCCTTGTCGTATCGGGCCAAGAGCACGTCACGATAGCCTTCGATCAGAGCGAGATTCCACGAGCGCTGCGCGCCGCGGAACCTCGCTTCGGCCGCGGCCAAGTCCAATTCGTAGCCGCGCCGTTGCACGTCGGCGTCGCTCGGCAGCGGCAGCTTCACCCCGAGCGTCAAGGCCGACCCCGTCTTCCAGGCGCCGTCCCACTCGTATCCGGCGACCAGGCCAAGGCTCGCACCCGCCTGCCATGGTCCCGCGGCCTGCTGCAACGCAAGTTGCACGCCGGTACCTGCGCCCTTGTAGTTTGCCTCGGCGGGGACCTGGATGCTTACGGTCGTGCCGGACAGCTCGGCGACTTTGGCCCTAAAATCCGACCGGGCGCGCTCCAAGTCACGAGCGGCGGTCAGCAGATCTGGCGCGGAGCTGCGCGCTTTTTCGCCCAGTTCCAAGAGGTCAAGCGGGAGGCGGACGGTAGCGAGATCTTGCCCTAGCCCGCCCGCCTGGGCTCCGACCTGCGCCGCGAGGCCACAAAGCACGAGCACACCGGCTAGAAACGAGGAGAAGAACGTGCGCCGGATCACTCTGCACCCTCCGCGCTCGGCACGGATTCTCCCCAGGTCGGTTCAAGCTCCTCCAAAGGGGATCCGAGCAGGTCGGGCCAGCGTTCGAAGCCCATACCGATGCTGCTCAAGTACTGGGCGCGGGCCACGTTGTAGTCGTACGCCGCCGTGACGGCCTCCACTTCTGCTTCGGCGAGCTCAGCCTCCGCTTCGAGCACGTCCAGGAGCGTATTGAGACCGTTTTGGTAGCGCAGCTCCGCCAAGGACAGATTGGACGCCGCGAGTTCGAGCCGGCCGGCAGCCAGCTCGGAGCGGATTCCAGCCTCCTCGAGCCTCATGACGGCGTCGAACACTTCGCTGCGCACTTGCTGATACGCCTGCTCCAGGGCAAGCTCGGCCTGGCGCGCGAGGATCAACGCCCGTTCAAGCTCCACCCGGGGCGTGTAGACGTTATCGGCCAAGACTACCCCCTGCTGCGCCTTGGCCACTTGCTGTTTGGCCCGGATGATCTCGAAGCGCCGCTCCTCGGCGGTGGCCAGCGCCTCCTCCAGGTTCACGGGTTCAGGCTCGAATACGACGTCGTCGGTCAGCACGAAGACTTCGTCCCCCGCGCCGATCAGTTGGTTCAGCCGCAAGCGGGCCAAGAGCTGCGCATTTAAGGCCTGCTTGTATGCGAGCTCGGCCGCCATCAGCCGCTGTTCGGCCTCGGCCAGCTGGACGTCGGTGATCTGACCCATGCTGTGCCGCATGGCGGCCACCTCGACTTGTTGCGCTGCACGGTCTAAGGCACTGGCCCGCAAGTCAACCGTGCGCTCGGCCTTCAGTACGGAGTAGTAGGCCGCTTCAACGGACAGTGCCGTTTGGACCCGCTGGAGACTCACCATATAGAGGGCATTCTCATAGGCCTGCTTGGCCTCCTCCAGCTGCAACGGCGTGACGGTCGCCCTGGCGTTGACCTGGGCCTGCCGGTATTCCAGCTCCAGCAGTTCCGCTTCAAGCTGCGCCCTCTGCATCGCGATGCTCGATTCCAGGCCGCGGCGAATAGCATCCTCGAGCGTTAGCTGCGCTCCGTCGGTGGCCATAGCCGCTCCTGCCAGCACAAGTGCAAAGGATACGCAAAGCAACCCGATGACCAATCTGCGCTTCACGATGTTGCCCCCTCACTCAGAGCGATAACTTCACAGTTTGCAGCTCGCGGTGGGTCCGAGTCACACTTCCTTCGGTTCCTGAGACGGAATGCGGCCCATCACGGGTAAGTCCAGGTAGGCTTCCGCCTCTTCGACCGACTTGATGCTCGTGTCGAGGAACTCCAGCACGAAGGCCAAGCCCACGCCTACGAAAAGTCCCAAGAAGGCCGCGATGGCAACGTTCAGGCTCACCCGCGGCTTGATCGGCCGCCGTGGCGTAACGCTGGGATCGATCACCATGACGTCGGCAGTCTGCATCGCCTCGGTGATACGCACCTCTTCGTAGCGATTTCGCAGCAGCAAGTAGATTTGCTCGGCCACACTCTGGTCACGGATCAAGCGTGCCAGCTGCAGCTCCTTTTCCGGCAGCTCCTCCAGGCGTTCGTTCATCTTCATGATTTGGTTTTCCAAAGCGCTGAGGCGAGACTCAAACAGCACCGAATCGGTTTCCAGCGAGGTCAGCTCGCCGAGGAGCGACTGGTAAATGGGATTGAAGGTGCGCGTCTCGTTGCTCACGATCCGCTCGACTTCGTTCGAGAGCTGCCGCTCCACTTCGGCAATCTTGGCGCGCACCGTCTGTACCTGCGGATGTTGCTCGCTGTACTGGTTGAGCAGGCCGGCGAGCTCGGTTTCCAATTGGAAGAGCGCGGACCGGTACGTCGTGACCATCGGATTGTTGGAAATCGTGGTCGACGAGACCAGCGTTGGGTCCTCGGCCTCAAGGCGCGTGCGCACCTCGTCCAGCCGGCGCAGCGTCTCCTCGTAAGCGAGCTGCGTCGCCGCGTATTGGGATTCGAGCTGGGTGATCCGCTCAAGGACGAGACGCGACTCCTGCACGGGATCGAGCACGCGCTGTTCCTCACGGTAGATTTGGAGCGCCAGCTCGGCTTCGCGGAGCTGCTCTTCTACGAGCTGCAGCTGCTCCTCGATAAACAGACGGGCGCTCGTCGCCTCCGTCCGGTTCATGTCGCGGTTGAAGTCAATGAAGGCTTGCGCCGCGGCGTTCGCGATCCGGGCCGCCTCGACGGGATCTTCGCCTTGGACTGAAATGCGAATCGTCTCGGTGCCCGAAACCAACTGCACCGAGATGCTCTCGCGGAACTTGGCGAACTCCGGATCGTGCACGTCCCAATCATAGCCCAAGGCAGCCGCCGTCCGCTCGGCCACCGTACGGCTGCGGGCCAGTTCGACGTAGTTTTGCAGCTTGTCCGCGTTAAGGCCCGTCAGGCCTTGAAGGAAAAGCGCTTCGCCGGAGCTCCTGGGGTCTTTCACGAGCAAAGTCGTGCTCGCCTCGTAGATGCGCGGCAGACGGGAACTGGCCACATAAGCCGTAAGCACGGAGACGACCACCATCAGAACAATGATGCCTTTACGCCTATAGAGGGCGCTCAATAACTCGCGCAAATCGAGTGTCTCGTCCACCATT
>JAAYLA010000264.1 GCA_012522135.1 Bacillota bacterium | reverse complement strand
GCTGTGCATATTTATACACAGCAAGGCAGTCTGGTACTGGTTTACCATACCTGGCGGCCGTAAGCAAGCGTCGCCGCCGGCGAGTTTCGTCGTTCTCCGGCCACGCAAACCCGAACAATAAATGGTATTTACATCGGGTCGTTCGCTTCCTGTTGACCCGGCCCCTACGTACTGATAGCATGGAGCGTAGAAAAGGTCAAATCGGCGAACGTTCGGTTGGAGAAGCGGAGGTGCACCGAATGTCCGGAGTCTTCGGTATGTTCGCCGACCCGTCGGTCTCCGCCGCTCCGCTCGGCTACATGGCGCTGTACGCTCTGCAGCACCGGGGGCAGGAGAGTGCGGGCCTGGTCGTCACGGAGGGCGACGTGTTGCATGCACACAAAGGAATGGGCCTCACGTCCGAGGTATTCGACGACGCTTCCTTGGCTAAGCTTCCCGGTTCCCACGCCATAGGCCACGTCGGCTATTCCCGGTCCGGCGAAAATCACGTGACAAACGCCGAGCCGCTCTGGGCCACCTCCCGCTTCGGTCCCGCAGCCATCGCGCTCGACGGCAGCCTGACAAACCGAAAGGTCTTGCGCGAGCGGCTTCTGGATACGGGTGCCTTGCTCCAGACCACGACGGACAGCGAACTGATCCTCCAGCTGATGGTGCGCAGCCGAAAAGAGAGCCCGGAGGAGGCGATGGTGGACGCCGCCAAGGAACTGATCGGCGGTTACGCGGTCGTGGCCATGACCCCGGACCGTCTGGTCGGCATGCGCGATCCTTTGGGCATCCGTCCGCTCGTTCTGGGACGTCTCGAGGGCGGGCACATGCTGGCCTCGGAAACGGCAGCCATTACGTCGATCGGGGCCGAGCCCGTGCGGGAAGTGGAGCCGGGCGAGCTTGTAATCATCGACCGAAACGGCGTCCGCAGCAGGAGGCTCTTTGACCGGGACCGCAGGGCTTTCTGCGTCTTTGAGTACATCTACCTGGCCCGCCAAGACAGCGAGATCGAAGGCCACAACGTACATCTGATCCGGAAAGAGATCGGACGCGTCCTGGCCCGGGAGCGCCCGTTGGATGTCGACGTCGTCATCCCCACCCCCGATTCCTCCGTTTCCAGCGCGATGGGGTACGCGGAAGAGGCCGGCATCCCTTACGAGATGGGTCTTGTGAAAAACCGCTACGTCGGACGCACGTTCATTCAGCCGACGCAAGCGACACGGCAGTTCGGAGTCCGGCTGAAACTGCATCCGATCCGCACCGTGGTGAAGGGAAAGCGCGTCGTGCTCCTGGACGACTCCATCGTCCGCGGTACCACGACGGCCAATGTCATTCGCATGCTGCGGGAAGCGGGCGCCAAGGAAGTGCACATGGTGGTGGCGTCTCCTCCCTTCACCCACCCGTGCCATTACGGAATCGACGTGCCCACGCCGGCCGAATTGATCGCTTCACGCCGCACAATAGAGGAAGTGCGCCGCCACATCGACGCCGACAGCCTGCACTACCTGAGTCTCGAGGGGTTGCAGAAGGCCGTGGAGGGAAACGGGCGCCTCTGCCACGCTTGCTTCTCGGGGGACTATCCCACCGAGGTACCCGGCTGAGGCGACGCCGGCCGGACTCACGTGCTGCGACGCCGATACCGTCGACTCCCGCGCCCGCAGACACCGTGATATGATAAAGCTGTACAGGGACCGCCCCGGGCCGGCCGATCCGACCGGGGCCGCGGAAAGGTGGAACTGCCTGCCGTGGCGCGAGGCAACGGTTCTATGGCGCAAGGCTGGCACGGGCTGATGCCGCGTGTGGTCGGCGCCTTCGTCGCCATCACGCTTGGCGTCTTGCTCATAGCGTCTTTCCTGCTTCATGATGTAACGCGCACCTTTCTGATCGAACAGGTGGAGATCCACCTGCAACGGGAAAGCCGTCTGCTGCTGGAAGTACTCGCCGATCACACGTTGACGGCGCCGAACGACCCCCTGAGCCGGACCGTCACCGCCTTGACCGAGGCAGGCGATCTGCGCATTACCGTAATCGCCGCGTCGGGCGAGGTGCTCGTCGATTCCGAAGCCCCGGCGGAAATGATGGAAAACCACGCAGGCCGTCCCGAGGTAGCGGCCGCTCTGCAAGGCAGGCCAGGCCGGTCCGTGCGGTTTAGCTCGACCGTCGGTACCGGCATGTTGTACCTCGCCTTCCCGGTGGAAACGCCAGACGGCCGGGTGGTCGTGCGCACGGCGCTGCCCACCGCCGCCGTCGACGAATCGCTGCAAAGAATTCGCGCCATCATGTTCCGCCTCGCCGTCGCTTCCTTGGCCGCCGCGGCGCTTTTGTCGTTCCTCTTCTCACGCCACGTCGTGCGCCCCCTCAAGGAAATGACCTCGTTTGCCCGCCGCATCGCCCGGGGCCAGTTTGATCCGCCCATCAAAGTGCCCGGCGGAGGCGAACTGGGCGAGCTGGCAACCGCTTTCAACACGATGGCCGCCCGGCTCGAGCAAAGCCTCAGCGAGCTTTCCGAACAAAGGGCGTATCTGCAGGCCGTCGTGGGCAGCATGGCCGAAGGCGTCATCGCGGTCGACTCGGACAGCCGGGTCATCTTGGTCAATCCCGCTGCCCAGCAGATGCTCGGTCTGGTCTCCGACGAGGTGATCGGACATCCCATCCAGGACGTGGTCAGTCTGCAAAGCTTGGTGTTGGCGCTGGAAGACACTTTGCAGACCGAACGGGGGCACCTGGTCGAACTGGAGCTGGATCAGCCCACGCGCCGCATCGTACGGGCGCACACCGCTGCGCTCAAAGGATCCGGCCCCTACGTCGGCGGCGCGCTCGGGCTCATCTACGACATAACCGAACTGCGGCACTTGGAGCGGGTGCGGACCGACTTCGTCGCCAACGTGTCGCACGAACTGCGCACGCCCCTCACGTCGATCCACGGCTTTACCGAAACGTTGCTCGACGGCGCCGACGAAGATCCCGAGACCCGGCGCCGCTTTCTCCAGATCATCAACCGCGAGACGGAACGGGTCACGGCGATCATCAACGACCTGCTCGATCTGTCGCGCCTTGAATCCGACCAATTGGAGGTGAACTGGAGCATCCTGCCGCTGCGCCGCTTGATCGAAGAAACCTTGCCCCTCGTGGCCGACGTGGCGGAGCAAAAGCACATGAAGCTCCTCGTCAATGTTGATCCGCAGATTCGGGTCCGGGCCGACGAAGCGCTGCTCCGGCAAGTCTTCATCAATCTGTTGGACAACGCGGTCAAGTACACTCCCGACAGCGGCGGCAAAGTGACCGTCGATGCAGAGGTGCGAAACGGGGTCGTTCTGGTCACCTTGTCCGATACGGGCATCGGCATTCCCCCCGCCGATTTGCCCCGTATTTTCGAGCGGTTCTATCGCGTGGACAGAGCCCGTTCCCGGCAGATGGGCGGCACGGGCCTAGGTCTTTCCATCGTGCGGCACATCGTGGAAAGGCTGGGCGGCACCATCCACGCCGAAAGCGAGCTGGGCAAGGGAACTCGGATGATTTTTACGCTGCAGCATGCGCCGGAGGAAGGTTCGGAAGCCCAAGGCTCAGCCGAGATGCCCTGAGACGCAGTGCGCAGACTTGCTGCGGCGCGGCCTTCCGTTGCGGCAGGGCGTGAGGGGGAAAGCCGCCACAAGCCAAGTTTGCTATACTGAAACTGAACGGACTTACCGATAAAACTCGCCGAGGGAGGTACCTGTGTGTCTGAGCGCATCTTGGTCGTCGATGACGAGCCGTCCATCGTGGAGCTGGTCGCGTACAATCTCCGCTCCGCGGGGTACGAGGTGATGACCGCCGCGGACGGTGTCGAGGCCTTAGCCATGATCGATGAAGATCCGCCCGACCTTGTGCTTCTCGACGTCATGCTGCCCGAACTCGACGGTTTTTCGGTGTGCCAGCGTATCCGCAAGTCGCATAACATGCCCATCATTATGCTGACGGCCCGCGGCGGCGAAGAAGACAAAGTATGGGGACTGGAAATCGGAGCAGACGACTACATCACGAAGCCGTTCAGCCCCAAGGAACTGCTCGCCCGGGTGAGAGCCGCCCTGCGCCGGCACGAAGGGGATGTCACGCAGCAAGAATCTAAGGTCATCCACATGGGCGAGCTGACGATCGACGAAGATACCCGGCGTGTTTATCTGGGCGAAACCCTCGTCGAGCTAACTCCGAAGGAATTCGATCTGCTCAGCTATATGGCCAAGAACACCGGGCGGGTCCTCTCACGCGACCTCTTGCTCCGAATTCTCTGGGGTTACGAGTATACGGGCGGCACGCGCACCGTCGACGTGCATGTCCGCCGGCTCCGCCAGAAGCTGAACGACACGGGCGATGAGCCGCGCTTTATCGAGACGGTCCACGGCGTCGGGTACCGGTTCCTCGAGCAAAACAACGCGTAACGGACGAACGCCGACCGGCATCGGGTTCCGGGCGCCGTCCGTGCACGCCAGTGTGGAAGGAATAACCTGAATTGCGTCGAATCGTCCCTTCGCGTGAAAACTTGTAGCAAAGAGAGAAGGGGCGTGACACCGTGAGCCGGGTCGTAGTGCAACCTGCGGAGCGGGTTTTGCGCTGGGCAATGGAAAGATCCGGTAAGCCCGTCGACGTCTTGGAAAGATCCTTCCCGAAACTGCACGCGTGGCTTGCCGGAGAGGAATGGCCCACGCTGCGCCAGCTCGAGCAGTTTGCCTCGGCTACCCATACGCCGCTGGGTGCCCTGTTTCTGGACGAACCCCCGCCCGATACCTCGTTCGTGCCCCTTCACAGCACGCAGCCCGAGAGAGCGCCGTCCGCTCCGAGCGCCGAATTTCGCGACACGCTGGACGTCATACGGTTCCGCCAGCTGTGGCTGCGACATGACCTGGAAACTACGGGCCGCGCTCCCCTGCCCTTCGTCGGCTCGTGTACCGATGCCGATCCTCCCGAGCTGATCGCTGAACGGATGCGCCGCGCCCTCGGTTTTTCAGAAGGCTGGACGGCCCGCCAACCGAACGCCGACGAAACGTTGCGGGCCCTGCGTTTGGCCCTCGAGAGGGCCGGCGTTATGGTCGCCGTGAACAGCATCGTGGGGAACAACACGCGTCGTAGGTTATCCGTCGACGAATTTCGGGGCTTTGCCCTGAGCGATCCCTTCGCGCCCTGGCTGTTCGTCAACGGCGCCGACGGCAAAGGGGCGCAGCTGTTTACCTTGGCCCACGCCTTTGCCCACGTGCTGCTTGGAGCCAGCGCCGCGTTCGACCTGGCCCATCTGCAGCCGGCCGACGATCCCGCGGAGCGAACCTGCGCGGCCGCCGCGGAGGAATTCCTCTTGCCTGCCAGGCGCTTGGCGGAAGTCTGGCCCGATGTCGTGCGGGAAGAGGATCCCTTTTACAGTCTGGCCCGTCAGTTTCGCGTGAGCGTGCCCGTGGCCGCCCTCCGAGCGTGCAATATGGGCTATATCGGCCTAGACGATTTCGTGCGGCATCTCGTCCGGTTCACTTCCGAAGAAAAGGAGCGCTCAGCCGCATCGGGCGGCGGCGGAAACTTCTACGCGACGCAGAACCTGCGCGTCGGCAGGGCCTTTGCGCTGCGCGTGGCCGAAGCCGTCGAAGACGGCCGCCTGCTGTACAACCAGGCGTACGAACTGACGGGCCTGCGCGGTCAGACCTTCCACAACTACCTGCAGACGCTGGACGGCGGAGGTGGAGCTCCGTGATGACCGTATACGTTCCCGACACGGCGTTTTTCGTAGAAGCCGCACGCCGCGGCTTTCCCCTGCTCGACGGCTCGCCGTTTTGGGAAAGCCTCGCACGCCTGGCGGCGCAGGGGCGACTGCAAGTTATCGACAAGGTACAAGCCGAGCTGGACCGGGAAAGCGCCGCGCTAAAGGAGTGGCTCGAAGAACACTTGCGAGCCGCCGTAGTCTCTACTAACGTACAGGCGACCGCCGACAGCTTGCGCGCCGTCATGCGATGGGTGTACGCACAAACGGACGTGCATCCTGTTGCCGCAGAACGCTTCGCGCGCAGCTCGGCCGTATGGGTACTCGCCCATGCCCTTGGCGCGGGTGCAACGGTACTCACGTACCCGGTGCCCGAGCCCGCGCCGGCCTATCTGATGTCCCTCGAAGTGGCTTGCCGGGCCTTCGGCGTGCCGGTCGCCTTCGCCTCCGATCTGCCGTCTACAGGCCAATCTTTGTCCGCACACCGGTCCGCTGCAGGAAGTTCGCGAGCATGACGTAGCCCCGCTCCGTCAAAATCGACTCGGGGTGAAAGTGCACGCCTTCTACGTCGTAATCCCGGTGGCGCAAGCCGGCGACCTCACCCCGTTCGGTCGTGGCAGTGACTTCGAGATCCGGACCTATGCTGTCTTGATCCACCGTGAGCGAATGATAACACGTCGCGTGGAAGGGAGACGGCATATCCCGGTACAAGGGTGACCCAAAGTGCACCACCGGGCACGCCCTGCCGTGTACCGGAGGGTTGGACGCCACGATACGGGCACCGAAGGCCGCGGCAATGCATAGAAGCCCGAAGCCGACGCCCAAGATCGGCACACGCCCCGCGAACCGGCGCACAATGTCCAGGGAACGTCCCGCCTCCTCGGGCCGCCCGGATCCCGACGAGAGGACGATGCCCCGGGGTGCGAGGGCCGCCAGTTCGTCCACGTCGACTGTGTCGCTGCGCCGGACGACGGTCTCGGCGCCCAATTCGCCGAAGCCGTGGACAAGGTTATAGACGAACGAGTCGCGGTGGTCAACGAGCACGAGCATGGACCGTGCCTCCCTCGGCCATGGCGATTGCGGTCAAGACACCCTCGGCCTTGCGCAATGTCTCCTCATACTCCCGCGTCGGGTCGGAATCGAGCACGATGCCCGCTCCCGCCTGCACATACGCCGTGCCGCCCGCCACTACGATCGTGCGGATGGTGATGCAGCTGTCCATGTTGCCCGAAAAGCCGAAGTAGGCGATGGCTCCGCCATAAGGCCCACGGCGCACGTTTTCCAGCTCGTCGATGATCTCCATGGCCCGGATCTTGGGCGCGCCCGAAAGGGTTCCGGCGGGAAAGATGGCCCGAATGGCGTCGAAGGCGGTCTTACCCGGAGCGAGCTTTCCCCGCACCGTCGACACGATGTGCATGACGTGGGAATAGCGCTCCACGGTCATGAACTCCTCCACCTGTACGCTGCCGTATTCGCTCACCCGGCCCACGTCGTTGCGCCCCAGGTCAACCAACATCACATGCTCCGCCAGCTCTTTCTCGTCGTGCAAGAGCTCTTCGGCCAAAGCCTCGTCTTCGGCTGCGTCCCTGCCCCGTCGCCGGGTTCCCGCGATGGGGCGCACGAAGACGTCACCCTCCTCCACCCGCACGAGCATCTCGGGTGACGAACCGACGACCGCCAAGTCGCCCAGCTTCAAGTAGTACATGTAGGGCGACGGGTTGACGGTGCGGAGCATTCGGTACAGCGTGAACGGGTCACTCTGAACGGGCGTGGCGAAGCGCTGCGACAAGACGACTTGGAACACGTCGCCCCGGGCGATGTACTCTTTGGCCTGCCGCACCGCGCCCTCAAACTCCGGCTGCGTGAAGTTGGAACGGATGTCGAGGTTACCGCTGTCCGCCGCGTGCAGGGAGGCCAGAGGCTCAAGGCGCACTTCCTTGTGCAGTTTCTCGATCGCTCCGTCGATGGCCGCCACCGCTTCGTCGTAAGCCGCATGGGGATCGCCGTTCACGTAGGCGTTCACCACGACTTGCAGCCTGCGGCTTGCATGGTCGAAGATCAGCACTTTGTCGGTGAGAAGAAAGTACGCGTCGGGTAGCCCCAAAGGATCGGGGTTCTTGTCGGGCAGGCGTTCAAAGTGCCTTACCATGTCGTAACCTAAGTAACCGACGGCTCCGCCGTAAAACCTGGGAAGGCCGGGGACTTCGACGGGCCGGTACGTAGCGAGCAGCCTTTCCAAACTGACCAAAGGATCGTCGGCCTCGAAACGCTCGGTCGCTCCGTTCCGCTCGATTTCGACCTGTTTGCCCCAACAGCGAAATACGACCGACGCCGTGCTGCCCACGAAGGAATAGCGGCCGACGCGGTCGCCCCCTTCGACGCTCTCGAGCAAGAAAGCGTATTTGCCCGTATCGAGTTTGCGCAAAGCTGAGACGGGCGTATCCGAGTCGGCGAGCAGAACCTTATAGACGGGGATCAAATTGCCCCGGGAGGCTAGGCGGCAAAACGTTTCCCGGTCGGGAAAGTAACCGGACTCGGGTTGCGGGTGTTCGCGAGGTGTCGCGCGATGCATCGTGGCACGCTCCTCTCCAAGGGGTCGAGCAGAGACGGCGGACGAAAAAAAGACCGCGCCCTCGAAATGTAGAGCCCGGTCAAGCTGTCGATGCCCAAACGCCCTAGGCCACGCCACACGCACGGCGCGCCACTGGTACCTGCGTGTCAAGGACGATATTGGCTCCGGCTCATCTCGACTTCGCTCAGCTCGTCTGGTCTCTACTCGTCGGCTGACTATTGCAGCATGTGACGACATTATAGAAGAGGATCGGCGGCCATGTCAACAGCGCAGCGGCGCGAAATTTAGATGACGATGCCCGCTGCCAGCGCTGCAAAGGAAATGCCGATCGCTGCCCCGGCCAGAACGTCCGTCGGGTAATGATGGCCCAGATAGACACGGGAAAGCCCGGTGAGCGCCGCCAGTGTCCATAGGGGAGTGGCTGCGAGGGACGTCGTGACGGCGAAGACGCCCGCGATGGAAAAAGCCGCTGTCGTGTGGCCGGAAGGAAAAGATCCGTCGGCCAGGCGTGCGGTGATGGTGCGGACAGCGACCAGCTTGCCGTAAGGCCGGGACCGTTTGAAGAGTCGCTTCATCGCCTGAACCAATAGATGGCTGCCCGTTACCGCGATGCTCAAAGCTGCCGCCTGGGACCGGTGGCCGGGCAAGAACCAAAGCACGAGGCAAAGGCCGAGGGCAGTCCACGCACTGCCCAGACCGCTCAGTAGGCGCATAGGTACGTCGAGGCGGGCGCTGCTGATGCGGGAGTTGATCAGCCACACGAGCCTTTGCTCCCAGCGGCGCATCGTGTTGGCTACGTTGCGCAATAGGCTATGTGCTCCTTACTTAAATCAAGAATCTAGCCGGATCCAAGAAGGCCTCGGCCAAAGCCCCCGTCGGAGGCGATCGAAGGCCGAGGCCTAACCTGGTGGCCTTAGCTCCGGACAGTCGGTCAGGCTGCGGGCTAAGGCCAGGGTTAGGACTAACGGAATGAGAATGGGGTGGTTCTGTCTTTCTTGCTCCTGCTAGGGACGACCTGTTGGCATATAGCCCTAATTCCGACTGTCATCTGTCACAACATTGCGGACACAACATCGCGGGGGCCTGAGCTACCTTCGTTCAACGCAGAAGGTGTTCGACGATGAGGTCGCCCATCTCTCGGGTGCCCACCTGTTTCACGTCGGAGCGGCCCGCGGTCAAGTCGGCCGTGCGGTAGCCGGCGTCCAGCACGGCGTCGACCGCCTCCTCGACGGCGTTCGCCTCCTCCTCAAGGCCCAGGCTGTAGCGGAGCAGTTCGGCCCCCGACAAAATTTGCCCGATGGGATTGGCCAGGTTGCGCCCGGCAATGTCGGGCGCGGAGCCGTGGATCGGTTCGTACAGCCCGAAGCGTCCGTCGGTGAGGCTCGCCGAAGGCATGACGCCGATGGAACCGACGATAGCGCCGGCTTCATCGGACAGGATGTCGCCGAACATGTTCGTCGTGAGCAGAACGTCAAACTGCCTCGGGTTGATGATGAGCTGCATGCTGGCGTTGTCGACGTGCATGTAGTCGAGCTCTACGTCGGGGTAACCCTCCGCGACGTCGGCGACTACCTCGCGCCACAGCACGCTCGACACCAAGACATTGCTCTTGCCCACTAACGTCACCTTGCGGCGCCTCGTCCGTGCCAGGTCGAAGGCGAGGCGGGCGACCCGCCGGATCTCCGACGCACGGTACAGCTCGGTGTCGATGGCCTGCTCTTCGCCGTCCACCACTTCCCGGGTCTTCGGACCGAAGTAGATGCCCGACACGAGTTCGCGCACCATCAAGATATTCACGCCCTCGACGCGCTCACGCCGGACCGGAGAGAAGTCCAGCAAAGCCGGTCGCATCACGACCGATCGCAGGTTCGCATAAAGGTTCAGCTTTCCCCTTAGGCCCAGAATCGCCTCCCGCTCGACGAGCGCCCACTTCGGATGGTTCAGCTCGGAGGGCGGTCCGCCGAAGGGGCCTTTCAACACGGCATCGGCGCTCCGGCACGCCTCGAGGGTCGATTCCGGCAAATGCACACCGTACGCGTCGTAGGCCGCGCCGCCGGCCAACGCCTCTTCAAAATGAAAAGTGTGGCCAAAGCGCTCGCCCACGGCCTGCAATACCTTAATGCATTCCGCGATGATCTCGGGTCCGATATAGTCCCCCGGAATCACCACAATCTTCGCGTCCATGGGGTCACTCCTTCGGAACGTCCTTAACTGGCTCTTATTCCCTGCACACACAAAGAACGCCTGCCGTCGGATAGGCGCTCGCGCAAGTATACATGACGCTTCTCGTGGTTGCAAAGGCTGCTGCGCATTGGCGGGCTCCGATCACGCCTAATGGGACGTCCGTTCGGATGCGGCTCCGGCCTCGGGAATGTGCGACGGCGTGCGCGGCGTGCAAGAGGTGCAGCCGCCACGGGAGCGAATGTGAAGGTGGACGCGATGCGCATTTTCTCGTTTGGAGGGAGGCGGACTTCCATGGAATATCGTCAGCTCGGCAAATCGGGCCTGCGGGTTTCGGCGGTCGGGCTCGGCACGAACCAGTTCGGCGGGAAAGTAGACGCAGACGGCGTGCGGCGGCTCATCGACGAAGCCCTCGCTGCCGGCGTGAACTTCATCGACACGGCCGACACCTATACGGGCGGCAGGTCGGAAGAAACGATCGGCAAAGCGATACGGGGACGGCGCGATAAAGTGATCATCGCCACGAAGGTAGGCTCCCGGGTAGGCGACGGACCGAACGATGCAGGAGCCTCGCGCCAGCGCATCATGAACGGCGTCGAGGCAAGCCTGCGCCGTTTGGGCACCGACTACATCGACCTGTACCAGATCCACCGCGTCGATCCGCACACCCCTTTCGAAGAGACGATGCGCGCTCTGGATGATCTGGTGCGCGCAGGCAAGGTGCGTTACATCGGCGCATCCAACTACGCGGCCTGGCAGCTTTGCCGCTCAAACGACCTAGCCGAAATGCACGGTTGGACTCCCTTCGTCTCAATCCAACCCCACTACCACATGCTCGAGCGCAGCATCGAAAAGGAGCTTGTGCCGTACTGCCAAGCTTTCGGTATCGGCATCATCCCCTACTTCCCCCTGGCCGGCGGCTTCTTGACGGGAAAGTATAAGCGGGGAGAGAAGCCTCCGGAAGGGTCCCGGGGTGAGTCGAGCAGTTACGTGCAGAGGTATTTCACGCCGCGCAACTTCTCCCTCGTGGAAAAGCTCAGCGGCGTTGCCCAAGCCCACGGACGCACCATGGCGGAACTCGCGATCGCGTGGCTGCTCACCCGTCCCCAGGTGAGCACCGTCATCTGCGGGGTCACATCCCCTGAACAGCTGGCTGTAAACGTGCGAGCAGCGGACTGGCAGCTCGCGCCGGAGACCTTGGAGGAAATCGAGCGGATGCTGGCGGACGGCGCGTCCGGAGACTGAGCCCCGGCGACGACCGGCAAGAAGACACACGACAGACAATGGGAGGCTTCTCAATGACTCGACCACTGCGTTTGGCTTTAGTTCCCCTTGACGAACGCCACTGGGTCTCCGACGCGCCGGTAAAGATCGGCCGCATCGCGGGCTGCGAGGTGCTCGTGCCGCCCCGTCACATGCTCGGCGACAAGAAGGAGCTGGGCAAGTTCGAAGAGCTGGGCCCCTGGCTCAGGGCCGTCGCGAGCGAGGTGGACGGCCTCGTCGTCGCCGTCGAAACATTGGCGTACGGCGGGTTGATCGCTTCCCGCACGACCGACCATCCCCTGGAGGAATGCTGGTCCCGGGTGCAAGTGTTGAAGGAGATCCGCGAGGCCCATCCCGGCCTGCCCATCTACGCCTTTACCTTGGTGATGCGCATTCCCGCCTACGACAACGACGAGCAGGAGCCCTGGTATTGGGCCCACTACGGAGCGCGCATCCACCGCTACTCTCAGCTCTTGGATAAAGTGGCGCGCCATGGGCGGGAAGAGGACAAGGCGGACCTCGAGCAGTTGAAGAAGGAGATCCCGCCCGAAGTGCTGGAGAACTGGCACTGGCGCCGGAACCGCAACCACGAGCTAAGCAAACGGGTCTTGGACTACGTGGCCGACGGCACGGTGGATTTTCTTCTCATCACCCAAGACGACAGCGCCGAATATGGCGTATCGTCGATGGAGCAAAAGGCGCTGCGGGCCCGCATCTCGGAGCTCGGCATTGAAGAGCGGGCGCTGCTGTATCCGGGTGCGGACGAAGTCGCCATGGTGCTCGTCGCAAGGCACGTCAACCGGCACCTGGGCATCGTGCCGAAGGTGTATCCCCGCTACTCGTCGACTAAGGGGCCTTTTCTCGTCCCGCGATACGAAGACAGGCCTTTGGCGGAGAGCGTGAAGGGGCAGATTTACGCGGTAGGCGGCCGGCTCGTGGAAACGCCGCAGGAGGCCGACTGGATTCTCTTTTTGAACACGCCCGGTGAAGCGCAGGAGGAAGCTCCCCGGCAAGACGTGGCCACCATGGTCGACACGCCGGGCCGGAATTTGCTCGATTTCACCGAAGCAATTCTGCATTATACGGAGCAAGGCAAGCCCGCGGCCGTTGCCGACGTGGCCTACTCGAACGGTGCCGACCGGCAGTTCGTGAAGCTGCTCCTGCGGCGTGTAGGGCTCAAGCGCATCATGGCGTACGCCGCTTGGAATACGGCGGGCAACACTTTGGGTACGGTGGTGGCCCATGCGAGCGTGTACCACGCCGTCGGCCGGCATGCCGAACGGCAGCGGAAGCTAGAAGCGGCCCGGGCGCACCTGGAGTTTTTGCTGGAGCGCTTTATTGAAGACTGGGGCTACCAGGCCGTCGTGCGAACCCATATGGGCGGCACCGTTCTGCCGGCTCTCGGCATCCCGTACATGAACTTGGGCGACCGTTGGAAGGAAGTCGAGGGCATCGCCGCCGAGCAGATTCAAAAATTCACGCGGGAGCACTTCAGCGACATGAAGGAGCTCGAACTGCACTGGTACGGCGAGCCGCTCGGCATCGTCCCCACGGGTTTGCGCCTGGAAAACATTCGTCAGCCGTGGCGGCGCATGTTCAACCTCGCCTTTGACGTGAAACTCGATTTTGAGTGATGGGCCGGGATGCTCCCGCGCTGCGCGGCACAAGGTACCGTACACCGGATCGCAAGCTGCCTCCGCCCCGGGGGCAGCTTGCCTGTTTCCCGGCGTCCGGGACGCGGCACCGCATCGCGCTGCGGGGCAAATTAACGGTCATAACGGCAGGAAAACGTTTTTATGGCGGCTAATCCTATACGCGCCAGGAAGCCTGCGGGGCATCTGGACAATACGGCGAAGGCCCTGGCCTTTGCCACAAGGGACGGTGGCAAACGTGGCCAACGTGAAGGCGGCGCCGAAAAGCCCGTTCCTCACTGCGAACAAGACGGGTCTCATCGCCCACCGCGGCGTTCCCATTAAAGGACCCGAAAACACGGTGCGGGCTATACGGTACGCCGGCATGTACGGCTTTGAACTCGTCGAACTGGACGTACAGAAAACGGCCGATGGACATTACATCTTGATGCACGACAAGACGGTCGACCGCACCACGGACGGCACGGGCCCGGTCAGCTCCTTCACCTTCGAGGAAATACGGCAGCTCAAGGTTGACCAAGCTTATCACGGCCGAGATCCCGACGAGGTGATCCGTGTCCCGACCTTCGAAGAAGCGTGCCAAGAATGTAGCCGCTGGGGCCTCGGCATCAACGTCGACTGCTCCAAGATGCACTGGGGCGAAGAAGAGATCACGTACGTGGCCGAGCTCTTGAAGAAGTACCAGCTGTGGGAACGGAGCTTTTTCGTTAACGGCGATGCCGGGTCGCGCCGCTTGATGGCCAGCCTCTACCCCGACGTCCACCTCACTTGGCTCTCCAGCGATCCAGATCCCACCGCCAACATCGAGGAAGTCACGACTTACGAGAACGCCTTCGTGTCGTACTCGTGCAGGCATATCACGCCCGAGCTGATCGCCAGCTACCGCGCGGCAAACATACCGATCTTCGTCTACAACTGCAACACGTACCACGAGGTGTACGGTCTTTTCGGCAAGGGCATCCGTTTCATCGAGACCGACTGGATCATGTCAGGAGGCGTTCTGTAACCATGGTGCACGACGTTTTGCTCACGCCGCTCGCCTGCGCGCTCCACGACGAAGCTCAGGAAGTGCTGCTTTGGGATCGCGAAACGTACGAGGCTGCCGCCAAACCCGTAGTCTACTGCCCGGATCCGGATCTCTCCCGTTTTTACTTGCGCTCTACCGGCGAAAGTCCCTACATCGAAGCAGTCTTCTACGGCGTGCAAGGCGGCGATCGGGTGACCGTCAAATTCGAGGCTTTGGTCCGCGCGGGAAGTTCGAGCCTCGCCGTCGACGTATTCGAACTGACGCCCCGCTACGAACGGGTCCTTTCCGTGACGAACGAGCTGCCCCCCGACGCCTTAAACACTTATTTTCGGGATTACGCCATACCGTGTCTATTGCAAGTCGCGCCGGACAGCCTCGGCGTGGCGCTGCGCATCCGGCCGACCAGACCTGAAAGCGAAGTCGTCGTGCGGCATATGCGGGTCGAGATCGAATCCGCCAACCAAAGCTTCCATCCCGAGCTGCAGGTGGTGCGCTACGAATCCGTGGGCGACTTTCTCGATTGCATTCGCACGTACTGCCTCACGGATGCCGATCCGGCCTACAACGATCTGGCCGCTGCGCTGCGCGACGGTCTCGTCAATTTCCCCGACGAGTGCACCGTCTCGTTCAAGGATGCCGCGGGTTTCCGGGGACTGATGGCGATGCTCGCGGGCAGTAGGTACCGAGTGCCCGTCACCATCTACTTCGAGCACACGGGAGCGGCGGTGACGACGGGCGTGCGGGGGTTGAACCATGCAAATGAGGTACTGTGCGAAAAGCGGAACCCGCTGCCGTCAACCGGTGCGTGGCGCAGGCAAGCCGTCCAATTTTCCGGCAGCGGACTGGAGGGCGCCCGCAAGCTCCTCGCCGACGTGCGCGCTTTGGACGGGCCGGTTCAGCTGCGAAACGTTCGTTTCGTCGCCGCCCGCTTCGACGATGAACCGAAACGGCCTCCCAACCGGCTAGAGGACCTTTTCTCCGACCTCGGCACACGGCTGCGGGGCGCCTTCGAGTTGATCTAAAAGGCAGGCTTACTCCACCGGCTCTTTGTGTTCGAGCTCCCGTTGCTCTTCGGCGTCGTCCCGGGCGTATTCGTGAGCGGGCTTCACGTTCGTGATGTAACCTGCTCGGGCGAGCATCTCGGTTCCCAAGGGGACGGTCAGAAACAAGATGGCCACTACTACGATCGGCTTGAGGAACAGTTCGCCCAGGTGCGCCGACAGGTGGATCGACGAGGCGATCAATAGCAAGCTCAGTCCCAAGGTGGCAGGCAAACCCGCCGCATGCACCCGCTCGAAGTAGTCTTTGAACCGGGCGACGCCGAAAGAGCCGGCACACACCAGCATGGCACCCGCCACAACGAGGAAACTAGTCAGAATCTCGATCAATGATATCCCCCTTCACGATGAACTTGGCCACGATGACGGCGAACATAAACGGAACGAGCGCGATCATGAAGGCCAGATCGAAGTGGAGCGTCGTATTCCCGTCAATGGCCCAGACCGCGATCACTCCCGTCAAATTGACCGAGAACGTGTCGAAGGCGGCCGTCCGATCGAGCGTGGTGGGGCCGACGACGACTCGGTAGGCGCAAAATATAAGCGACAGGCCGAGCAATACCAACGCGATCGTAAGCGCCCACGCGAGCATCACTCCGTCACCTCCAAGAGCAGGTCCTCAAAAAGCTCCTTCGCCTCGCGCACCGCGTCCACGTCGTTCAAGTCGAGGCAGTGGATAAAGATCTCGCTGCGGTCGGCGCTGATATCGATCGGCACGGCCCCGGGCGTCAAGGTGAGCATGTGGGTGAGGGCCGTGATGGTTCCGTCCGTCTTGAGCCGCAGGGGAAAGGCCACGACGCCCGGGCGGTTGCCGGGTCTGGGGGCGATGGCGATGCGGGCGACGAAGATGCCGGAGAGCACGATTTGCCACAAGAACAGCGCGATCAACTTGAAAAGACTCTCGACGCGGCGCAGGTAGAAATGCCCGCCGGTGCCTTTGTTCAAAGCGTACAAGATCGCGCCCCCCACGACGAAGCCTGCGACAACGTGAAAGGGCGCAAAGGACCCCCACATGATCATCCACACCAAAGCCAAGGCGATATGTACCGGGATCTGATACCACACGGCTCAAACTACCCCCTATGATCCCGACCGGGCGACGACAAAACTGCCCAACACCGCTTCAATGTAGGCTTGACCGCTCAGGAGCTGCTGTGCGGACGCCGACGTGTAGGTGATCACGTGCTCTGCCCCCAGGCCCAGCGCGGCGGAAACGACAACCAAGAGAGCGATCGGCGCAAGCAGTCCGCGGAAGGCCGGGCTGTTTTTATCGAGCAGACGCAGCCCCTTCTCTTCCCCCCAAAAGCTGTAGCGGAAAATCTTGATCATGGAAAAGAGCGTCCCGAGTCCCACGATCAAGGCCACGGCCACGCTGAAGAAGGCCCGTGCCTCCACGCCGGCTTGCAGCAGTGTCAGTTTGCCGAAAAAGCCCGACAGCGGTGGGATGCCGACGAGCGCCAGGGCCGCGATGAGAAACAGGACTCCCAATGGTCCGTGGCTCGTCAGAAGGCCGCTCATCTTCCTTAGGTCGGTCGTTCCCGTCACCTGCTCCGCCGCGCCCGCCGTGAGGAAAAGCACTGTCTTCACCACCATCTGGTGCACCACGAAAATGATAGTGCCGGCGATCGCCAAGGGGGTAAGAAGGCCGATCCCCATGAGCATGTAACCGATCTGGCTGATGATGTGAAACGAGAGGATGCGCTTGAAATCCGTCTGGGCGATCGCACCGATGATGCCTATCACCATGGTGATCAATGCCAAAGGCAAGAGCACTCCCCGGTGGGTGAAGGCAGGGTCTTCCACGAAGATCAGCGTGAAGGTGCGCAACAGTGCGTAGATCCCCACCTTCGACAATACGCCGCCGAAGAATGCCACAACAGGCGTCGGTCCGGCGAAATACGAACCGGGAAGCCAGCCGTACAGCGGAAAGACGGCCGCCTTCACACCGAACACCACGATAAACAGAACGGCGATCACAGAAAGCCAGCCGTTTGATTCCGACATGCTCACCCGCAGCGCAAGGTCGGCCATGTTTAAAGTGCCGTAAGTGCGGTAAAGCCACGCGACGCCGAGCAGAAAGAAGCCCGAAGCCACGTTGTTGATGAGGGCGTACTTGAACGTCTCGCGCAGCTGGACGGCCGTTCCGCCGAGAGCCACCAAAAGGTAACTGGCCAACAGCATCAGTTCGAAGAAGACGAACAGGTTGAAAATGTCCCCCGTCAGGAAAGAACCGTGTACGCCAACGAGCAGAAAATGGAACCCGGCGTAGTAGTACAGTTCCTCTCGATCCTTGCCCATGCCGTAAGGAGAAAAGAGGACCACGGCAAGCGCCGCGACTGACGTAGCCGAGACGAGCAGCGCGCTGGTGAGGTCTGCGACGAGCGTGATGCCGAAGGGGGCAGGCCAGTTTCCCGCCTGGAATACTTGGATGCCGCCTTGCCACGCCGTGCGGACGAGAATCAAGCCGACGGCGACGACGAGCAAGGCGGAAACGATGCTCACGCCCCTTTGCCAGGCTAGGCGGCGCGGCGCAAAGAGCAAGACGGCGCCTGTCAGCAGGGGCAATACGACCGGCGCAACGACGAGGTTACTCATGCTCCACCCCCGCAAGCTCGCTTAAGTCGGTGGTACCGGTCTCCTGGAACGTGCGGTAGCCCAGGGCTAGCAGCAACGCGAAGACACCTAAGCCGATGACGATCGCCGTGAGAATGAGCGCCTGGGGCAGGGGGTCAGTCACGGCGCCCGCCGGGCCTTCCTCGCCTAGGATGGGGGGCCCTCCCGTCTTGATGCCGCCGGACAGGAACAAGGCCATGTTGATGCCGTATCCTAGGAGCAGCGAACCCATGATGACACGCAGTAACTCCCTTTGGAGAATGAGATAGACGCCGCTGCCGACGACGATGCCGACGCTCAGGGAAATCAACAGTTCCATCGTTAGAGCCTCCCCTTCCTCAGATGATAGACGCCCCGCGCCCGGTATTCCCTGATGTGTTCCTGCTCGAGGGCGATGCCGTCCGACATAGCCGCCACGAGCCAATGAATCGCGCCGAAGACGACGAGCAGCACGCCAAGGTCGAATAACGTCGCCGACGCCAGTTCGATCTCACCCGCGACCGGCACGTGGAAACTGCCGAAGGCCTGAGTGAGGAAGGGATAGCCTAGGGCCACGGCAGACAGGCCGACTCCGACGATGACGAGCAGCCCCGTGCCGATGATATAGCGGGGATGGACAGGAACGAGCTTCATCGCCGCGGTCCGCTCGAAGGCCAAGGCCCAAATAATGACGGCAGAAGCGGCCATGACGCCCGCCGCAAAGCCGCCGCCCGGGTTGTGGTGCCCGCGGAAAAACAGATACAGCGAGTACACCAAGACTAGGTAGAAAAGGACCCGGGACACCGCAGGGACGATCACGGGGTTGATCATCAGCGGACTTTCGGGTTTTACCGCGCCGCCCGGGTCACGGCGTGAACGGACGAGCGTGAAGACGGCGGTAGCGACGAGGGCCAGGACCGTCGTTTCGAAGAGCGTATCGAAGCCGCGAAAGTCGACCAAAATGACGTTCACCACGTTGCGTCCGCCGGCCAAGCGGTAGCTGTTTTCCACAAACCAGTGGCCTATGGAGTCAAAGAGCCGGGTTCCGGTGGAAATGTAGGTGAAAGCGGCGGAAAGAACACCGATCACGACGGCTAAGGAAACGTCGCTCTTCCGCACCCGGGGGCGCACGTAACGGTCTCGAAGGCGCGGCATGTAACTGAACGCAAGAAAGAGCGGCACAATCGATACCGTCTCGACGATTGTTTGCGTGAGGGCCAGATCGGGTGCCTCCCACAAGAACCATAGAATGGCGACCATGAAACCCACGGTTGCTACGCCCAGCGCGATACCCACCCGCTGCCGGGCGACGATCGCCGTGAGGGCGCCGGCGATGAGCACGAGCACAGCGGCCAGCTCGCTCCAGCTGACGGGGGAAAGCCGGGGCCAGCGGCCCGTGAAACCGCCGAAATCGACGCGGACGAGCCCTACGATGAGGACGAGGGCGGTGAAGGCGAGTATGTAAAACAGATAATCGCGCAGGTTCCCGGTCATCATGCGGCGTGTAAGCTTGGCCGACCCCGTTTCCGTTCCCGTGAGCAGGGCGTTATATATCGTGTTGGCGTTGATGCGAACCGAGCTGAGGCGGCGCAAAGCGGGCAAGACCCGGGGCAACTGCCAGTACAGCAGGGCGCCGCCGGCCAGGGCAACGATACTCATGAACAGGGCCGGATTGACGCCGTGCCACAGGGCCAGGTGCACGGAACTCGGCCGGCCCGTGAGGGCGGCGGTAGCGGGCGCGATGAGGTGGTGTTCCACGAGCGCCGGCGCGATGCCCAGCAAGACGACGAATCCGCCGAGCAGAGCCGGGGGTAGCAGCAGGCCGGGTCCGGCTTCCGCCGGTTCAAGCGGCGATTCACCCTGCGGGCCCAGGAAAAGCTTCAGGGTAAGCTGCAAACAGTACAGCGTCGTGAAAGCACTGGCGAGCACGGCGAGGACCGGCAAGGCGTAGGTAAAAACATTCGGGCCCGCCGGCGGGTTGAGCAGGGCGCCGAGCATCATCTCTTTGCTGACGAACCCGCTCAAGAGGGGAACGCCAGCCATGGAGAGCGCGCCGATGAACATGAGCGTCCCCGTGAACGGCATCTTGCTTCCTAGGCCCGAAAGCTTTTCTATATCGCGTGTACCGGTCTGGTGGTCGACGATACCCACGAGCATGAAGAGGGAACCTTTGAAAATGCCGTGGTTCAGAATGTGCAACACGGCGGCGGCTGTTGCGGCTGCCGTGCCGAAAGCAAACATGGCGATGATAAAGCCCAGCTGGCTGACGGTACTGAACGCAAGAAGCGCTTTGAGGTCCCGCTGCTGTACGGCGAGGTATGAACCGAGGAGCATCGTTGCCATGCCGACGCCGGCCACGATATAGAACCAAAGTTCCGTGCCGCCGAGAACGGTGCCCATGCGCGCCGTAAGGTAGATACCCGCCTTCACCATGGTCGCCGAGTGCAAATAGGCGCTGACCGGCGTCGGCGCCGCCATGGCCCCGGGAAGCCACAAGTGAAAGGGCACTTGCGCCGACTTTGTAAACGCGCCGAGCAGGATGAGCAGTACGATAGCCGGGTAATAGGGATGGGCGGCGACGGCCGGGGCGGCTGCACCGAGCTCGCGCAGCGAAAGCGTACCCGCGGCGGCGCCGAGGAGCAGAATGCCTCCCAGCATGGCCAGGCCGCCGAAGACGGTTGTGAGCATCGATTTCAGAGCCCCGTCGCGCGACTCGGTCCGGTGGTGCCAAAAGCCGATCAAGAGGAACGAGCTAATCGACGTAATCTCCCAGAACATGTAAAGGGCAAGCAAGTTGTCGGAAAGCACGACGCCCAACATCGCGCCCATGAAAAGGAGAATACTGATGTAAAACCGGCTCAGATCCTCCTTGGAATCAAGATAAAATATTGAGTAAATGAGGACCAAAGTGCCGATGCCGGCAATGAGCAGCGCAAACAGCAGGCTGAACGAATCAAGGGCGAGCGCGAACGACAGGCCGTAACTAGGCGCCCAGGTCCAAGATGCGGTAAGGACTTGTCCTTCAGCGAGGACGGGCAGCACGCTCAGCAGATACAAGGTGATCAAGAAGGGCGCGGGTACAAGAGCCCAGCCTAAACGCGGGCCCAGGCGCCGGGCTAGGAATGGCACGGCAGGTGCCAGGAGAAAAGGAAGCACGACGACCAGGTGAAGGCTAAAGCCCATCGATGACCCCTTTCTGCAGACAAACAGCGTAGTAGCGATGCGGTCAGAACGAATGGGGACCCCGCGTCGATGCGATGTGCCCCGTCAGGCGCATAAGCGGGTATAAAAAAAGCGCCTATGTAGCGCTCAATTCGCGGAAACAGGATACCAGCGCGCAGGACGTATGTCAAGGCGTTTTCTTGCACGAAAGGGGGCATCGCGCCCTACGGATTCAGGTACCTTTGGCCCGCAGCGGTGTCATTCAATCGGACGAATTTCGTCACAGACGCGGTCGGCGCGGGCCATCCGGCTCGTGCGACGTATAGGTCAAAGGGCAGGCCGGCGCGACACGTGAGACAAGGCCGGAGCCCGACGGAGCACGAGCCGGATGGCCCGAGGCTCTCAGACCGTCTTTGCCGTCAGTTCCGCCAAACGCTCCTCTGCAAGGCGGTTGGCTGCCCGGTTCGTCGCGACTCCCCATCTCTTGGCCGCTGCGAAAATCCCGGCTATCTTGTCGTAGATGGTCGCTACTTTCGCCAGGGCGCGTTCCCGGTCGTAGCCGCCGGGCATCAGCTCTTCGTACACGTTGATCACACCGCCGCCGTTGATCACGTAGTCGGGCGCATACAGTATGCCTCTCTCCATCAATGCATCGCCCATCGTTTCGTCTGCTAGCTGGTTGTTCGCCGAACCCGCAACGATGCGGCAGCGGAGGCGGTCAATGGTCTTCTCGTTAATGATTCCGCCTAGGGCGCACGGCGCAAAAATGTCGCAATCCAGGTCGTAGATGGCATCGGGCTCGACGGGCGTGGCGCCGGTTTCTGCTACGGCCCGTTCTACCCTTTCGGAGTCAATGTCCGTGACGTACAAGCGAGCCCCGGCTCCGTGAAGCCGCTTCAGCAAGTGGTAGCCCACGTTTCCGGCGCCTTGCACGGCTACGGTGCGTCCTTCGAACGACTCGTCGCCGAAGGCCTCGCGCAGGCAGGCACGCATCCCCATGAAGACGCCGTAAGCTGTGACGGGCGACGGATCGCCGCTGGTCTCCCGCAGACCCACCACGTAACGGGTTACCGTGCGGACCGCGGCCATGTCGTCGGGGGTCATTCCGACGTCTTCGCCGGTGTAATAAATGCCGCCCATGCGTTCGACGCAGCGTCCGAAAGCCTTCATGAGCTCCGGCGTCTTGTCCTTTTTCGGATCACCGATAATGACGGCCTTCGCACCGCCCGCGGCCAAGCCCATCGAGATGTTCTTGTACGTCATGCCTTTGGAAAGACGTAGCACGTCCTCGAGCGCTTCTTCCTCCGAGGCGTACGGCCACATGCGGCAGCCGCCGATCGCCGGGCCCGCAGCCGTGCTGTGCACTGCGATGATCGCCTTCAAGCCCGCCGCCGGGTCATTGAAGAAGACAACCTGTTCGTGCCCATCCTCCTGGGTTCTCGCGAAGAGTCCCATTTTGAATGCGCCCCCTTTTCGGTACTCCTAATATGATACACCCAAAGGCAGGCGCGATTGTAGTAGAAATTGGCCAAGCGATGTCCTATTTCAAGCATAAAAAAAACCCCCGGGAGTGCGAGTCTCCCGAGGACTACTCGGCTGGTGGAGACGACCGGATTCGAACCGGCGACCTCCGCCTTGCAAGGGCGGCGCTCTCCCAACTGAGCTACATCCCCAAGCCTTGCCTGCCTGCCTGCCGGCGAGCCGGCCGCAGGTCACCGCGTTACGCCGCCGATATAATGTACCATGAATTCCGGTAGCGGTCAACTGCCCGTCGTTGCCGGGACTGAGTCAAGGGAACCGGGGTGCGAATCTCTCAACCTCGAGCAGGTTCAGTTTGCGGCCTTACCGGCTTGCCCCCTTCGTTTGGGCTCCTGTATTCGCTTACCCGGTACATTTTTCCCATGTGGTGGCAGCCCGTTACGATGCCGGGGGGCCGGAACATGGGATAGCGAGCGCCATCCGGCAACGGGCCGCTGAAGAGCGGAGCGCAGGCGGGTAACGCCTGCCCGCGCGCCGCTCCCATTGCTTCTAGGGCGCCTGACCTTATTCTTCCCCTTCGTCGTCTTTGCCGGCTACCTGCGCCACCGCTCCGACCGAGTCGCCCGAGTCGAGTTTCATCACCGTAACCCCTTGCGTGCTCCGTCCTTGACGCGAGATGTCTTTCACGGCAACACGTATCATGATGCCGTTGGCGCTGACTGCCATGACCTCTTCGTCTTCTCGCACGACCCGGGCTCCGGCGATCTTGCCGTTTTTGTGGGTCACGTTCAGGGTACGGATTCCTTTGCCTCCCCGGCCGGTTCGCCGGTACTCGGCCACGGGCGTGCGCTTGCCGTATCCCCTTTCGGTAATGACGAGCAGGTCGGTATCCGGCCGCACCCTGTCGACCGCCACGACGGAGTCGCCGTCTTCAAGCCGCACGCCGATGACGCCCCTGGCCTGCCGTCCCATGGGCCGCACCTCGTCCTCCTTGAAACGAATCGCCTGGCCCATGGCCGTAACCAGCATCACTTCGCAGTTTCCGTCGGTATGCAGCACGCCGACCAGCTCATCGTCGTCGTCGAGCGTGATCCCGATAATGCCCGAGCGATTGCTGTCGAACTCGCTCAACGCCGTCTTTTTCACGATGCCCCGCTTCGTCGCCATCAGCAGGTAGTGGTCTTCAGTGTATTGTGAGACCGGAATCGCCGCTTGGACGCTCTCGTCCTTTTCGATCGGGATCAAATTGACGATATTCGTACCCCGGGCGTTGCGGCCAGCTTCGGGTATTTCATGGCCCCGCAGACGGTACACCTTGCCCTTATTGGTGAAGAAGTGGATATAAGTGTGCGTCGACGTGATGAACAGATTCTCGACGAAGTCCTCTTCCCTAGGATTGAGCGCGGTGATGCCACGTCCTCCCCGCCGCTGCGACCTGTATGTGTCCACGGGCAAGCGCTTGATGTATCCGGCGTGGGTCAAGGTGACGACGATGTCTTCTTCCGCGATGAGATCTTCGTAGTCGATCTCGCTCTCTTCGGCCATGATCTGGGTGCGCCGCTCGTCGCCGAACCGCTCCTTGACGTCGAGAAGCTCTTCTTTGATCACGTTTGCCATCTTGGCCGGATCTTCCAACAGCTCCTTCAGATAGGCGATCGTCTTCAAAAGCTCGGCGTACTCGGCTTCGATCTTTTCCCGCTCCAGGCCGGTCAGCCGTCGAAGCTGCATGTCGAGGATCGCCACGGCCTGCCGCTCCGTCAGTCCGAAACGGTTCATCAACTTCGTACGGGCATCCGCGTCGCTGGCCGCTCCGCGGATGATCGCGATGATCTCGTCGATGTTGTCGAGCGCGATGCGGTAGCCTTCCAAGATGTGGGCCCGCTCTTCGGCTTTGCGCAAGTCGAACCGCGTGCGCCGGGTGACGACCTCGCGCTGGAAGTCCAGATAATGCATCAACATGGACTTCAAGTTGAGCAGCTTCGGCTCGCCGTCTACGAGGGCCAGCATGATAACGCCGAACGTTTCCTGCATCTGCGAGTGCTTGAAGAGCTGATTGAGCACCACGTGGGCATTAGCGTCGCGCCGCAGCTCGATGACGATGCGCATCCCTTCACGGTCCGACTCGTCGCGCAAGGCCACGATGCCGTCGACGCGTTTTTCGTTGTGCAGCTCCGCGATGCGTTCGACGAGCGTCGCCTTGTTGACCATGTAGGGAATCTCGGTTACGACGATGCGCTGTCTGCCGCCCTGAATCTGCTCAATGTGGGTCTTGGCGCGCATGACGATCCGTCCCCGGCCGGTCATGTAGGCTTCGCGGATGCCGCCGCGCCCTACGATCAGCCCGGCCGTTGGAAAGTCCGGACCTTTTATGATCCGCATGAGCTTTTCGATGTCGGCTTCCGGCTCGTCGATCAGGAGCACTAAGGCGTCAATCACTTCCCGCAGATTATGGGGAGGAATATTGGTAGCCATGGCCACCCCGATGCCGATCGCGCCGTTGACGAGCAAGTTCGGCACCCGTGAAGGCAAGACCGCCGGCTGCTCGGTCGACTCGTCGAAGTTGGGCACGAAGTCGACCGTGTCTTTGTCGATGTCCCGCAGCATCTCCATGGCGAAAGGCGACAGGCGAGCTTCCGTATACCGCATCGCCGCCGGCGGGTCGCCGTCGATGGATCCCCAGTTGCCGTGGCCGTCGATCAGGGGATAGCGCATGGAAAAGTCCTGAGCCATGCGCACCATGGTGTCGTAGATGGCGCTGTCGCCGTGGGGATGGTACTTCGCCATCACGTCGCCCACGGCACGGGCCGACTTGCGATACGGACGATCCGGACGCAGACCGAGCTCGCTCATGCCGTACAAGATGCGGCGTTGCACCGGCTTCAGACCGTCGCGCACGTCGGGCAAAGCGCGGTCGACGTTGACGAACATCGCATAGTGCAAATACGACCGCTGCATCTCTTCTTCCAGCGTGACGGGTATCACCTTCCCGTCGCGAAACTCGATGGCCAAACGCGTCACCTTCCTCTGCAACGCTAATGCAACACCCGTGGGGAGATTTCCGGGACCGGTGGCAGCTGGGAACCCATATTACTTCGATAAGTTCCCCGCCCCATCCTTTTTTGCCGGGTCCTTGCGCAACGCCCCGCGCGGCGCGCCGAGCGTTATCCACAGGTATTCCACAAATTGTGGATACGAACGTCCGTCCGCGCGGGCTGTGGACCGCGCCCTTCGTTCAGTCCTTGAATTCGGGACGCAAACGCGCGCTTTCCCCCGGCCGAGGCACACTAATCCACAACTGTGTAAAGAAAAAGGCCGCGTTATCCACCGACGCGACCTTTTCCGCGTGGACGATCTAGATTTTACACATCCAGGTTCTGAACTTCCTTGGCGTGGGCTTCGATGAACTCGCGCCGCGGCTCGACCTGGTCTCCCATGAGCAGACTCATAATCTCATCGGCAGCCAAGGCGTCCTCCGGCGTCACCCGCAAGATGGTACGCTTGTCCGGGTTCATCGTCGTCTCCCAAAGCTGCTCGGCGTTCATCTCACCGAGACCTTTGTAACGCTGAACGACGACGCCTTGACGACCGATCTCATCCAGCAGATTGTCCAGTTCGGCATCCGAGTAGCAGTACCACTCCTGCTTCCCCTTCTTCACGTTATAAAGGGGCGGCAAGGCGATGTAGATGTACCCTCTTTCCACAAGGTCTCGCATGAACCGGTAGAAGAAAGTCAGAAGCAGCGTGCGGATGTGCAACCCGTCCACGTCGGCGTCCGTCATGATGATGACCTTGTGGTAGCGCGCCTTCGTGTGGTCGAAGTCCTCTCCGATGCCTGTACCCATGGCCGAAATCATGGCGCGGATCTCTTGGTTGGAGTAGATCTTGTCCAGGCGGGCCCGTTCGGTATTCAAGATCTTGCCCCGCAGCGGCAGGATCGCCTGGAAGCGCCGGTCCCTGCCCTGCTTAGCCGTACCGCCCGCCGAATCGCCCTCGACGATAAAAAGCTCGCACAAAGCCGGATCGGTCCAGGCGCAGTCGGCTAGCTTACCGGGGAGCGACGTTCCTTCGAGAGCGTTCTTGCGCCGGGTGAGCTCGCGGGCCTTCCGTGCCGCTTCCCTGGCCCGTGCCGCTTGGATGGCCTTTTCGACGATGCGCTTCGCGTCGGTCGGATTCTCCTCGAAATAGGTGCTCAGTCCGTCGACGAGCGCCGTCTCAACCGCCCCGCGGGCTTCGGACGAGCCTAACTTCGACTTGGTCTGCCCTTCAAACTGCGGATCGTGGATGCGCACGCTGATTACTGCAGTGCAACCTTCGCGCACGTCTTCGCCGGTCAAGTTCTCCTCGTTTTCCTTGAGCAGCCCTTGCTTTCTGGCGTAGTCATTGACAGTGCGCGTGAGGCCCGAACGAAAGCCGCTCAGGTGCGTTCCGCCCTCGGTCGTGTGGATATTGTTCGCAAAAGCCAGGATCTGTTCGTTGTACCCGTCGTTGTACTGCATGGCGATTTCGACTAAAATGCCGTCGATCTCGCGCTCGATGTAGATGACGTCTTTGTGCAGCACCTCGCGGGTTTTGTTCAAATGGCGAACGAACGAGACGATGCCGCCCTTGTAGTGGAAGCGTGCCTCTCTACCGACCCGTTCGTCCCGAAGGTATATGCGAACACCTTTGTTCAGGAAGGCGAGCTCCCTGAGGCGAGTCAGGATGTGATCGGTGTTGAAGTCTAGCGTCTCAAAGATCTCGCTGTCGGGCAAGAAATGAATATGGGTGCCCGTGGTGTCCGACTCGCCGACGATCTCCAGGTCGGAAGTGGGCACTCCCCGGGCGTAGCTCTGCCGGTATACGTGGCCGTTGCGGCGCACCTCGACGACGAGCCACTCGGAGAGCGCGTTGACTGCGGACACACCCACGCCGTGCAAACCGCCGGTCGCCTTGTAACCACCGTCCTCGCCAAACTTGCCGCCGGCGTGCAGCGTGGTCATAACGGTTTCCACCGCGGGCCGGCCTGTTTTCGGATGAATGCTGACCGGAATGCCGCGCCCGTTATCGTCCACCGAAACGGACCCGTCTTCGTGTATGACGACTTCAATTAGGTCGGCGTAGCCGTTTTGGGCCTCGTCGATGCTGTTGTCCACCACTTCTTGTACGAGGTGGTGCAGACCTCGCGCGTCGGTACTGCCTATGTACATACCGGGTCGGCGACGAACAGCCTCTAAGCCCTCCAGGATCTGTATCTGTTCCGCCTCGTAAGCCGAGTTTTGCTTCTCCCTATCCATCCGGCACCTCCGACCTGATATTCATCGCCTCTCCTTTCCATGTTACCGAAACCGGGGAGATTTGTCACGCTAGTCGGTATCCGCAAAGAAGCTCCCGGCGCCCATTTTACCGCTTCTTCACACGTCCTGTCCCTTCAGCGAAACCGCGCGGCGCCTCAGCGTAGCTGTCGACAGCGGCGATGCGTATACCGTGGAACCCGTGACCACGTAGGAACTCGCTCGCCGGCCAGGATTGAGCCGAAGTCGCCCCGATCGGCGAGCCGCCGTCAAAAAGGCCTGGCCGCCTGCCGACTCCTCTAATGCGTCAGCGTGCAACATGGCGACGATCTCCTTCAACGGAATGACGCGGTCATCCCCTATGTGCAAGTACACGTGCCCCACTCCTTTCGCACGCTCGACTGCAGCGCGCAGCGACCGGCGCGTCATCCGGGCGTGTAAACCTGTCCCTGCCGAATATGAAAAAGTCTCGCCCTGGCCAGAAGGCTTTCGCCCAAGTCGCCGGCATAGGCCGAGGTGATGAACGTTTGAACCCGGTCTTGCACTTCGCCTACGAGAAAGCTGCGCCGCGACGCGTCGAGTTCGGACATGACGTCGTCGAGGAGCAACACCGGGGGTTCACCGACCTGCTCTTCCATGTAGCGGATTTCGGCCAGCTTGCACGACAACACCGTAGTACGTTGTTGGCCCTGGGAGCCGAAGATGCGCGCATCGACGCCGTTGACCTTGAAGAGGACATCATCCCGCTGGGGACCGACGAGGCTCGTTCCGCGCTGGATTTCGGCCCGCCTCAGCCGGTGCAACTTCTCCACAAAGCGCAGGCGAATGTGGTCAAGGTCTTGCAGTCCTTCCTCTACCGGTTCGTCTTCGGCCAGAAAGAAGGGTCTGTACTCGAGCGTAAGGCGTTCACTTCCCTGGGTGATGCGTCGGTGGATTTCGCTGGCCAACGGCGACAGCGACGCGATCATCTCGGCACGCTTAACGATCACCCTGCTGCCGTGCTCGACTAACTGTGGCTCCCAAGGCTCGAGGGCCGCGGGAGAAGCTTCACCGTCGGCGATCGCCCGCAGAAGACTGTTACGCTGCTTCAGAACCCGGTTGTAGCGGACCAGGTGGTCGCGGTAGGCGGGGCTTACCTGTGCGATTTCATAGTCGAGGAACTGCCGACGGTAGCTGGGACTGCCTTTCACCAGCTGAAGGTCGTCGGGGGTAAAGGATACGACGTTCAAGTAGCCGAAAAGGTCGGCGAGCCGGCGCAAAGGATTGCCGTTGACAAGCACCCTCTTGCCCACTCCGGCACGCAGACGCATCTCGATCCGCACTGGACCGAGCTCACGGGCAATATCAGCAGAGACGTGGGCCTCCTCCGCTCCCCAACGTACCATCTCGGCGTCGCGGGCTGCCCGAAGCGACCGGCCCGTGGCCAAGACAATCATTGTTTCGAGCAAATTGGTCTTTCCCTGCGCGTTCTGTCCAATGAAGACGTTCAGGAAATCCGGGCAGCTTAGCGTTAGCCGTTCATAGTTGCGGAAGTTTTGCAGCGACAAGCTTTCGACACGCACGGTCAGCCCACTCTCACGGGCATGACAACGTAGCGGTATGCTTCATCCCCTTCACCGTAAACGACCGCCGGCAACAGTCCATCGCCCATTTCGATGACCACTTGAGGCTCCTCGATGACACGCAGCACGTCGCTCAAAAACCGCGATTGATACGACATTTCCAGGTCTCCGCCTTCCTGGG
>JAAYLA010000263.1 GCA_012522135.1 Bacillota bacterium | reverse complement strand
TGCTTAGGCGCCGTCACTTCGTCTAGAATCAAGGTCATACCTTGGCGCGCCGGGCCGCCCCAGCGCCGGTAGACGTAGGCGGTGACGGCGCCGAGTAGCGGCAATAGCCACAGCAGCCACGGTTTGGTGCCAAAGGCTTCGGTTACACGGTTCAGTACGGCGAGAAACAGGGCAGAAGCAGTTCCGACGGGCAAGGCCAGCACCGTGCAGAGGAAAAGCCAGCGCACGGCCGCTCGCCAGATAAGAAGGCGCGATGCATTGACTCGCTGCTGACAGTCCGCGAATTCCTGCAAATAGACAGACCTCCATGAGGGCGCACCGGCACTTCGATCCGGCGCGCAAGGATTTACCAAGACGCGAAATTCCGGAAAGCGGAACGCGGCAACCCGGACGGAAGACGGATCCCCTTCGCCCGAGCGCACCGCACGACACCCTATGACACGTTCATGTTCCGTAAAGAGAGAAGCCCACATCCACGCTGCCCGGCTTCGTCGACGATGCCGACCGAAAAGCGGTGCATGCGGGATCGATGCGGATAGGAAGCTCTCGGGTCTGCACGACGCCGGGAAAAGGCCGCGTCCTGGTTTCCCGGAGCCCTGTTCCTATTTCAACGGCGGTGCCGCCAACTCCTGCTGATCTGTATTACGCGTGCGGCTTTACCCGAGCGTGACGAGACAGGGGAATGCCCCCGGCGGCACGAAATACGAAGGGGCTGGACGCCGGCCGGTCCACCGCTGCCGTCGCGTATAGGAAGGAAGTAGGCTCGGGTGACCAAGATCAGAACTCTGAAAGGCGCCAATCAAAGCGATATCCGTGAGCACAATCAACTCACGATCATCCGGCTGATACGTGACTACGGTCCCCTGTCGCAAACGGAAATCGTCAAGCTGACGGGATTGAGCAAAGCCGCCGTTTCGGTGTTGATCCGAGAGTTTCTCGAGCGGGGGCTGGTAGAACCGGCGGGCGCGGGCCAATCCTCCGTAGGACCCAAGCCGCGGCTTTTGCGCTTTCGCGGCGATTACCGTTACGTAATCGGCATCGACCTGAGCGATCCGCACTACCGCGCCGCGCTGGTTGACCTGCGGGGCCAGATCCTCGAGCCCCGCATATCGGGCACCGCGCCGCACGATGAGAACGGCTTGCTTTCCACCGTCTGCGAGATCATCGACACCTTGCTCGACCGGGCGCAACAGCGAGGGTGCACCGTCGGCGGCATCGGGATCGCGATTTCCGGTTTGGTCGATCACCAAAGGGGCATGATCTACCGGTCCACGGTGCTGCAGATCAGCGACATGCCCCTGCAAGCCGAGATCGAGAAGCGGTATCAGCTGCCCGTGCGTGTCGACGGCGACGTCAACGTGCGTTTGGTGGCGGAACAAGGCTGCGACGAAGAGGACTGGACGGACCGCAACGTCATCTACGTGTATGTCGGTACCGGTATCGGCGCCGGGCTGTATTTGAAAGGTGGCATCTACCGGGGACAGTCGGGGCTCGTGGGGGAAATCGGCCACATTCCGGTGGTCGCGGACGGTCCTACCTGTGTGTGCGGGCGCAGAGGGTGCCTGGAAGCCGTGGCATCGTGGTCGCGCCTGCCCGAGCTCGCCCGGGAGCTGGGATTCAACGGCGGCAGGGAAGTGACGGCGGAACACGTGGTGCGGGCCGCGTACGCGGGAGATCCCGTGGCGCACGCGGCATGTGCCGAGCTCGCAGCGAATCTGGGCGAAGGCTTGGCGATCTTGGTGAATATCCTCAATCCCGACCTCATCATCTTAGGTGGCAACATCGCCGATGCACCCGGCGTCTTCTACCCCCTGTTGCGGCAAAATCTGAGCGACCGAGCGATTAAACCCGTCGGTGACCAGGTTGAACTTCGTTTCAGCAGGGCGGGCGCCGACGCCGGTTTGGTCGGGACGGCCGGCCTGCTCCTACCGGTTATCTTGATGGAACAGCTGACCGGGTAATTTGTGCCCGGTTTCATTTGTGCGGGGAGGAAACGGCGACTGCGGGACGAAAAGACATATAACGGTTAGTTCAAAACACGAACTATTGGGCCGTGACATCCGCGGACATGAAGGAGGAACCAGCATGCTGGCACTTTCGGGCGGTGCGCCGGTCAGGACGCGTCCTTTTCCGTCGTGGCCCGTGTGGGATCACACGGACGAGGAGGCGCTTCTGGAGGTTTTGCGCAGCGGGATGTGGGGATTGGGAGGGAGCAAAGTCCCGGAGTTTGAAAACCGTTTCGCCGCTTACCACGGTGCGAAGTACGGCGTCGCGGCCTGCAACGGAACGGTGACCCTGCAAGTCGCTTTGACTGCTCTGGGCGTCGGCCCGGGCGATGAAGTGATCGTTCCGGGCTATACCTTTGTCGCGACGGGCGCCGCGGTGCTGCACGTCGGGGCGATTCCCGTCATCGTCGATATCGATCCCGACACGTATAACATCGACCCCGAGGCAGTCAGGTCCGCCATCACGCCCAGGACGAAGTGCATCATCCCGGTCCACGTGGGCGGCAATCCGGCCGACATGGACGCCATCATGGCCTTGGCTGAAGAGCACGGCATCGCGGTGCTCGAGGACGCTGCCCAGGCCCACGGGGCCCGCATCGGCGGACGCGGGGTAGGCTCCATCGGCCACATCGGTTCGTTCTCGTTCCAAGCCACGAAGAACCTGAACGCGGGCGAAGGAGGAATTTTGATCACCGACGACGAGGAGCTCGCCGCCCTGTGCCGTGCGTACCGCAACTGCGGCAGGTTCGGCGGAGCGCGGGAGCCGGTCTTGGGCTGGGACTTCCGGTTGACCGAGTTTCAGGCCGGTTTGCTCTTGTCGCAGATGAACCGGCTCGAGGAGCAGACCAGACGGCGCGATGAAAACGGCCGCTACCTCGCCGAGCAGCTCCGTACCGTTCCCGGCATCCGTCCTCTGAAGCGTCTGGATTCCGTCGAGCGCCACGCGTATCACCTTTTCATCTTCCGTTTCTCCGCCGAGGAATGGGGCGTCTCCCTCGACCTATTCATCGAAGCGCTGGCGGCCGAAGGGATCCCGTGCTCGCGGGGGTACGTACCGTTGTACCGGGATCCGCTGTTCGTGACGTCGGGCCAGTCGTGTCCCGCCGCCTGGCCTGGGCTGCCCAACAGTTTGGAGCAGCGGGCATACCGGCGAATGCACTTGCCGAACGCCGAGCGGGCAAGTGAAGAAGCGGTGTGGATTCCCCACTACGTTCTGCTCGGCAGCCGGGACGACATGGATGACGTCGTGGAGGCAGTGCGCAAGCTGTACAATCACCGGGAGGCTCTGGCGAAAGCGAGAGGGTCCGGGAAGGCGAAGCGGTACGCCGGGTTGGAAGGTTGAGCGAACGGGCCGGGCAAGAGGGGGACTTGCGAGGATGGAAAACTCAGGTCACGGTGCAGGAAAGCAGTATCTTGAGGCCGCGCTCGACCGTTTGGAGTGGGTGCTGAGGGCCCAGCACGAGCAGATCGCCGCGGCGGGAGCTGCCGTGGCTAAGGCCATCGCCGCGGGCGGGTGGTGGTTCCTATTCGGGACCGGCCACTCGCATATGCTGGCGGAGGAAGCGTTCTACCGGGCGGGGGGACTCAAGCGGGTTGTGCCGATTCTCGACGGTTCCTTGATGCTCCACGAGTCCGCCGTCCAGAGTACGCAGATCGAGCGGTTGAGCGGTCTGGCCGAGATCTTGTTCCAAGAACGCGGAATTACGGAGCGCGACGTGCTCCTCATCGCATCGAACTCGGGGCGCAACGCGGTGACGGTCGAGATGGCGGAGACGGCGAAAGCCCACGGAGTGTTCACGATCGCCGTGACGTCGCTCGCACACAGCAGGAAGGCCAGTTCCCGGGCGCCGAGCGGTAGGCGGCTATTCGAAGTGGCCGACCTGGTCATCGACAACGGGGCGCCGTACGGCGACGCCGTCATTGCCGTGAGCGAGCGGATCGGCTCTATGGGACCCGTCAGCACGATCACGGGAGCGGCCATCGTCAACGCGATCGCGGTCGAAGCCGCCGGCCGACTGGACGCGGAGGGCCTGCCGGTCGATGTGTGGATCAGCGCCAACGTCGACCGTACGGAGGAGGCCCGTGCCGACGGTGGGCAACCGCTCACGCCGGAGCAAATTCGCTTGCGGTGCCGGCACATATAGCAGGCGGAACGGCAGGGGAAACGGGAACCGCAAGCAAAGAGGATGAATATAGTTAGTTCACTAAATAGACATATGGGCGTCCGGGCGGGATGGGCGTAAGGAGATTCGGTGGATGCAGTTAACAGGACCGTACTTGGGAATCGACGCAGGCGGAACGAGCACGCAGGCAGTACTCATCGCAGCAGACGGCTCGGTCTTGGGATACGGCGAGGCAGGCGCCGGCAATCACACGACGGTAGGGGTTGAGAAGGCAAGAGAGTCAGTCGTACGCGCCGTGCGGGCAGCTTTGTCGTCGGCGGGCACCCTGCCGGTCGCCGTTGCCTTCGGCAGTGCAGGTTTGGAGCAGCCCGGGGACCCGGCGGTAGCCCGGCGCCTGTTGCCGGATGAGCTCCATTCGTGTCCCCTCGTATTTGACACCGATGCCTTGATCGCCCTGGAGGGTGCCTTGGGTGGGCAGCCCGGTATCGTGGTGGCGGCAGGGACCGGCGCCATCGCGTTCGGCCGGGACGTGCACGGAGACAGGGCGTACGCCAGCGGCTGGGGCTGGCGGATCGGCGACGAAGGGAGTGCCCACTGGATCGGATCTTGCGCCCTCAATGCCGTAACCAAGGCGCTGGACGGCCGGGGGCCGAAGACGATGCTGACCGAGCTGATCATGGACAGGCTCCGTATCGAAAGCGCACAAGGCCTTGTCGATTGGACCTACCACCCGTCGCGGGAGCCAAGTGAGATCGCAGACTTGGCATCGGCCGCAGACTGTGCTGCCAATGCGGGTGATGAGGTGGCGCTGCGTATTCTCGAGCGGGCGGCGGATGAGCTTGCGGACGCGGCGCAGGCGGTTTTTGAACGGTCGGCCAACGATTGGGATTTACCGGTACCCGTGGCATATACCGGCGGCGTTTTCCGGTCGCAGCTGTTGACTCGGGCTTTTCAACAAGTCTTGCAGGCAAGGGGGTGGGGCGTAGCCCGAGCGCCCCTGCTCGACCCCGTATGGGGAGCTGCTTTGCTCGCCTGGCGGTTCGGCCGAGCCTTGGCCTCCGGCGCAGAGCTCTGGTCCGTCAAGATTCCGGAGGAACTCCTGGAGGCATTGAGAACTGGAAGCGAAAGGCAAAGTGTACAGACTCGGTATTAGGACTCGGTCTGAGAAGGGAACGGGACGAGAGCAGGAGGTGTGGGCGGTGGAGCCTTTGCGAGCGGGCTTTGCTCGGGAGACCGTAACACCCATTAGGAACTACGATTTGTCGGGATACGTCGCACGCGAAAATCCCGCGGTCGGTGTACACGACGCCGTTCAGGTCAGCGCGCTGTACCTGGCCGGCGGAGAGGAAGCCATGATTCTTTCCATCGAAGCTTTGGGATTCGCGCCCGGCGACGCAGAGGCGCTGCGCCAGAAAGTAGCCGAGGCATGCGCGATACGGGCCGGCCACGTCATGCTCGCCGCAACACACACCCACTCCGCGCCGGCCACGATGCACCTGATCGGCTGCGGCAGGCCCGACGACGGATGGACGCGCGTGCTGCAGGAGGCCGTCGAAAGGGTGGCCCGGGAAGCAAAGGCAACCGCCGCGCCCGCCCACATCGGAGTCGGTAGCGCTAGGGTCACCGGCATCGCCCGCAACCGCCGCCGCCCTGCCGGCCCCGTCGATGAGGCGGTGACCGTAGTGAAGGTGGAGATGATGCCCGGCCGCCGTCAGGTAGTCGTCGTCAACTTTGCGTGCCATCCGGTCGTCTTGCCGGCGCAAAACCGGCTCGTGTCGGGTGATTACCCCGGAGCCGTAACCCGTTACTTGGCCGCTCGCGGCGTCGACGCTCTGTTTCTTACGGGCGCGTGCGGCGACATCAACCCCCCGGACCACGGTAATTTCGACACGGTGGCCGAGATCGGCGAGCGCCTGGGCCGAGAAGCCGAGGATCTCCTGCCGTCGATCGCAACATCGGACGGTTCGGTGCGCGTCGCCTGGGCTCCGGTTACGGTGCGCTGGCAGATGCCGACCGCCTCTGAGCTGCAGGCGAATGAAGAGACGTGGGTGAGCGTGCTGCACGACCCGGCCCCCTCCGGCAGCCGGGGCCGGGTCGTACAGGCGTGGAGCAGGTGGATCGAACGGCACCGCTCGCAAAACCCGCCTTGGCCGGACGAGCTGGAAGTACCCGTGCAGGTGATCAAGGCAGGGCCCGCGTTGTTTGTCGCTTTGCCGGGTGAAGTCTTTTGCCGAACGGGGCTCGTCTTGAAGGAGAAGTTGGGACCGGCCACCGTCGTGTCGGGATACACGAACGGGAACATCGGCTACCTTCCCACCGAAGACGAGTACGTGCACGGCGGCTACGAGGTCGCGCAAGCCCACGTCTACTACGATTATCCCGGGGTCGTGGTGCCCGGAACCGCGGAGCGTATGGCAAAGGTCGCCGTGGAATTGGCCGAAAACGTATCCGCACGTGAATCCGTCTGAAAGGAGCTCCGGCGTGTTTCTGACCTTCGACCTCGATCGGGTCCTGATCCAAAACCCGTTCGCACTGGGCGTGTTTCCGGAAGTGCGCCGCCGGCTGCGTCCCTACGTGGACCGCAGCATGACGGGCGGCACCGATCCCGACCTTTGGATCATGCGGCGCATCGTGGGGGCAGCCGAAGACAGGGCGCGGGCCGGAGATTACGTCGGTTCGTACGATTGGGATGCCATCGTGCAAGGGGTCGCTGAAGAGCTGGGCTGCCCCGAGCGCCTCGACATCGAGGCCATGGTGCACAGCTATTGCCGGCTGCCTTACATCGCCGCGTACGGGGACGTCGTGCCGGCTTTGGAGACTTTGCGGGAAAGGGCCGACAGCCTGTGGTGGATATCGAACGGCTTTGCACGCTACCAGCTGCCGGTCGTCGAGGCCCTTGGTTTGGAAGGCTACTTCGACGGGTACTTCGCGCCGGAGCTCCACGGCGCCGTCAAACCGCAGACCGAGCTTTTCCGGGCGGCTATTGCGGAGGCGGGGCAGCCGCCGGCGGCGGGTGTGCACGTGGGTGACCGGTTCACAGACGATGTAGCGGGTCCGAAACGCGCCGGCATGCGCGCCGTCTTGATAGAGCGTCATTTGCCGGAGTCGCTGCGCCACGTGCCTCCCCTCGATCTGCCGCGGCTCGACGTCTTCCGGGCGTGGGCAGTCTACCAAGCCCGGCGGGAAGGCGTCGCCGACCTTTTCGGCATCGACGTGGAGGAGGAGTGCGTGCCCGATGCCGTGATCACGTCGCTTGAGCAGTTGCCGTCGATACTTGAGGCATTGGCAGACGAACCTCAGTACCCCCGCCGCAAGAACTGAGCCACCTGCTCCTCGTAGATGCGCTGCCCGTCGGGCAGGTTCACGCTGCGAAACACCGTCGGCGGCTTTCCCTTTTCCGTTAGCATACGGGCTGTCTCGGCCATTACCGCCCACATGACCACGGT
>JAAYLA010000262.1 GCA_012522135.1 Bacillota bacterium | reverse complement strand
GGATATCGGTCCGCTCGCCGTTCCATTGGAATACCTTGCGGAAGCGAACGAATGCGTTGCGCTCCGCCGTCTTCTCCGGAGTCCAGATCCACTGCGGTTGCGCGTTCGCGCTCATCTTGTAGCCACCCCTCCTACCTCTTCCCGGGCACTCAGCGCTGCGTTGAGGCGTTCAATCTGTTCTGGCGTCATCGGCTTCGGCTCTCCTACGATGCGGGAGTAGACGTAGATGCGGGCCGATTCCTCGGTGACCAAGGTCCGATTATAAGCGTCTTCCAACGTTTCGCCGACCGCCACCATGCCGTGGTTGCCGAGCACGACGCAATCGGCATCGCGCAGGCATTCGACTACGGCGTTCGCCATCTCGGTCGTCGTGGGCGTGACGTAGCCGAGGACGGGCAATCTCGGCACGATGACCGGAAACTCCGCAACCATCGGCGGGATCTCGCCCAGCGTGGTGCCCACCGCGGTCGTGTACGGCGGGTGGGTGTGCAGCACGAACCGGATGTCCGGGCGGTTCCGGTAGCATGCCAGGTGGGTCGGCGTTTCGGAGCTGGGTTTCAGATGGCCGAAGACTTGCCTTCCCGAGACGATGTCGATGCCGGTAAAGTGTTCCTCCGTCAGGGTCTCGAAGGAATAGCCGCTGGCGGTGATGATCATCCAGTCGTTCCAGCGCGCGCTGATGTTGCCTCCGGGACCGAGCACCAGATCGGAAGCTACGACCCGCCGCGCCATGCACTGCATTTCCTGACACAAAGCGCGAATCTCGTCGTTCACGGTGGTCATGGTATCGAATGCACTCCTATCCGTGGTTGAAAGTTCGCGGTAAAGGGACTCGTTGCGCGGCCGGCGTCGGTTGTCCAGGTCCGCGGCCCCTTGGTCCGTGGCACACATACACAATACCACAGAAAACCCAACAAGACCTGCGCAGAATGTCCCGAATCGATGAACGAACTCGCCGGGCCCTCCGCGATCTACGTCTTTCCACGCATCGGCTGCCGGGCAGACCCCTCCTAGGACACACAAACGTCAAGTGTGCTTCCCTTGGGATTGCCCTTGGCCCGCACCCTCCTGGAGGCACCAAAACCGGACCCAACCGCAACCAACATCGAACAATTCCAACCCCCAAAGCAGGAGAAGGCGCTGCGACATGGAAATATGTCCTGTACCTTATCGGCAAGCTTAATTCTCTGATGCCTCGCAACTTGACTGAGCAAAGGAAGTGCGCCCATGCTACTGGCACCTGAACGGCGGGCTGAAATCGTCCGCCTCATCGAGCTAAAGGGGAGCGTGCGCGTTTCCGAGTTGTGCTCCCAGTTCGGCGTGACGGAAGAGACGATCCGCCGCGACCTCGACGCCCTGGAAAAACAAGGCCTCCTCGAGCGCACGTACGGGGGCGCGGTCAGCCCGAAGCGCATCGCCCATGAATCGCCCTACTACGGACGCGAGCTGCAAAATAAGGCCGAAAAGGAGGCCATTGCCCGGGCGATCGCCGGCATGATCTCCGACCGGGAAACCGTGCTGCTCGACGCGTCGAGCACCTCGCTCTACGTGGCCCGGGCTTTGGCGGCGCACAAGCAGCGCCTCACCGTGATGACCAACTCGCTCGTCATCACACACGAACTCAGCCGTGCCCGGGGTTCCTTTACGGTTATGTGTACCGGCGGCACGCTGCGGGAGACTTCCCTTTCGTTCGTGGGGCCCCACGCGGAACGGGCCCTGCTCGACTACCACGTCGACACGGCCATCATCTCGTGCAAAGGGTTTCACGCCGAACGGGGCTTTACCGACTCCAACGACCTGGAAGTAGAGATCAAGAAACTCATGCTGCGCTCGGCCAACCGGGTCATCGCCGCGGTCGACTCGTCCAAATGGGGCTACGTCGGCTTTGCGGTCATCGGTCCGGCTACGTCGGCCCAGATCATCGTCACCGACAGCAACGTAGACGGCGAACAGGTCGCGGCCGTGAAGAGGCACGGGGTGGAAGTGATTGTCGCGCCCCTGTCCGACTGACGGCGGCCTGTCCAGCCGGCACGCGGAGCCGGAGCGACCACGGGCCGTCTCCGCACGCGCCCGGAAGCACCACGGAAGGAGAATCGCCATGCCTCACGCGGGCGAGCAAGTGCGCGGCAAGTTCCAAGTGGAAGACCTTTGGGATGACGCCTACGCGCAGGGGCTGCAGGATGAGCTCGACCTGCTCGTCTACCGGTCGAACCTGTTGGGCCAAGACCGCAGGGTGTGCAACTGGAAAGGCGGCAACACGTCGTCCAAGTTTACCGTGCGCGACATCCATGGCCGGCCCCGGCGGGTGATGTACGTGAAAGGCAGTGGTACGGACCTCGCGACCATCGGCCGCTCCGGCTTTGCGGGCCTTTGGCTCGACGACGTGGAACCCCTCATCGAACGGGACACGATGAGCGACGAAGAGATGGTCGACGCGCTATTGCAGTGCATGGTCCACCCGAACATGCCGCGCCAATCGATTGAAACGCTGCTCCACGCCTTCATCCCCTACGACTACGTGGACCACACCCACCCCGACAGCGTCATCGCCTTTTGCACCACCGACGCGGGCGAACAGCTCGTCAAGGAAGCCTTCGGCGACGAGGTGGCCTGGGTACCCTACATCCGCCCGGGTTTCACCTTGGCCAAGCAGATCGGGCTCCTCGTGCGCGGCAACCCGAACCTGAAGGCCGTGTTCATGGCCAAGCACGGGCTCGTCACGTGGGGCAACTCGGCGCAAGAATGCTACCGGTCGACCATCGAAGTGATCAACAAGGCCGCGGCATTTATAGAAGAGCGCTTGGCCGGGAAGGAACCGTTCGGCGGGCCTAAGGTCGCGCCGTTGCCGGACGCTCGCCGGCGGCAGCTCGCGGCGGCGGTGTTGCCCGCGATCCGGGGCGCGGTGAGCCGGAACAAGCGGATGATCTTGCATTACGACGACTCCCCCGCCACCCTGGAGTTCGTCAACAGCCGGGACGCGAAGGAGCTGGCCCTCACGGGTGCGGCGTGTCCCGATCACCTGGTGCATACGAAATACGTGCCGTTGTTCGTAGACTACGACCCGGCCGCCGACAGCCTGGATACATTGGAACGGCGGCTGCGCGAGGGCATCGACCGCTACGCGGACGAGTACAAGGCCTACGTGGAGACGAACCGGGAGGGCGGCGACGCGCCCGTTGCCGACCCCTACCCGCGCATCATCTTGATCCCGGGCCTGGGCCTGGTGGCGACGGGGCCGGACAAAGGGACAGCTGAAAACGCGGCGGGCCTGTTCCACCGGGCGATCGAGGTCATGCGGGGCGCGAGCGCCCTGGGCAAGTACATCTCCATGACGCCCAAGGAAGCGTACGACGTGGAGTACTGGCCCTTGGAACTTTACAAGCTCACCCTCGCGCCGCCGGAGAAGGAACTTGCCCGGCGGGTGGCGCTCGTCACGGGCGGCGCGGGCGGCATCGGCCAAGCGACGGCGAAGCGCCTGGCGGAGCTGGGCGCGCACGTGGTAGTCGCCGACATCGCCCACGACCGGGCCGGGGGCGTAGCCGAGGAGCTGCAGGCCAAATACGGCACCGGCCGGGCCCTTGCCGTGCCCGTCGACGTGACCGACGAAGCCCAGGTCGCCGCGGCGTACGACGAGGCGGTCCTGACCTACGGCGGCGTGGACATCGTGGTCTCCAACGCCGGCGTCGCCCTCGCCAAACCGGTTGAAGAGACGGACCTGGCCGATTGGGAACGCCTGTTTTCCATCCTCTCGACCGGGTATTTTCTCGTCGCCAGGCAAGCCGCACGGGTGATGAAGCGACAGGCCATCGGCGGTTCCATCGTCTTCGTCACGTCGAAAAACGCCATGGTGGCCAGCAGCGGCGCCGCAGCCTACAACGCCGCCAAAGCCTCGGAGCTGCACCTGGCCCGCTCCTTGGCTCAAGAGCTCGGACCCGCCGGCATCCGGGTCAACTGCGTCGCGCCCGATGCGGTGCTGGAAGGTTCTTTCATCTGGTCGAGCAAGTGGCGTGAGGAGCGGGCGGCGGAATACGGCATCGCCCCGGACGAATTGGAAGAGCACTACAGGAAGCGCACCGCCCTGCGGGTGAACGTGTACCCGCAAGACGTCGCCGAAGCCGTGGCCTTCTTCGCCTCGGACCGCTCGGGCAAGACGACGGGCTGCACCCTCACCGTCGACGGCGGCGTGCAAGCGGCTTACATGCGCTAATCTGCCGGGGCCCGCGCACATGTGCGACGGCGGGCCCTTTTGCCTTTACTTCATTGGTACGGCGCTATTCCGATCGAGCGAGCAGGAGGTAGGAACATGTCCACAGATGGCTTTCTCGCACGGTACCCGGACTGGGAAAAGCAGCAAACGGACCGGGGCGTCGACGTAGAATGGGTCAAAGCGCACCTTAAGGAACTGGCCATCGAGACGCCGTCGTGGGGCTACGGCGATTCGGGCACCCGCTTCAAAGTGTTCCAGCAGGAAGGCGTGCCCCGCAGCCCCTTCGAGAAAATTGAAGACGCGGCCATGGTGCACAAAGTGACCGGCGCGGCACCGTCGGTCGCCCTGCACATCCCGTGGGATCTGGTCGACGACTTTTCGGCTCTGAAAAAACACGCCGAAGACCACGGCATCAAGCTGGGCGCCATCAACCCGAACTTGTTCCAGGAAGACGACTACAAATTGGGAAGCCTGTGCCACGCCGATCCGAAGGTGCGCAAGAAGGCCGTGCGCCACATGCTCGACTGCGTCGCCATCGCGCAGGAAGTAGGTTCGAACATCGTCAGCCTGTGGCTCGCCGACGGCACGAACTACCCGGGCCAAGGGGACTTCCGGCGTCGCAAACAGTGGCTCATCGAAGGGCTGCAGGAAGTCATCGCGGCGATGCCCGGCGACATGCGCCTATTGATCGAGTACAAGTTTTTCGAGCCCGCCTGGTACCACACGGACATCCCCGACTGGGGCATGGCGCTGCTCTTAGCCATGAAGCTAGGGCCGAAGGCGGAAGTGCTCGTCGACACCGGTCACCATCCGCAAGGTACGAACATCGAGCACATCACGGCCAACCTGCTCGACGAAGGCAAGCTCGGCGGTTTTCACTTCAACGACCGCAAGTACGCCGACGACGACGTGATCGTGGGCACCATGGACCCGTACCAGCTCTTCTTGATCATGAAGGAAATGGTCGCCGGGCTGCTGGATCCCGCCACACGCCCGACGGCCGAGCGCGTCGCGTACATGATCGACCAAAGCCACAACATCGAGCCGAAGATCCCGGCCATGATCCGCTCCATCATGAACGTGCAGCGCTACTACGCCAAGGCGCTGCTCGTGGACTTCGACGCCCTGCGCCGGGCCCAAGACGCAGGCGACGTGCTGGGGGCCGAAGCGATTTTGCAAGATGCGTTCGAGACCGACGTGCGCCCGCTTTTGGCCCAAGTGCGCGCCGAGCTGGGCCTCCATCCGGATCCGCTGACTGCGTACGCCGAGAGCGGCTACGCCGAAAAGATCCAAGCCCGGGGCAAAGGCGGTCAAAGCTGGTCGTCTTGAGTTTAAACGCCACCGGGTAATCGCAAAGAAAGGAGCACGGACATGGCAAAGCTGCGCCTGCTCGCGGTCGACCTCGGCGCCGAGAGCGGTCGCGCCGTGGTCGGTAGCGTCGGCGACGGGCAGTTGACGATGGAAGAAGTGCACCGCTTCCCCAACCGCCCCGTCCGCCTGTTCGGACACCTGCACTGGAACTGGCTCGAGCTTTTCCACGAAATCCAGGCGGGCATCGGCAAGGCGGCGGCCGGGGGAACCCTGGCGAGCATCGGCATCGACACGTGGGCCGTCGACTTTGGACTTCTAGGACCCGGCGACGTAGTGCTCGGCGCGCCCTTCCACTACCGGGACCGTTTGGCCGAGGGCGTGATGGAGCGGGTACTGGAAGAGGTGGGAGCGGACTTCGTCTTCGGCGAGACGGGCATCCAATTTTTGCCCTTCAACACGTTGTACCAGCTCATCGCCCTTGCCCAACACCGGGCGCGACAGCTCGAAATGGCCCGCACGTTGCTGATGATGGGCGAGCTGTTTACGTACCTGCTCACGGGGGAAAAGGCCGCGGAATTTACAAACGCCACGACGACGCAGCTCTTTAACCCGCAGGCCATGACGTGGTCCGAGGCTCTGTTCCGCCGCTTCGGGCTACCGCTGGAGATCATGCCCCGGGTGGTGCAGCCGGGCACCGTGATCGGGCGGCTCGTCCCGTCCGTAGCCGGCGAGACGGGCGCGGGCCGGGTTCCGGTCGTCTTGCCCGCGGTGCACGATACGGGTTCGGCGGTCGCGGCGGTACCGGGCGCGGGCGACGACTGGTGCTACCTGAGCTCGGGCACGTGGTCGCTTTTGGGGGTGGAAGTGACCGCGCCCCTCATCACCCCCGCAGTGCAGCAGTACAATTTCACGAACGAAGGCGGCGTGGCGGGAACTTTCCGGCTGCTGAAAAACGTGATGGGCCTTTGGATCGTGCAGGAATGCCGCCGCTACTGGGCCGCGCAAGGAGAAGAGTTCACGTACGACGAGCTGACCCACCTGGCCGCCGGGGCGCCGGCCCTGCGCACGTTGATCGACCCGGACGACCGGCGGTTTCTCGCCCCGGGCGACATGCCGCGGAAAATCGCCGCGTTCGCGCGGGAGACGGGCCAGCCCGAGCCCGAAACGGTGGGCGAATACGTCCGCTGCGTGCTCGAGAGCCTGGCGCTTAAGTACCGGATGGTGATTGAACAGCTGGAAGAGGTGACCGGACGGCCCCTCCGGGTACTGCACGTCGTGGGCGGCGGGTCCCGCAATAAGCTGCTCAACCGCTTCACCGCCGGGGCGACGGGACGGCATGTGCTGGCCGGTCCCGTGGAGGCGACGGCCATGGGCAACTTGGCGGTGCAGGCCATTGCCCACGGCGCGCTCGGTGACCTAGGCGAGGCCCGGTCCCTCATCCGTCGGTCGGTGGCGCTAGAGGAATCCGCGCCGGCGGACCGTGCGCTGTGGGACGACGCCTACGGACGGTTTTTGGAGCTGGTGGCCCGGGCCGCGGCGTCGTAGGGCACGGGGCCGGGCGATTCCAGACCCGGCAGCAGCGAACGACCCGCCGGCACGTGACTGCCCGGCGGGTCCGTCGCCTTCATATCATGTGAGCGAAAAGGGGGATCCCCCATGGGTCTCAGCATTTTCGAACGGGGCCGGCTCCCCCGCTGGCTACCCGTTCGGCAAGAACTCGACACGACCGAGATTACCGACATCCCCGGCGCGGTCGCGGAAGCGGTGCGGGCGCCCCATATCGCCTCCCGCATCCCCGAGGGCGGCCAGGTAGCCATAGCCGTCGGCAGCCGGGGCATCGACCGCATCGCGGAAGTGACGGCTGCGGTGGTAGCCGAAGTGCGTCGCCTAGGGGCCGAGCCTTTCATCGTCCCGGCCATGGGCAGCCACGGAGGCGCGACGGCGGAAGGCCAAGTAGCCATGCTGGCGCACCTGGGCGTCACCGAAGAAACCGTGGGCGCGCCGATCCGGGCATCGATGGAAACCGTCGTGCTGGGCCACGTGGCGGGCGGCGTGCCGGTGTACTTCGACAAGATCGCCGCGACCTTGGCCGACGCCGTCATCCCCATCGCCCGGGTGAAACCCCACACCGACTTCAAAGGCCCTACCGAGAGCGGCCTCATCAAAATGATCGCGATCGGCCTCGGCAAGCAGCACGGCGCCGATACGCTCCACGCCCAAGGCGACTTTCGCTTTCCCGAGCTTTTGCCCCAAGTGGCCGAGCTAAGCCTCGAGCGGGCCAGAATCCCCTTCGGCATCGCCTTGGTGGAAAACGGCCGCTCGCGCCTTGCCCATATCGAAGCCGTGCCCGCCGAGACGACCTACGAGCGCGAAAAGGAACTGCTCCAAATGGCCAGGGAGAAGCTGGCCCGGCTGCCCGGCACGGCCCTCGACGTCCTCATCATCGACCGCATTGGCAAAGACATCAGCGGCACCGGGGCCGATGCGAACGTCATCAACCGCTACTACAGGGGCCCGCTCGCCGCCAAGCCTACGATCCAGCGGATCATCGTGCGTGATCTGACCGACGACACCGACGGCAACGCCTCCGGCATCGGCATGGCCGACGTCGTGCTGCGCCGGGCCGCAGAGCGCGTCGACGTCGTGAAAACGTACATGAACTGCATCACGGCCAAAAAACCCGAGGAGGCCCGCATCCCCCTCACCGTCGACACCGACCGGCAGGCGCTGTACGTGGCCCTGGCCTGCTGCATCGGCGTGATGACGGAGACGGCCCGCATCGCCCGCATACCCGATACGAAACACCTGGAGCGGCTTTGGGTGTCGGAGCCCTGGTGGGAGGCCGAGCTCATGCACGCAGGTACGCTCACACCCGAAGGCGCGCCCGAGCCCATCGCCTTCGACCACCAGGGCATGTTCGCAAACGGCGCGGCCGGGCTCAGGCGTACCGGCACGTGAACGCGTAGCGGCCCGACCCGACCCGCAGCACCGCCCGGGGCCGGCCGAAACGCTCCGCCACGCCCACGTACTCCACGCCCGCCGCCGTCGCATGGTTGCCTTCGCCCACCGCCACGCCGCCTTCCGTCACGCTGCCCGGATCGGCCGTCGGCAAGTACACGGTGGCCAAAGTGTTCGCCGGCACCTCCAAATCGAGGGCAAACCGCTCGCCCTCGACGCGCCAGTCGACCGCGATCGGCCCGTGCAGCGATTCGTACCTGGCCCGGGCCCACGGCATCCGGGGGTGCGGGTGCGGCTGCACGACGAACTCCTTGTACCCGGCCCCGGACGGCTCCACTTCGATCCCCGCCACGTACCGGTACAGCCACTCGCCCACGGAGCCGTACGCGTAGTGGTTGAAGGAGTTCATTCCTACGTCCTGGAACGTGCCGTCTTCCTTCAGCGAATCCCACCGCTCCCACATCGTCGTCGCGCCCAGTTGGATGGAATAACCCCACGACGGATAGTGGGTGGCCAAAAGGAGCGTGTAGGCCAAATCGAGCTCGCCGCCTTCGGTCAGCTCGGGCAAAAGGTACGAGCAGCCTACGAAGCCCGTCGACAGCCGGTTGCCGCGCCGGCGCACGTCTTCGGCCAAGTGGTGCACGGCCAGGCGGCGTCCCTCCTCGTCCAGCAAATTCATCCGCAAGGCGACCAAATACGCCGTCTGGGTGTCGCCGTGGATCCGCCCGTCTTCCTTCACAAAGCGCGCGTGAAAGGCCTTGCGGATCTCCTCGAACAGCTTCTCGTACCTTTCCGCGTCGTCGTCCTTGCCCAAGAGCCTGGCCATCCGGGCGACGAGGCTCGTGCTGTAAGCGAAGTAGGCCGTGGCAATGACGTCCTTGGGCGTGTCGGCGTCGACCGAGAGCCAGTCGCCGTAGCCTTGCGCGGGGCGGATCAAGCCGTCGCTGTGCTCCTTCAAGTACTCGATCCAGCGGGTCATCGCCGGGTAGCTGCGCTCCAAGATGCGCCGATCGCCGTAGCACAAATACATCGTCCACGGCACGATGACGCCCGCATCGCCCCACGCCGCCGTGCCGCTGCCGAGCCCGGGCGCCGGCGCGATGTCGCTGAAGGCGCCGTCTTCCCGCTGCGCGTCGACCACATCCTGCATCCACTGGGCGAAGAAGGGCGCCGTCAGTGCATTGAAGCTGGCCGTCCGGACGAACACCTGGGCATCGCCCGTCCAGCCGAGCCGCTCGTCCCGCTGCGGGCAGTCCGTCGGCACGCTCAGGAAATTCCCCCGCTGGCCCCACACGATGTTGCTCTGCAGCTGGTTGATCATCGGCTGCGCACACTCGAAGCTGCCGGTAATGGGCGTGTCGGAGTGCATCACGTCGCCCGCCACGTCATCTAGTTCGGGCTCACCCGGATAGCCCCGCACCTCCACGTAACGAAAGCCGTGGAACGTGAAGCGGGGCTCGAACCATTCCTCGTCGCCGCCTTTGCAGATGTACACGTCGATCTGGCGGGCGCTGCGCAGGTTCAAGGTGTAGAGGGACCCGTCCGGAAGGAGCATTTCTCCGTGGCGCAGCGTGATCACTTGCCCCGCTTCGGCTCCCCGCACCCGCAGGCGCACCCGGCCCACCATGTTTTGGCCCAGGTCGAAGATGGTCACGCCCGGCTGGGGTTCACTCTTCGCCACCGGCCGCAGCGTGAGCGTGGCGCGTACCGGCGGCTCCACCTGCATGTACAGGGTGCCCCGGTAGGGGGAAAGCACCTGCACCGGCTGCCAGTCGCGGGCGTCGTAGCCGGGGCGGTCCCAGCCGGTAAGCTCGAGCCGGGCGTCGTACGTTTCGCCCATCAGCATGTCCGAGGCGACGATCGGCCCGCTTGTGCCCCGCCACGAGCCGTCGGTGACCACGTGTTCCACCCGGCCGTCTTCGTATTCGATCTCGAGCTGGGCGAGGAACCCGAGGGGATACGGCCCGTACACATGCCGTCCGAACATGCCGACGTAGCCCGCGTACCACCCGTCGCCCAAGATCGCACCGATTACATTCTCGCCCTGCCGCAGCTGGCGCGTCACATCGTAAGCCTGCACTTGGAGGCGTTTCTTGTAATCCGTCCAACCCGGAGCAAAGTAGGCATCGCCTACCCGCTCGCCGTTCAGCCGCGGCTCGTACACCCCCAGGGCCGTCGCATAGAGCCGGGCCCGCCGCACCGGTCCGTCCACGTTGAACCCTTTGCGCAGGAAGGGAGCCGGCTCGGCCCAGCCCGGAATCTCCTGCCGGCCCCAGGGCTCGTCTCCGTAGCGGGCTACAGGACTTGCGGCAGCCCAGTGTGCGTCGTCGAAGTCCGGGCGCTCCCAGCCCGGCTCGTGCACGCTGCTCGCCTTCCACGTTTCGTCGATGTCGAAGGTCAGCCGCTCGCCGCCTTCCAGCTCCGCCTCGAACCTGCCGATGAGCCCCGCGGGCAGGCCGGGCCGCTCTACCTCGACGGCCAAGACGTTCTTGCCCGGCCGCAGGTAGTACTTTAAATCGACCCACTGCATGCGCCGTTGGAAGAAGGTGTGGCGCGCCGACTCGAACCCGTTTACATATTGGCGGAAGACCCGATCGGCGTTGATGAGCAGCCGTGCGCTCTTGACGGTAGCCTCTGCCGGCAGCTCGAACGTGCGACGAAAGTAGGCCCGGACCCGATTCCTCGCCCCACCGTCCGAGGCGCCCTGCTCCCTACCCTGCACCCACATCCACCGGTTTCCGCTCAGATCGGGCGCGGGCTCGTCCTCCCCCGCACGCAGGCCGATCCACTGCGCCCGCCAGTCGCCGGGTTCTAAAAGGCCCATCTCCCAATGCGCCGTTTCGCTCTCGACCGGTTCGTCCATCCCGTCGCACCAAACCTGTACCTTCCAATGGCAAACTTGGCGCGATCGCAGGGCCGCACCTTCATACACCCGGTGCGTCGTTTCGTAGGAAGGGACCCGGCCCGAGTCCCAAAGATCCCCTTCGTTGCGGTCCAGAAGCTCCGGCCGGCTCGCCACCAAGATTCTGTACGCCGCCTGCCGCACGCCCCGCTCCGCGGAAACGAGGCGCCACGACAGCCTGGGGCGCCGCTCGCCGATGCCGGTCGGGTTCCTCCGGTACTCACAGCGCAGATCGACGACCGAAACTCGCTCCTGGCCAGCAGTACGGGCCATGCCCACATCCCTCCATGAGAACGCGGTATGAAACAAAATGATGCCACACAACCCCGAGCACTACTTCGCCACGACGGCGGACTCTCCTTCTTCGGGGCGGCGACGAGGCAGGCATCGCCGGGCATCCGGGGAATACACACCTTTGGCCGCTCGGTTCGGTATCTGTTTCACGGCGTGTGGGAAGGGACGGGCGAGCGGCAGCATGATGGAACCCGGGGTGACTTGTTATATGGAAAGGGTTTACCCGTGGATCATCGGCGGTCTCGTGTTGCTGCTGTTCGTACGGGAAGTCGCCTGGCGCCTGCGGATGCGGCGGGCCTTGCGGGAACGGGCGCAGCAGGCCGTCGAGCGCAGCCGGTCGGTACTCAAGGGGCAGATCGGCGAGCAGCTCGCGCCCTTTTTGCCTGGCTTTCCTTTCCATCCGGGGGACGTGCGGTTTCTGGGCGGCATCGTCGACCTCGTGGTGTTTTCGGGTTACCATGCAGGCCACATCGACGAAATCGTACTGGTCGACGTGAAAAGCGGCGGGGCTCGGCTCACCCCTTTGCAACGGCAGGTGGAGCAAGCCGTCGCCGACGGAAAGGTGCGCTTTGCCACGGTGCGGGTGGAATGACGATCGAGTAGGGTGACGCTCGCTGCTCAGGCGAGCGTCAGCCCTCTCACAGAACCGTACGTGCGGGCCTCGCATACGGCTCCTGAAGAACATCGACGCTATCGACGGTATCGATAAACGTGCAGAGTT
>JAAYLA010000261.1 GCA_012522135.1 Bacillota bacterium | reverse complement strand
GTCGAGGTGCCCGAGCGGGCTCTGTACATCCGCTTTATTATGAACGAGCTGCAGCGCATTGCCAGCCATCTCATGTGGTTCGGCGCCTTTGCCTTGGATCTGGGGGCTACCACGGCCTTTTTGTATGCGTGGCGTGAAAGGGAAAAGCTCCTCGACATATTTGAAGCCGTCACCGGTGCGCGGATGCTCTACAACTTCTTACGCATCGGAGGGGTCCGCAACGACGTTTACGGCGGCTTCGTAGACAGCGTCCGGCGCTTCCTCGACGATCTGGAAAGCAAGCTGACCGACTACCACCGCCTCGTGACGGGCAATAAGATCTTCGAGGCTCGCACGAAAGGCATCGGAATTCTTTCGGCGGAAGAGGCGATCGCCTACGGAGCCAGCGGCCCGGTCTTGCGAGCCTCGGGCGTCGCATACGACATCCGCAAGGCCGATCCGTATCTTGTCTACGACCGGTACGATTTCGAAGTGCCTGTCGGAACCAACGGAGACTGCTACGATCGTTACGTGGTCCGGATGAAAGAACTGCCCGAGAGCATTAAGTTGGTGCGCCACGGTCTGGACGATTTGCCCCGCGGTGAGGTGATGGGTGCCCTGCCCCGCCGGCTTCGCATCGAGGGCGATACTTACGCCCGTGTCGAGTCACCTCGCGGCGAGGTCGGCTGCTACCTCGTCGGGGATGGGAGTGACGTACCGTACAGGTTGAAGTGGCGGGCGCCGGGCTTCGTTCACCTGCAAATGCTCGGACTCCTCAGCCGCGGCCACATGATTGCGGACATTGTCGCCAACATCGGCAGCCTGGACATCGTAATGGGCGAGGTGGATCGGTAGTGGCGCAAGCTCTGAACGATTTGTTCGCGGCGTGGGGATTGTCCGGCGGATTCGTCAACGTCATCTGGGCCCTCGTGAAGGCGCTGCTCGTCCTGGGTTTTATCCTGTTGAACGCCTTGCTATTGATCTGGGCCGAACGCAAGGTCGCAGGCCACATTCAACAGCGACCCGGGCCCAACCGCCTTGGGCCGTTCGGCCTGTTCCAAACCTTTGCTGACGCTTTGAAACTGCTGTTTAAGGAAGACGTCATTCCCGCCGCCGCCGATCGCGTGCTGTTCGTCTTGGCTCCCATCGTGACCTTTGCCTCCGGGGTTCTCGTTTACGTCGTGATCCCTTGGACGCCGGACATCGTCGTGCGCGACCTGAATATTGGCCTCATTTATGTGGCCGCGGCCAGTTCTTTCATGGTGATCTCGTTTCTGATGGCCGGATGGAGCTCGAACAACAAGTGGTCGTTATTGGGAGCCATGCGGTCTGCGGCGCAACTCGTCAGCTACGAGGTACCCCTAGCACTGGCTGTAGTTTCTACTGCGATTCTGGCCGGTTCCCTGAGCCTGTACGATATCGTGCAGGCCCAGGCGGAATGGGGCGTCTGGTTCATCGTGCTCCAGCCCGTAGGTTGGCTCGTCTTCCTCATCGCTACCCTCGTCGAGCTCAACCGAGGTCCGTTCGATATGCCGGAGTCGGAGTCGGAGCTAGTCGCCGGGTTTAACACGGAGTACAGCGGTATGCGATGGGCCATCTTCTTCCTGACCGAGTACGCGTCCCTCACCGCTGCCGGCGCCCTGAACGCAATTCTGTTTTGGGGAGGATGGCTTGGACCGTCGTTCCTGCCCCCCGCTGCCTGGATGTTAATCAAAGTGTACGGCTTCGTCTTTTTTGCCATGTGGATCAGGTGGACGTTCCCCCGCATCCGGGTGGACCATTTGATGGGCATGGGCTGGAAAGTGCTGATTCCCGCCGGCGTCGTTCAGCTGTTGGCGACTTCTGCCATCGTGCTGATATGGGGCTGAGAGTCGGCACCGGAAAAACTGGTTCCCTTTTTAAGGAGGCTGGCCGATGCTTCGATACCTCCGTGAGGTGGCAAGCACGCTCAAGGGTGCCGCTATCGGCATGGGCGTTACGTTCAAGAACATGGTCCGACCGACGGTCACGGTGCAATATCCTGAAGAGAGGCTCGATCTGCCGGTTGGTTTTCGCGGCCTTCCCGTCCTCCTTTCCGACGTGGACGGCAATTTGAAGTGTGTGGCCTGCGAGCTTTGCGCAAAGGCGTGTCCCGTGAACTGCATCGAGATCCAATCCCACCGCGGACCCAGTCGGGCCAAGGTGCTCGACGCCTTCAACATCGATGCGACGTGGTGCATGTACTGCGGATTGTGCGTGGAGGCCTGCCCCTTCGACGCTTTGGCCATGTCGGACGTGTACGAGCTCGCCGATGTCGACCTGGCCAACCTGGTGTACGATAAGGAACGTCTAGCCGAAATCGGCCGGCGGCAGGTAACCGCCACGATCAACTTCGGGATCAAGACCGGAGGCGAGCCGACGCGATGACTGTCTCCGACGTTCTTTTCCTGGCCATCTGCCTGATCACTCTGGTAGCCGCTTGGCGCGTTGTAGTGAGCGCTAAGGTGATGCACGCGGCTTTGTGGCTCGGACTGACGTTTTTCGGTGTCGCGGCTGTTTTCCTCATGCTGAGTGCCGATTTCGTGGCCGCGGCTCAGGTCTTGGTTTACGTCGGCGCGATCACCGTGCTGTTGATCTTCGGCATCATGCTGTCCGAGGGAACCGAAGGCACACCGCGCGGCAGCGAACGTTCGAGCTTGGGCCGGAAGGTCGCTCCGGTCGGCGCAGCCGCCGGTTTCGCAGCTCTTATGGTGTATCTGTATCATCAAGCCGGACTGAGACAGCCGCCGCCTGCAGAAGTGGCGACCGACACGCCGCGAGCGATAGGTACCTTGCTTTTCAGCGACTTCGTCATTCCCTTCGAGGTCGCTTCCCTGGTGCTGTTGGTCGGTATGGTCGGCGCCATCGTGCTCGCGATGCGCGAGGAGGGCTAACGATGCAATTGCCGCTTACGTACGTCCTTTCTTTCAGTGCACTGCTCTTCGGAATCGGCCTGTACGGCGCGCTGACGCTCCAAAACGCCATCCGCATTTTGATGTGCATCGAGATCATGTTGAATGCGGTGAACGTCAACCTGATCGCCTTTTCGCGGTATTTGTCCCCGCTTCAGCCTGCGGGTCAGGCGTTTGTCATCTTCGTCATGACGGTAGCGGCGGCGGAGGTCGCAGTCGGACTCGCCATCATCCTGATGATCGCGCGCCGTCGTGATACCATCGACATCGATCGCATGAATTTGCTCAAATGGTAGGTGGCGACCGTGGCTAACGTTGCGTGGCTGATTCCCGTCTTCCCTATCGCCTCCTGGGCGGCCATCTCGCTTTTCGGTCAGAGGGTCAAAGGTCAAGGCGACCGGATTGGTATCGCCGCGGTTTCCGTCGCGTTGGCCCTGTCCGTCCTGGTGCTCGTCGACGTAATCGGCGGCGGGGCGGCATCGGGCCGAATTACGTGGGCCGAGCTCGGTTCCGTCACGATCCGCATGGGCTACCAGGTCGATGCGGTGACGGCCGTCATGCTCGTCGTCGTCACCCTGGTCAGTTTGCTCGTACACGTCTACTCCCTCGGCTACATGCACGGCGACGCCCGCTACAAGAGGTACTATGCCGTACTTTCCCTCTTCACGGCGTCGATGTTGGGCCTCGTTCTGGCTGACAATTTTCTGCTGCTCTTTATCTTTTGGGAGCTCGTTGGCCTTTGCTCCTTCCTCCT
>JAAYLA010000260.1 GCA_012522135.1 Bacillota bacterium | reverse complement strand
GCGTAAACGGCGGAACGGACGGCGTCGGCGGCACCCGTCGCCGCCGCATTCAGGGGATCAGGGAACGGCATTGTTTATAATTATAGTCCACTTAAAGGTTTGCGGGGAGGGTCGGCAGGCATGTATACACGGAGGCACTGTGGGCGGTCCATGAGGGTGGCGGAGCGGAAACGGCGGACGCGGGGTGAGGGCGTCTGCGTGGCTAGCGAGAGTTCTCCACCGACTCCTTCAAACTCTTGCCTGCCTTGAATACCGGGACGTTGCGCGCCGCGATCGCCATGACCTCACCGGTCTGAGGGTTCCGGCCGCTGCGGGCCGCCCGGCGGCGTACTTCGAAGGTGCCGAAGCCTACGAGCTGCACGCGGTCGCCTCGAGCCAAGGCCTCCGTCACCGCCTCAAACAGTGCGTCCACGGCTGCACCCGCGTCCTTCTTCGTCAGTCCTGTTCTTGTGGCGACGTCTTCGATGAGTTCGGTCTTGTTCATACGGCCCATCCTTTCTCGTAACCCGCCAAGGTAGCGGTGTTGACGCTATGATCCCCCGTCTACACGCACTGTATGCAGCCCGCGGCTGAAACGGAGGCATAAAGACAACCCCCACGGCCGCTGTAAAGCCGCGGAGGTTCCTCCTATGAAGAAGTCCAGCCGCCTTGCATTGCACTTCTGCGGGCTACAAGATGATGCAAATCAGCCCGCCGCTGCCCTCGTTGATGATCTTCGTGAGGGTTTCCTGGAGCTTCTTCTGGGCGTTCTCGGGCATGCGGTACAGTTTGCTTTGAATCCCTTCGCGTATCAGGTCTTGCAGCGACTTACCGAGGAAGTCGGAATTCCAGACCCGGGCCGGATCCTTTTCAAACTCCTCGGTGAAGTATCTGGCGAGCTCTTCTCCCTGTTTCTCCGTACCCACGAAAGGCGTCACTTCCGTCATGATGTTGGCCCGCACCATGTGGATCGACGGAGCGCTGGCCCGCAGGCGCACACCGAACTGACCGCCCTTTCGGATAATCTCGGGCTCGTCGAAGGTGATGTCCTCAATCCTCGGCGCGACGATTCCGTATCCGGTTTCCTCTACCTGTGCGAGGGCGTCGGCAATTTTGTCGTATTCCCGCTTGGCCAGAGCCAGCTCGCGCATGAGACGGATCAGGTGGTGGTCGCCGGTGATCTCAAAGCCCGTCAGTTCGGCGATGACTTCGTAGAACAGGCTATCCCGTACGCTGACCGCAATCGTCGCCCGACCGTGTCCCAAGTCGAGGCGAGCCAGCCGGGCGCTCTCTACGTCCGGGAGCTGAGCTGCCGAGGCAGTCAGGCGTTCCACGTCGCGCACCGTCTGGACGGCCTCGACGTCCTCCTTCAGCGCATCAAGGAAGGAACGCAATAGGGGGTGATCCGTGTCGAGCTCTGCCACCCAGTCGGGCAACCGCACGCTGATCTCCCGCACCGGAAACTCAAACAGCACCTGGTGCAGCAAGTCGACGGCTTCCGCGTCGGTCATAGTGAGGCAGTTAACGGGATGGACCGTGACGCCGTAGCGGGTTTCAATATCGGCCTTGACTTCTCGGGCGCGGGTCGAGGTGGGGTCCGTGGTGTTCAGAACGACGAGGAACGGCTTGCCTAGGCTTTTCAGCTCCCCGATCACGCGTTCTTCAGCGGGCATGTAGCTTCCCCGGGGCAGATCCGTTATGCTGCCGTCGGTCACCACAACGAGGCCGATGGTGGCGTGTTCCTCGATCACCTTGCGTGTGCCGATTTCGGCCGCCTGCTGGAACGGGATTTCCTCTTCGAACCAAGGCGTGCGGACCATGCGCGGCCCGGAAGCGTCTTCGAAGCCCTGGGCGCCTTCCACCGCGTAGCCAACACAGTCGACGAGCCGCACCCGGACCGTCAGCCCTTCACCAAAGCGGACGGGGATGGGCTCATCGGGGACGAAGTGGGGTTGGGTAGTCATTACGGTCCGGCCGGCGCCGCTTTGGGGGAGCTCATCCTGAGTTCGCTCGCGCACCGCTCCATCTTTGATGTTCGGCAGGACGAGCAGGTCCATGAAGCGCTTAATAAACGTGGACTTGCCCGTGCGGACAGGCCCGACCACGCCGATGTAGATGCTGCCACCGGTTCGTTCGGTGATGTCGCGAAAAATGTCAAAACGATCCGTCAACACCGGTCCCTCCTCCGACTCGCTTGGCGCTGCGCAGTTGGCCGCCGGGGCGGGGTTTGGCCAACGCGAGACTGTACAGACCAATACCACTATATGGACCGGGCCGCGGCCTTAGACCTGAAAACGCGCAGGGAACTTCACCGTGCTAATGAGGAGGGACGTGCTTTACGGACCACGAAAAAGCAGCTACGGACGGGCTGTAGGTTTCTCGCCGAAACGGTGCTCCGTACCCGCTAGGAGCCGTTTAATGTTGGGAATGTGGCGGTAGACGACCAGTACGAACAAAGCGACGGCACCCCACCGGTAGGGCGTGGGCATCTGGAGAAGGAACATGCTTGTAACGATGACGGCTCCGGAAAGCATCGAAGCCAAGGAGATGTACCGCGTGACGGCTACGACCAGCACCCAACTGGCGAAACCGATCAGGGCGACTGTGGGCGTCAGCGCGATGAACATGCCGAGCGCGCTGGCTACGCCCCGTCCTCCTTTCCCCCGCAAGTAGACGGACCACGTGTGGCCGAAGACCGCGCACAAACCTGCTGCCAGCTGCAACGCGGCCGAATCGTAGCCTGCCCACCGCATGATGTAAACGGGCAGGGCCGCCTTCGCCGCGTCCAGCACCAGGACAGTGACGGCCCACGGCGTGCCCACGATTCGCATGACGTTCGAGGCGCCGATGTTGCCGCTGCCCGCCTTTCGGACGTCGACTCCTTTCGCCTTGCCGATGAGCAGGCCGAAGGGAATTGAGCCTAACAGGTACGCGATGACAAGTATCGGGACCCAGAGCCAGTTGCTCAATTGTTCACTCTCCTCGGCGTTTCGCAGTAATTATGATGGGAGTGCCCACAAACCCGAAGGCTTCTCGGAGCCGGGCCTCCAAATACCTGCGATATGAGAAGTGAAATAGGCTTGGTTCGTTCATGAAGAGGACGAAGTGCGGAGGCTGCACCCCCACCTGCGTTGCGTAGAGAATGCGCAGCCTTTTGCCCTTGTCGGACGGCGGAGCATGCAGGTGCACTGCCTCTTGCAAGACTTCGTTCAGGCGCCCCGTGGAGATGCGCATCGCGGCCTGCTCGGCTACCTGTTGGGCTACCGTGAGGAGGCGGTCCACACGCTGGCCGGTCCGCGCCGAGACGAAGACGATGGGCGCATAGCTCAAGTATCCAAGTTCATTCCGCACCGACTGCTCGTATTCCTGCATCGTGTTGGTGCGTTTTTCTACTAAATCCCACTTATTTACCACGAGTACTACGCCCTTCCCCGCCTCGTGGGGAATGCCGGCCACCCGGGCGTCTTGCTCGGTTACTCCCTCGGTTGCATCGAGCACTACGAGGCAGACGTCACTGCGTTCCGCTGCTCGGATGGCCCGCAAAGTACTGTAATGCTCTACCCGCGTATCGATGCGCGACCGGCGCCTCATACCGGCGGTGTCGATGAGGCGGAACGTCCGGCCGTCGCGGGTGATGACGGTATCGATGGCGTCTCGGGTCGTGCCCGGAATGTCGGTTACGATCATCCGCTCTTCCCCGATGAGGCGGTTGGCCAGCGACGATTTCCCCACGTTCGGCCGGCCGATGAGGGCGATCTTGATCTCATCCTCGGGCTCCTGTGCATCGGAAACGGAAGGCAAATGGGCTACGATGCGGTCCAGTAAGTCGCCGATATTCTTTCCGTGTTCGGCGGAGACCGGAATCGGTTCGGAAAGGCCCAGCTGGAAAAATTCGGCTGCTTGGCGGGCAATCTGCTCGTTGTCCGCTTTATTTGCCGCTACGATCACGGGCTTGCGGGTGCGTCGCAGCAGCTCGGCCACGTCCCAGTCGGCAGGCAGCAGGCCTGATTGGGCGTCGACGGTAAAAACGATCACGTCGGCCTCCTCGACCGCCTCCTCAGCCTGCCGGCGCGTGGCCGCGCTGAAGACTTCCGCCGGCCGCTCTTCGATTCCCCCTGTGTCGACCAGGATGAACTTCCTGCCGGTCCACTCTGCGTCAGCGTAGAGGCGGTCGCGGGTCACACCAGGTGTTCCCTCCACGATCGCGAGTCTGCGGCTTATGATGCGGTTGAAAAGAGCCGACTTCCCCACGTTCGGCCGGCCCACGATGGCAACGATCGGTTTCGACACGGCGATGCTCTCCTGTCCCTCGCTTCTGCTTCAATCAACTCGGCATACCCATTCTACCCCAGAAACGAGGGATTGTCTTCAGCGAGGAGAGCGGTGTGGGCGCGTCGATCCCCCGCTCGGGTTGAGACGGGCTTCAACTTCCGCGACCAGCCGCACGAGACGTGGGTAAGCCCGGCGTGTACCGTAGATGACGATCGGCCTGCCCAGGCGCACCCATCCCAAGGCACGGGAAAGGAAGCCGCCGATGCGCATCCACGCGTTCACGGCTTGCAGCGTGTCGACGAAGAGGAGCTCGCCCTGCGCACCGCCGGCCAAAGCGTAGCCGCTCTGCAGCGCCCGGAGCACGCTCGTACCTGCCCGCCCGCGGCCTAGGACGTAAACCGGGTTACCGCCCTCGTCGACACCGACCTCGTATAAGACGCCGTGCCCCCTGCTGTCCGTGCGATCGAACAACGGCAAGGCCAGAAGCTCGGCCGCTGCGGGCGTTCTGTGCCGAGGAAGCCTGCCCAGATGGACCGCGGCGGCTACGGGGGAAGAATGGGCCCCGCCGTAGCAGGTGTAGACGATATGCATGGACCGAAGGCTCCCTTACCGTTCAATGCTTGACCAGGACGTAGGCGCCGTTGCCCAGGTCGTGGACGGCAGCCCGCAGGATCACGGCGAGGCTGGAGGCTATCCGCTCCCGTTCGGCGTCATCCGCGGCCAGGAAGGTGGGAACCGCGCCCACGACGCGATCGGGAGCGACCGTAACGACGGCGACGATTTCCCGTTTGATATCGACCTCCACGGAAAGCCACCTGCCTTTCTAATCGACCATCCGCGCCGCCCGTGCCGCAAGGGGACGTCGGTAGGCCCCTTCCAACACCGGCGTGTCGAGGACCGCGCGGAGTAGAGCGTCCATGTCGCGTTCAGCCGGAATAAGCACCAGATTGACTTCCCCCGTCTCGATGTTTCGGCGTACGATGGGTGTAAATTCGGGAGTGTCCACGTCCTTTTTCACGCCGAGGAGCGCGGCCGCGTTGTGCGCTAGGGCTTGCCTTTGACCCGTGTTGGCCAAAGTTGCCTTCGCATTGGGGTCCTTCGGCTCGATGACGACCGCGAGCGCCTCCGTTCGGTATTTTTCTCTGGCTGCTTCCGACCCCACGTTCATCAGACGGTTTCCGGCCACCACCAAAGTCGGTCCGTCGAATTCGATCTCGGCCGGGCGCACCGTCGCCATATCCGCCACTTTCAGTCCGCGCATGGCCCGGCTCAGACCGAAGATGCACACTGCCCCCACGCAGGCGGATGCGAGGACGGCCGCAGGCAGGGTGTTCAACGCCGCGTCCGCCAAGAGGAAGCCGCCGGTACTCAGGGTGGCGGTTACCATGGCGATGTAGTTGCGGGCTTCGAATACACGAGCGATGCCTTCGATGTAAGCGGTTCCCCGCACCACGAGTTCCGTGCTTTCGATGCGGGTCAGCGTCTCCCGTTCGATATTGCGGACTTCCCGAAACTGCGTCGCGGCCAGGGAAAGAAAGGTGCCGGCGGCAAAATCCTTCGCCAGCAGCGCGGGAATGGCGACGGCACCGAGGAAAGCCGCGATGGCGCCCAATGTAAGGTGGATCACGTAAGCCTGCGGATAGCTTGGGTATTGCCTGTAGTCGACGCGGAGCATCGACAGGCGGGCCAGTGCACCGAGCAGCGTGCCGAGGCCGACGGCTGTGACGGTCGCATCCATCGCGGACCGCTCCTAGCCCTGCTCTCCGTCGTCGCCGCCGACGCGCCGCCCGAGGCCGATGCCTTCCCTGTTAATCCAGTACCAGACCGCACCGCCGACGGTTAAGATGCCCAAAATCCACCAAACGGTGCCCGATGCTGCGCCACCTATCTGACGGTCGGCAGCCTTCTTTGTTCCCGGCGCCATGCCGGCGGCTGCGGGAATCACCTGGGCCATGAGAGCGGTCGAGCGCTTGGCTTCCTCCAGCGTGGTCGTGTGCGTGCCGAACTCGAGGAGGATCATCCGAGGGCCCAAATCTTGATTGTAGTTCCCTTTGGCGTGGAAGATGCCGATGATGAGACCGGGAAACTTCTCGTCGGCTATGGCTTTAATTCGCTTCGCGTACTCGAGGTTCGCGTCGCGGTTCTGGTTTTGCTTCCCGACTACGATGCGCACCCCGGTCATCTGTTCCCCGCCCACGTTGACGCGGTAATGATCGGGATCAGGTACCGCGTCGCGGTGAACGTCAATAAGGGTGACGGGGTTTTCGCGGCTCAGCTCGGCCGCAGTGCGGCGGGAACGTTGGTAAGCGCCCGCGTCGTGCGGCAAATGTTGCCGTTCGGAGAGGACAACCCGGTACCCTTCGGCTTCCAAGGCTTCTTTCAAGGCCATACCTACCTCGTAGACGTCTCCCCGTTCCTCCTCGAAGGCCTGGCCGCTCGTCGGCTCATACGATTCCGCGGAGTGAGTGTGGTAGATGCCGATGATACCCTCGTTTTGCCCTTGGTCCGCCTGGAGCGTCCCGCGGCGAAACAGGTTGGCGAGAAATGCCCCAAGGCCCGCCTTGGGTGATTCTCCGCTGACGTCGGGCATTTCCGCCTTGCCACGGCTTTCGACGCGAACGCGGCCTTGTTCCACCGCGACCACTTCGTACACGGTGTTATCCCGGTCGATGTACGTGTCGCCGACCGCGAGCGGGATCGCTGCCCGCGTAATGAGCCGTTCCGCCTCGTCTAGGAGATCGACCACGTATTCGGCGGAATGGCCCGGTTCGTCCCCGATTCCCGCGGGTAGCGGAGGTACGTCGATTGCGTTCTCTTGCCCGGCGCTCTGTGTCGAGGCAACGGCAAGCAGGAGCGCGAGCACCAAGAGGCGTCCGTAAAGGGCTTTAACCAAGGTCTTCATCCTTCCTACCGCCGACCGGTTCCTCTCCGGTTCCTTCGTCTTGATGCAGCGCCAAAGGCCGATCCCGGTCTAGATCGGGACCGCCCCCGAGGCGCTCCCTCGTCTCGCCCACGATTTCGGCCAGGCCGACTGCCAGCACGCCTGCGATCACCACTTGGTCAAACACGCCGGCGCCTCCGACCATGGTCGGCGAGGGCGAGGTGAATAGCGTATACACGTCCGACAGGAGCACGCCGCCGACGCCGGCGATAAACGCGCTCCGGCGGGAGCGGCCTGCCAGATAGCCGACGAGACCGGCGACGATGCCGGAAAGCCACAGAGGATCGATCGGCAACTGGCGGCCTGCGGCTCCGTGGGGACCACCTTCAAAGAGGCTGTTCACCACGGTCACGGCGATGCCGGATGCGACGGCCGCTAGCACTGCGCGCCCGCGCTCCCGGCCCGTACCGGCCCGCACCAGCAAGTAGACGATAAGACCTAGCGGTACGAGGGCGCCGCCCACGTTCACGCTGGACTGTCCGAAGAGCGGCAGGCTCACGTAACTTCCGGCGATCATGAGGGCAATCGCGAGAAGGGCTTGGGTATCGGTGAGTCGCATGCGGTCCAAAGTCCGCTGTGCGAGGCCGAAGAAGACGAGAGCGGCCAAGGCAAGCAATACGACGAGTCCCATCGAGACACCCCATTTCCGGCTTCAACACCGCATAGGGTGTCTCTAAGGCACCGGCAATATGCGAAAAGGCCGACATGCTCGTCGGAGCACGTCGGCCTTCCATAGTTGGCGTATCACACCATCTTACTCGTTCGGGTCCTGGCGCTCGAAGAAGGTTTGCAGGTCTTCGAAGACGTCGCCCAAGGTGAGCGTGTCGTCGCGGTTCGGATCGGAGAATGTCTGCTCCCGCGGTGCGGCCGGCTCACGCTTCGGCTTCGGCGCCGCGTCCCTCAGGCTCAGCCCGATGCGACGGGCGCGCTTATCCAGGCTGATGACCTTAGCCTGCACTTCGTCGCCCGGCTTGACCACTTCGCTCGGCGAGGCGACGTGCCGGTCGGCCAGCTGCGAGATGTGGATCAAACCTTCGACCCCGTCTTCCAGCTTGGCGAAGGCACCGAAGTCGACCACACGCGTAATCGTACACGGAACGATGTCGTTGACGGCGTAGCGTTCATCGACGGTGTCCCACGGATCGGGCAAGGTCTCTTTGAGGCTGAGGGAGATGCGCTCCCGCTCCGGGTCGACCTCGAGCACCATGACTTGAATCTCGTCGCCCTCGGAGAGGACGTCCCGGGGATGATTGACGCGGCTCCAGGCCATTTCGGAGACATGCAACAGGCCTTCGACCCCGCCGCCGATATCGACGAACGCGCCGAAGTCGACGAGGCGCCGGACGACGCCCGGAATGATCGAGCCTTCCTTCAAAGTCCGGAAGGCGTTCTCTTTGGCCTTTTCATATTCCTCTTCGAGAACGACCTTGCGCGACAGGACGACATTATTCCGCTGTCTGTCGAGTTCAATTACACGCAGGCGCAAAGTCTGGCCAACGTATTCTTCCAAGTTTTCGACGTAGTTCCGATCGACATGGGAGGCGGGTACAAAACCACGGAGCCCCACGTCGACGAGGAGACCGCCCTTCACCCTTTCGGTCACGGTAGCCTCGATCACTTCACCCGACTCTTTCAGTGACTCGAGCTTCTCCCATACGAGGCGGTTGTCGGCACGCCGCTTCGAAAGGAGGACGTTCCCTTCGGCATCTTCCACCTTCATGACGTAAACGTCAATGTCTTGGCCGACCTGCAGGATGGTGTGTGGGGTCTCGCCGGGACGCAGCCCGAGTTCGTGCTGGGGAATACGCCCTTCCGACTTGTATCCCACGTCGACCATCACTTCGTCGTCGCTGACCTGTACCACCGTACCGGTGATGATCTGTCCGGGCTCCAGCGTGACGAAGGTTTGGTCGTACACCTCGTCCGGCGTCAGCATGTCGGTGGAAGCGTCGGCCTCAATTCCCTCCTTCTTATCGGCTTGCTCGTCGTTCACTTCCGCGGCAGTCTCGGTAGCAACAGTAGATGTCTGCTCCCCAGGTGCTACCTGTTGCTGCTCGCGGTCCTCGTGGATCTCCGTCATCCTCGACTGTACCCCCTAATCCCCTAAACACAAGGTCCCAATAGGAAGATGTTCTTCGGCTTCTACGGCACCCGAACCGCGCAGCCGCTCGTTTGTGAAGGCGCTCTTCCCGGAACCCGACCGTAGTATGACGCAAAAAGCGCCGGACCATCAGAAGGGCCCCCGTTCAGAACACCATCCGATGACTTATTCGCCCCCGGCCTCCCTAATCCTGCCCTTCCGGCAAATTTCGATCTGTCGCTCTATGGCGGACATCACACGGCTACTCGCTTCTGCCAGTATATGCTTGCTAAAAGCTCCCGTGCGTAGGTCGTCGAGATCCACCGGAGGACCGAACGAAACCCTGATCAACGGCCTGCGCATCGGGTGGAGCCGCCTGTCGACGATGGACGTGCCGGTGATGCCGACCGGGATGACGGGCGCGTGGCTGCGCAACGCAATGGAGGCTACGCCCTTTTGCGGCGGCAACAGTTCCCCCGTCCGGTTGCGCGTACCTTCGGGAAAAAGAGCCATTAAGTCTCCGGCCTCAAGCACCTGCAATGCGGCGCGAATGGCAGACCGATCGGCCGCACCGCGGTGCACGGGGAACGTACGGATACGACGTAGAAAAAGATTAAAAATAGGAATTTTGAACAGTTCGGCCTTGGCCATGAAGCGGACGGGACGCGGGACGACTGCCCCGATGACCGGGGGGTCCAGGTAGCTCAAGTGGTTTCCCGCTAAAATGCCCGGTCCCCTTTGCGGAATGTTCTCCAAACCCGAGACCGCGACGCCGTACAAGGAGTTAAGATATCCGCGTACGACCCAGCGGCCAACGGTATATAACACCATAGACGCGTTGCCCCCTCGTCCGTCCGACGTCAAGCCTTGTCGGTTCCGGCCTCGCCGCGTGCCGTGCGTTCTCGGCACAAGCGCAAGATCTCGTCGACCACGGCAGGGATATCCATATCAGACGTATCGATGACCACGGCGTCGTCCGCTTTGCGCAGCGGCGACTCGGCCCGCGTGCGGTCTTGCACATCCCTGGCGATGAGTTGCCGCCGCACCTCTTCCAACGTCACGGCGTGCCCCTTGTCGAGCAGTTCCCTCCACCGCCGCTTGGCACGCACGTCGACGTCGGCCACGAGGAAAACCTTAACGTCCGCATCGGGCAAGACGACAGTGCCGATGTCGCGACCGTCCATCACGATGCCGCCTTCTCGGGCCCAGGCACGCTGTAGGGCCACAAGGCGCTCGCGAACCGCGGCGTGCCGGGCGATTTCCGATACGTGGGCGTTCACCTCCGGTTCACGGATGGCGTCGGTGACGTCCTCGCCGTCCAAGTAGACACGGTTTGGTTCGCCGGGCGCAGCCGGCTCGAGACGTATTTCGACTTCGTCGAGGCGCGCCAGAATCTGCGAGACTGCGTCGGGTGGAATGCGGTGCCTCAACGCCAACAGGGCGACCGCCCGGTACATGGCCCCCGTGTCGACATAGATGTAGCCGAGGCGCGCGGCCACGGCCCGAGCTACGGTGCTCTTGCCCGCGCCGGCCGGACCGTCGACCGCCACGACGCACCGTCTCCCAGTTCTCGCTGTGGGCATGATCCGTCCTCCCTATGCTCTGGAGCGCAGAGTCTCCTTTCGCCTTATCTCCGTCGAATCCTGCTTCGGCACGGACCGCGGTCAGTGCCGAAGCACCGAGTAACCGCCGGACAGGAGGACGCGCACGGCCTGGTCGCTCGCTTGCTCACTTTCAAAGCCGATGCGCAGCGTACCGCCTACTCCTTCACGCACTCGCAATATCTCGATGTCGATGATGTTGAGTCCGGCATCGGCCAGAAGTCCGGTGACGGCGGCAAGTTCGCCCGGCCGGTCGACAATGCGGACGATGATCTCGTGGACCGTGCTGAGGATTCCTTTGGACCGCCCAGGCACTTTCAGGCGCTGCTCCCGGGCCTCGGCCAGATATTTTCCAATGCCCGTCGCGTCGGCCCGTTCCAAGAGCGTCCTGAGGTGCCTGCTCGTCTCTTCCAGTATGTCCAGAACCTCCAGGATCGCGTCCCGGTTGGTCACGCAGATGTCTCGCCAAATCTCCGGTGATCCGGCCGCTATCCGGGTCGTATCGCGAAAGCCTCCGGCCGCCAAAGTCAGCGTTTCTGGGATGGCCCGGTTTACCTCTGCCGCGGTTTGCACGAGGACGGAAGCGACCAGGTGGGGGACGTGGCTGATGGCGGCGACGATGCGATCGTGGCGCGCCGCGTCCATGACGATGGTGTTCGCTCCCGTCTCTTCGACCAGGCTGCGGAGGAGCCCGAGGCTCTCCGCGGGCGTGTCTTCGTTCGGGGTGAGGACGTACACCGCGTTCTGAAAGAGATACGGATCGGCTGCGCCCACGCCCATCCGCTCCGAACCCGCCATGGGATGTCCTCCGATAAAGGGAACGTCGTCGCGCCCCTCCGCCCACAACGTCTCGCAGATATGTTGTTTTGTGCTGCCGGCGTCCGTGACGATGCAGCCGGGACGCACGTGTGGAAGCAGTTCAAGTACCGTAGGCACGATGGCCGTGACGGGCGTGCAGACGACCACGACGTCGGCCCCAGCGACTCCCTCGGCCAGGTCACACGTGGCTTCATCGCATGCGCCCAGCGCGACGGCTTCGTCGCCGGCCTCTGGCCGCCGCACGATGCCGATCACCCGGTGGGCCCTAGGGGCGGCTCGCCAGGCCATGCCCAGCGAACCGCCGATAAGCCCCACACCGACGATCGCGATGTTTAAGCCTTCCCTTATCCCTGTCTCCGTGGGTGTCATATGCTTCTCCCCACCGCTTCGGCGACCCGGCGCACCTCCTGCATGAGCTGGGCGAACACTTCCGGACGAAGGGACTGGGGGCCGTCGGACAGCGCCTGTTCCGGGTTCGGGTGCACTTCGATCAACAGGCCGTCCGCACCGGCCGCGACTGCCGCGCGTGCCATAGGGGTGACGTAACGCCACTTGCCCGTGCCGTGGCTCGGATCCGCGACGATGGGCAGGTGCGACAGCTCGTGCACCGCGGCGACGGCCGAGAGATCAAACGTGTTGCGCGTTTCCGTCTCAAAGGTGCGGATGCCGCGCTCGCACAGAACGACGTTGTGGTTGCCGCCCGAGATGATGTAGTCGGCCGCCTGTAACCATTCCGAGATCGTAGCCGACAGGCCGCGCTTGAGCAGTACGGGGCGCCGGCTCATACCGACTTCTCTGAGCAAGGTGAAGTTCTGCATGTTGCGCGCACCGATCTGCAGCATGTCGGAGTACTCCGCCACACGTTCGACGTCCCGCGGATTGAGCACCTCGGTCACGACCGGTAGGCCAACTTGCTTTCCGGCCCAAGCGAGAATCTCTAACCCCCGTTCGGCTAATCCCTGGAATGCATACGGAGATGTGCGGGGTTTGTAGGCTCCACCCCGCAAGATGTGCGCTCCGGCGTCCTTTACGGCCTGGGCCGCGGCGAGCATTTGCTCTTCGCTCTCCACGGCACAAGGCCCCGCGATGACCGGGATGTGCGTACCACCAAAGACGACGTCGCCTACCTTTACTTGAGAGCGCTCGGGGCGAAACTCACGGCTTGCGAGCTTAAAAGGTTGCAAAATGGGCAGAATCCGCTCGACCCCTTGCATCGCCTCGATCTGTTGCACTTGCAACTCGTTCTTTTGGCCGATCGCGCCGATGATGGTACGTTCTACACCGGCCGAGATGTGTGTGTCAAAACCGAACTCCTTAAGGCGATCGACAACTCTTTCGATTTGAGACTGATCCGCTTGCGGCTCCATGATTACGATCACGCGCACCGACTCCTTTCCCACACCTGAGACGGGTTTACAGCAGAACTTGTTCGAGGTTCCGCAGCAGTTTGTCGTTCTCGTCCTTCTTGCCAATCGTGATCCTCACGTGGTGCGGCTGGCCGAACGCATCGCCGCCGCGAATGATCACGCCTCTTTGCAACAGAGCCTCCAGTACAGGACGGCAATCCCGGCCGAGGTCGACCCAGAGAAAGTTCGCCTGGCTGGGTGTGACCGTGCAGCCAAGGGTCTCGAGTCTTTGCCGGAGCCGTTCCCGCTCCTCGGCGTTTAGGCGCACGCTGCGTCCAACGTGTTCTTCGTCCCGCAAGGCTTCGCACGCGGCAGCCTGTGCGAGTCGGTTGACGTTAAAGGGTTCTTTCACGCGCCGGATGTTCTCAATCAGGTACGGGGGGGCAATGCCGTAGCCGATCCTCAGTCCGGCCAAGCCGTAGACCTTGGAAAAGGTGCGGAGTACGACGACGGGCTTTCCCTCGCGCACCCAACCTAAACTGTCCGGAAAAGACGCGTCGTCCACGTACTCGACGTAGGCTTCGTCGCAGACCATGATCGCTTGGGGCGGCAGCGCGGCCAGAAAGCGCTCCAGGCGTTCATGGGAGACAATGGTACCCGTCGGATTGTTCGGGTTGCATATAAAGACTAACTTGGTACGGTCGGTTACCTTGCTCAGCATCGCTTCGAGGTCGTGTACCCATTCGCCGTCGAGGGGCACCGGGATTTCGGCCGCGCCCATCAGCCGGGCGACGTATGCATACTCGGAGAACGTCGGGTCGGCATAAATAACTTCATCGCCCGGTTCCAGGTAAGCCTCGGCTAACAGCTTGATCACTTCATCTGAGCCGTTGCCCACGACGAGGTGATCCTGGGGAACGTCGAGGCGCTCCGCCAAAAGGGCGATCAACTCCCCGCTCGCCCCGTCGGGATAACGGAATATCTCTCCGGCACCGTTTCGCACCGCCTCCAATGCACGCGGGGACGGCCCTAAGGGATTTTCGTTGGAGGCCAGCTTCACGACGTCGCGCACACCGTACTCGGCGGCGACTTCCTCGATGGACTTGCCGGGCACGTACGGGGTGATGCGTCCGATCGTATCACGGGCCCGCGGCAACGCCAAACTCTCTTGCACGTTCACTCGCGTACCTCCTTCGCCTCTCCGTTGCCGGCCGGACCCGAACACAAGTCGGGTCTGAGCGCCGCGGCTTCGCCCAGGTAGACGTGTTGGATCTCGGCCTGCGACTTGGTCGTATTCACATGCATCAAGACCCGCACGCAACGGGCCTGTCCACCGGGAACCGGGATTTCCGTGGCACATATGAGTGGAACGGCCGAAAGCCCTGCTTTCCGTCCCCCGACCGCCGGAAAGGCGGCGTCGAGATCCGGCGTGACGGTAAAGATCACGCTCGCGATCTCTTCCGGATCGACCGCGTTGCGTTGCATGATTTCCGTCACTAGCTCATAAGTAGCGTCGATGATATCCTGGGCGTCGTTTCTCGGGACCGTAATGGCGCCCCGGATGCCGCGCACGCGCCAGCGCTCGCTCACAGAGTTCAACCTCCCAATTCCGGTCAAATTCTGTTCCGGCCTGTGCCCAGGCCCTTTCACTATGGTCCGGACAGAGCCCGGTGGCCGAGGCCAACGGCGACGTCGTCGAGGTGGCCTAGACCGACGCCGAAAAAGACCGCTACGGCCACATGCTCGCCGCTGCGGGCGATGCCCACCTTGCCGCCGATATTCAACCCGAGAGCCTTGGGCATGATCTGTTCTAGGGCTTCCCGGGTCGCGCCGGCCACGGATCCTTCTTCCGAATGGGTCTCTTTAATGACTCCCTCCCTGCGGGCCGCGACGATCGCCCGTTCGATGATGCGGCGCACCGAGTTGGAAAATTCGCCGCCGTAGTCCGCGGCCGCCGCTCGGATGTTGGCTCCAAGTAGCTCCTCCTGTAAAGCCCGTTCCGCTTCGCGGTTTTCCGTCAATGCCATCCGCAATGCGGCACGCGCAACCAGGCTGCTCGCGGTCGTTTCCATGCGTTTCCCCCTTTCGCAGCGCCTCCGCCGTCTAACAAAACAGCGACAGAGCCGAAGGCCTGTCGCCGTGAGAACTTCGAGGTATGGATGTAGGGCATTGCACCGCGGCGCATTCGCTGCGCACCGCAGCCTGAGAGGAGTGACCCACGCACCTACCGTCCTACCAAGAAGCAATCACTACCGGCGGGCCATGCTTGAGGTTTTTATTAGAATAGCACGTGCAGCGCACCGTGTAAACCGGGATTTTCGTAATCGAACTGAGTCAAGCGAAGCGGGGTGGGAATCTCTCAGACTCAAGCTGGTTCCCCTTTGGGCCTCGCCGGCATGCCGCTGTCGTTGCAGCTGCCTTTCTTATGTGTATGTGCGCACCGCACCTCTCCACGGCATCCCTCTTTAGCGCCAGTGGACCACGGGTGGCAGGAGTCGGTGGTCAATGCCCGCATAAACTTTCCCCCCTTTACAAACCGACGAGACGGCGAAGCTTGCGCTCTTCGGACGGCCGGAGGCGGCGGTACGATCCTTGCCGCAGGCCTTCTGCGGTGAGCGTGGCGAACCGGATACGCGTGAGTTCGAGTACCGGATGACCGACTGCTTCACACATGCGGCGGACTTGGCGGTTGCGGCCTTCGGTGAGGGTCAGTTCGAGCAGGCTGCGCCGGTCGCCGCGCCACACGAGCGTTGCCTTGGCCGGTGCCGTCATCCCGTCTTCCAGCGGTACGCCTTCGCTGAGGCGTCTGAGTGCCCCGTCCGTGATGCGGCCCTGGACGAGAGCGCGGTACACCTTCTCTACGCCGAAGCGTGGATGGGTCAAGCGATACGAAAGCTCTCCGTCGTTTGTAAGCAGCAACACGCCCGACGTGTCCGCATCAAGCCGTCCTACTGGATACACTCTTTCCGGCACGTCGCGCAGAAGGTCACGCACCGTAGGACGGCCGTGCGGGTCATGTACCGTACTCAGCGTACCCGGAGGCTTGTTCAGCAGGTAGGTCACCTTTCTTTCCGCCTCGATCGGGATGCCGTCTACGAGGATACGCTGGTGCCGGGGATCGACACGTACGCCGAGCGTGGTGACGATCTGCCCGTCGACTGAAACCCGGCCTGCAAGGATGAGTTCCTCCGCCTTGCGCCGGGATGCGATGCCTGCGTGGGCCAGGACCTTCTGGAGGCGTTCCATCGTGGAGTATGCGCCCCTTTCCGACGGAAGGGTTCGCTTCTCGATCCGGTGCCTCCTGCGTCTCGCGGCTTACACGACGGGTTGGGCTCCGGAGGCGCCTCCTTTACGTGACTCCAGTGAACCCGCAATGCGGTCGACGAGCCTTGGTGCGAGGTCGATGAGCCGGTCGTAGATGGCGCTGCCGTCTACCGGAAGGAGACGCACCTGGCCCTGGCCTACTACCATGAAGGCGACGGGATGCACCGATATGCCGGCACCGCTGCCGCCTCCGAACGGAAACTTGCCGCCTCCCTCCGTGCGCTTGTGCTCCGTCTCGTATTCGGTACCTCCCGCGGCGAAACCCAAGCTGATCCTGGAGACGGGCAAAATCACGCTGCCGTCCGGCGTCTCGACCGGATCACCCAGAATCGTGTTGACATCGACCATTTCCTTGATACTTTGCATCGCGGTCTGCATTAAGCCCTCAATCGGGTGTCCCTTTTCCGATTCCAACCGTTTTTTCCCCCCTACGACGCGCGTTCACCTTGCTGCCAATCCGTGCGAGGATAATCTCTCCGAACCTCAGGCGGAATATGCAGTCAAGCCGGGTGTCCAACGTGGTCGTGTCCCAAGTCGGAGCAATTTCCACCCGGGGCAGGCGCCCGTTGCCAAAGCGCGGCCGGACCCAGGCGAGAAACGACCCTTTTATAATCCAAAGCGCCCCGACGGCCAACGCGGTAGACGCCGCGCAACCCGTGCCGACACGGGTGTTCCATTCTAACTTCTCGAAGCTGCGGATAAGCCGAAGGTACGTTAAAGAAGCAGCCAACGCGGCGAGCCGGTCCGGGGCATCGGACAGACCGGCAGAACCGGACGGCGTGGACAGAAACCGACCTTCCGGGCCGCCCCGAGGAAGAGGCACTGTCCACCAGCCTAGAAGCCGTACGGAGATGTGTATTGTCGGACGTGATTCCGTGCTCCACTCGTATTGCAGCCGCACCCGCAGAGGCCAGAGAAACAGCGTGAGGAGGGCGGCGAACGCCAAGAGGGCAGCCACGACGGCCCACGGCAAGGAATACCCTCCCTCCCGGGATCGGTCACATTCGCTTCGCCGGGAGTATGCCCCGGCGGGATGCGGCTTATGAGCTCGCGCTGGAAAAACCTTGCTCCGTCATCACAAGGGTTCGGCGAAGGGCAGATGAGCGGGAGGCTCGGGCTTGTCCGGGAGGGGCGGAAGTTCGGAAAGGTCGTTCAAGCCAAAATGCAGCAGGAAGTCGGAAGTCGTCTGGAACAACACGGGCCGTCCCGGCGCTTCCTTGCGGCCGCATTCTTCGATGAGTCCCCTTTCCAAAAGGGCGTTGATCGCGCTATCGGAGCGTACGCCGCGAATGGCCTCGATTTCCGCTCGGGTCACGGGGCCGCGGTAGGCGACGATGGCCAGCGTCTCGAGGGCGGCCTGCGACAACGAGCTCGTACGGATGACCTCGCTTACGCGGGCCACGTACTCTCCCAGTTCGGGCTTTGTGGCCAGCCGGTAACCGTGTGCCACGCGGTCGACCATGAGACCTCGATTGGGATCCGCTGCCAATCTCTGCTCCAGCTCTTGTAACAGTTTGTGCGCCTCGGGCACGGTACAGTCAAGATGAACGGCCAGCTCCTTTAGGGTAAAAGGCCTGGGCGCTGCGAAAAGGATCGCCTCAAGGGCTGCGATGGAAGGGGTGTTCATGACGGCATGCCATCCTCCACGCTTTCTATGGTGATCGGTCCGAAGATTTCCGGCTGCGTCGCGCGCGCCACGCCCGTGCGGATAAGCTCCAACACGGCCAGGAACGTGACCACGGTAAAGCGGCGGTCTCCCCCCTTGCAAAGCGCAGAAAAGGAAAAGCGTTTCTGCCGCTTGAACAGTCGCAAAACCTGTTCGACTCGCTCTTCCAACGTAACCGTGTAACGAGGCAGTGGAAGCGGCTTCGCTGCGTTGGACTCGTCCAGAAGGCGCGCGTAGACGTGCGCCAGATCCTCGACGGTGGCATCGCCGACGGGGTTCGTATAGCGGACGGTGCCGGGCGGCGGAGGTGACCCGCGACCTGCCACGACGCCTCTGGAGTCCAGCAAACTCGCGAGCTGCCGGGCGGCCTCTCGGAACTGACGGTACTCGAGAAGCCGCTGCACCAGTTCGTGTCTCGGGTCCGCCTCCCCCTCCTCGTCCCAAGCATCGTCGTATTCGGCCGGATCTTCTTGCGGCAACAGCATCTGCGCTTTAATGGCCAGCAAGGTCGCCGCCATGACGAGAAACTCGCCGCCGATCTCCAAATTGAGCTCCTCCATGGCCGCGAGGTAACCGAGGTACTGCTCGGTTATTTGGGCGATCGGAATGTTCCAAATGTCGAGTTCTTGCGATTCGATCAGGTGGACCAGGAGGGCGAGGGGACCCTCGTAAAAATCGAGACGGACGTGGTAAGCCAAAGCCTCCCCTACTCCCTACTCGATGGCCCGCTGATCCGCTAAGTGTTCCGGTGCGGCAAGGCGCTCTGGGAGCACGTCGTAACGGACCAGATCGGCATAGGTCTCGCGGCGCACGATAAGATCGGCCTGGCCTTCTCGCACGAGGACCATGGCGGGGCGCGGCATGCGGTTGTAGTTGCCGGCCATGGAGTACGTGTACGCGCCGGTAGAGAGCATAGCTAACACATCACCCGGTTGGAGCTCGGGTACGCGGAGGTCCCAGATCAACATATCGCCCGATTCACAGCACTTGCCCGCTACGGATACGACCCTGTCGGCCGGAGCATGCACCCGGTTTGCTACGACGGCCGTGTACTCCGCCTGATACAGGGCGACCCGGGGGTTTTCGTACATGCCGCCGTCGACCGCCACGTACGTGCGGATACCCGGCACGTCTTTGATCGCGCCGACGGTATAGAGCGTTGTGCCGGCCTCGCCGACGATCGAGCGGCCCGGTTCGATCAAGATCTTGGGCTCCGGAAGCCCGTGGCGGCGCACGCCTGTACGGACCGCATCGGCCAGCGCCGCGACAAACTGTTCGGGTTCCAGCGGACGGTCCGACGCGACGTGACGAATGCCCATGCCGCCGCCGAGGTCGAGTTCCCGCAGGGCAAAGCCCGTCTCGCGCCACACCGAGGCGGCAAAGTCGAGCATCACCTCGGTCGCCACTTTGAACGATTCGACGTCGAAGATCTGCGATCCTATGTGACAGTGAAATCCGACCAGGTTGATATGCGGCAAGGCGAGGGCCTGTTTCGTCGCTTCGAGGGCTACGCTACCGACGAGGTCGAAACCGAACTTCGAGTCGCGCTGACCCGTGCGGATGTAGGTGTGGGTGTGCGCCTCGACACCGGGTGTGATGCGCAAATAAACGCCGGCTACCTTACCCGCTTCGGCTGCCAAGTTGTTTAACAGGTGCAGCTCGTACAGGCTGTCTACGACGAACCGGTGCACCCCGCAGTCCAGGCCTTGACGAAGCTCTTCCTCCGACTTGTTGTTTCCGTGGAAGTAGATGCGCTCAGGAGGAAAGCCCGCCGCGATGGCCGTGTACAGCTCGCCGCCAGACACCACGTCCAAGCTGAGTCCTTCCTGGGCGATGATGCGGCACACCGCCTTGTTCAGGAGTGCCTTTCCCGCGTAGATCACTTCGCCGCGCAAGCCGTGCCGAACAAACGCTTCGCGGTACTTGCGGCATTGGCGGCGAATGAGGGCTTCGTCGAGGACGTAGAGGGGCGTGCCGAATTGCCGCGCTAGCTCGACGGTGTCGCAGCCGCCGATCTCCAAGTGGCCAAGGTGATTTACCCGCATGGTACCAGGCAGTCTCAAAGGCCCATCCTCCCGCATCGATCGTCCTCTCATATTATCACGCTGGAGGAAAGGCGGTCAATTGCGAGCCGAGAGCTGC
>JAAYLA010000035.1 GCA_012522135.1 Bacillota bacterium | reverse complement strand
TCGCCGCGGCGATCGAAAGCTTGCTGAGGTAAGCGGGACCGAGAAACGATGAAGGCTCCGGGACGCCCGTGGCGCCCGGAGCCCCTCCCTCCCCAACGTGCAGACAACTGCCGGAGAGCCGTGCGTGTTCACCCTCCCGGCGACAGGAGCATCACGTCCCGGATCTCGTCTTCCGTAAGCTCTTGTGGCCTGCCCACCATCGAAGCGTACACATAAATGCGTGCTGACTCCTCAATGACGAGAGTCTTGTCGTAGGCATCGGCAATGGACTTCCCGACGACCACCATCCCGTGCTTCTTAAGGAACACGGTGTCGGTGGTACGAATTTTCTGCGCCACCGCATCGGCGAGGCGCTTCGTCATCGGCGTCGTGTAATCGAGAAATTCCAGCTTCGGAATGTGTACCGGCATCTCGGCCACCATAGGCGGGATGCGCCCCAGCGTGGTGCCCACCGCTACCGTGTAGGGAGGGTGAGTGTGCAAGACGCTGGCGATGTCATCCCGAACCCGGTAGCAGGCAAGGTGCAGATGCGATTCCGAGCTCGGCTTGAGGCGTCCCATCACCCGTTCACCCGTCGTCAGGTCGATCCCTACAAGATCTTCTTTCCGTATCGACTCGAAACTGTATCCTGTGGGCGTAATGATCACCATGTTTCCGAGGCGCACGCTCAAGTTCCCGCCCGGACCGATGACCAGGCTCGAACGCGCGATGCGCCGGCACATCTCTTCCATTTCGTCGAGAAGTCGCTCGACCATGGCGTCCATTCGGCTCACCCCCCCGCCCCTGCCGACAAGTCCGGCACCACGAGTAAATTAAGATTCTATTCTATTGGAAACTTTCTCCGCCGAGCCGCCCGTTTCCTGCAAACAGAGGGGATACCGCGGGACGCGGCACCCCCCCTCAACCTGCAACGTGATGAGTCATCCCTGCTCATTATCGCCTTCGTCCAGACTGTCGGCACGGCCCGCTTTGATCAACGCCTGGCGCAGAATGTACTCGATCTGTGCGTTCACGCTGCGCAGCTCGTCCGCCGCCCACTTTTGAATGGCGGCATAGACTTTTGGATCGAGCCGTAACAACAGGGACTTCTTCTTGGACACGGAAATCTCCTCGTCAATAAATCGTTCCGGTATTCACGATAGGCTGCGGACTGCGGTCGGCACAGAGCACGACTAAGAGGTTGCTCACCATTTGCGCCTTTCGCTCGTCGTCGAGCTCGATAACGTGCCGGGCTTTCAGATCCTCCAAAGCCTGTTCGACCATGCTGACTGCCCCCTCGACGATTTTTTGCCGTGCCGCGATGATCGCATTGGCCTGCTGGCGCTGGAGCATGGCGCTGGCGATTTCGGGCGCATAAGCCAGGTGGCTGATGCGAGCTTCGATCACCTCGACGCCGGCTCTGTTCAGGCGCTCCTGGATCTCCGCCTTAAGCTGCTCGGAAATTTGCACGGCGTTGGCGGAAAGGGAAAGGCTGTTTTCGTCCGCAGCGTCATAAGGATATTGGGTAGCGAGGCCGCGCAACGCGGCTTCGCTTTGCACCTCGACGTACTCGGTGTAGTTGTCCACTTCGAACATGGCCTCGGCGGTGTCGACGACCCTCCACACAACCACGGCGGCGATTTCTACCGGGTTGCCGTCCCGGTCGTTCACCTTGAGCTTATCCGTTTCAAAGTTGCGCACCCGGGTGGAGATTTTGCGTTTGGTATAAAAGGGGTTGGCAAACCAAAGCCCTGGCCGGCGCACGGTTCCTACGTACTTGCCAAAGAGCTGGAGCACTTTCGCTTCGTTGGGATGCACCGTAAACAAGCCGGTCATGACCACGATGACGGCCGTCAAGCCGAGAGTGGTCACGAAGATGAACAGCGGCGCCTCGGCCATAATCGCACGAACGAGAAACCACGTGAAAAGTGCAAGCAGCACGAGCAGCAGAAGCAAGATGGGAATCCCCGGCAGAGCCCTATGTTCTTTTTCCAGACGCATGGTTCATCGCTCCTACCGTGATATGTATGAGTTACCAGTATGATATCAACTTGTTATCAACTGGTCAAGGGCGTAAACGCGACGGGGCCCGGCTGCCGTAGCGCAGCCGGGCCCCGGACTTGCCGGGTTGACCTTGCCGCTGTCACATCCGCAGGTCCATTTCCCCCTCGCTGCCGGATTCGAAGAGCGGGTCCCATTCCTCCGGTAGTTGGGCTCTGATCTTGCGCATTTGCCCTTCCGACACGGCCTCGCCCAACACTTCAAGCACCGCCCGCACGTGGAACACCGCTTTTGGCAGGTCCACGCCTTCCCGCTCCGCTACCCGGTGCAGGAACTCGTCTACCGTCATCGACTGCGGTTCGCCGCCCAACTCACCCTGCATGACGTAGCCGGCAAGGTGCGCTGGCAGCTCCGAGGCCAGGTTCTCGGCCGCACCGCCGGCCAGCCGCTCGGCCAAGGTCTGTAAGACGGCTTGGGTCGCCCGCTCCGCGTCGCCACGCGAAGCAAGGCGCGCCCTTTGTTGCACGTGGCCGATGAACTCGTCGTGCTGCATCGCTACCCCCCCTAACGTTCACGTCCGGGGGTAGCTTCTCCGGCCGCGTCCTTAGCCATACCGGCGGGACGCGTGGGCCGCCCCTCTTCGCTGCGCGGGCAATCGTCTACGGTAAGCAGCCGCAGCTCCCGCAGTGGCACGCGACCCAATGGTCCACCGCCACTTCCCGCGCCTGCCCGCCGCTCGACCCGTGGCGAACGACACCCGGGTGCCGCGGTCGCCGGGCAACAGGTGGAGCGGGCTGCACGCGCCGGGCGCCGGAGGCGAGCTCCGGCGCCCGTTGCTGCATACCGCCTATGTGCGGACTACTCCCGCACGAGCTCACCGTAGCGCTCCATGGCCGCTTGCGTGGTCCGCACCAAGGTCTCGACCGCCTGTGCGGGGCTCGCCTCGCCGTTGGCTACGCTGAGCACGGCCTGCGACATATCGGGATCCGCACCGAAGCGGCGCCATTCCGTGACCGTGCGCGCGTAGGCCAAATTGTCGATGAAACCTTGGTATATGGCGCGCTCGGCTGCGAAGTGGTCGGCCGCCACGTCGTCACGGTGCACGGGCAATGTGCCGATGGCCGCATGGTATGCGCCGAGCGGAGTGATGCCGTCGACGCTCTCCAGACTGAGCCATTCGAGCAGCCTCCAGACTTCGTCCAAGTGCGGGCTGCGCCGGTTCACGCCGTAGGCGTGGCCGTAGTGGACCGTACCGTAGCTTTCCGTACCCGGCAATAGGGCCACGCCGAAGTTTTGTGTGTAGTCGCCGGGGTAAACTTGCCGCTGGTCCTGCATCCACCACGGATATCCGACGCCGAAGGGGACCTCGCCCCTGTGGAACGCGCTGTACGAACGCCAGTCGGGCTCGAAACCGAAAAAGTCGCCCACCTGCAGCCAACCCGCGAGGCGCACGATCGTATCGAGCACCGGACGGCTGTCGAGGGCGATGCGGCCCTCCTCGTCGAGGACACTGCCGCCTTCCGCGATCATGAAGGCCAGTACCGTATGGGTGAACGCCCACGGTGCATCCCCCGAATGGGCCAGGCCGGCGCGCACGAGGTTGCCCTCAGAGTCGACCCTGGCGAGGCGCCGCGCCACCTGTTCGAGCTCGATGACGGTGCGGGGCACTTCCGTGACGCCCCCCTCCTCCATGGCTTGGCGGCTGAACCACAGGCCGACCGCATTGCTTTCTACTGGGATGCCGACCATGACGTCGCCTAGCGTAACCGAATAAGTCGACACCGGATAGAAAAATTCCTCCGCCTTCTTCCGCAGATCTTCCGGAACGGGGGCCAAAAAGCCGCGCTGGTAGTACTCGATGATGAACGCGGCATCGTGCTCGATGATGTCAGGTGCTTCGCCGGTGAGAAAGAGCGTGACCAGTTTGTCGGGATTGTGTTCCTGGCCGAGATTCTCGATGCGCACGTGCGGGTTGAGCTCCATGTAAAGATCCAAATACTCCTGCAGCGCCGCATTGGGCACCGAACCGATAGGACTTCCGGTATACATCGTGATGACCACTTGTTCCTGGGCGCCGCCCGGCACCGGCACGAACGCCACCGCCGCTAGAGCCAAGACAACCCAAACGATCCGCCGCATGTTGAAATCCCTCCTTGCTTGTTCATAGTCACGGCTTCACAACGGCACGCCGGTCTTCGGTCCACCTCATCCCGCGAAGGAACCGGCGGCGCGCGTGATCCCGAAACTGCGCGGGGCTACGTCGATTTCCACGCCGTCCGAAAACCGCACACGCAGCGTCTCGCTCCCCGCGTTGTAGGCCACGTAGGTGCGGAGTTCGTCCTTATTGAACACCGCGTAGAGTGTGTGGTCCGCGGTCACCTGCGCGTCGACGTGGCCGAGACGCCGCAAATTCTCGATCCAATGATATGTGTGGGCGGGGGAGTCGCCGAATTCGGCAATCGGGTCCCGGCGCCACTCTTCCAAGGCACGGGCGGGATCGGCCAAGGCGCAGTATGCAGCCAAAATGTCGGTCCAGCCTTCGGCCTGCCCCCTCCCGACGCCGTCCAGCCAAGCGCAACTGCGCGCGACCCGCGCCGGATCGCGCCCAAGGTGCAGCGCTGCGCCCGTCACCGGCAACACGTTGATCGCGTGCACGGCCCGTGCGTCCCGGGTCCACCACGTGTCGTAGTCGCCTCCGCTGCCGAAAAGACGTCCGATGACGGGCGGCTCGTACCCGGCGGGAAACAGCTCGCCCGTGACGTCGAACCAATAGTAACGGGACGCGTGGCTCTCCAAGGTGTAACCCCAAACCCCTAGGTCGCGGATCGTCTCGTCTTGCGTTACTTCGCCGAACAAAACGAGGGACGCCCACGCGTGCAAGGCTTCCGACGACGATTCCTGGTTGTTGCCTTCGAACATGTCGCCGCGTCCGGACGCCCACGAGTGGCCGGCGTACGGGTCAAACGTGCGCAAGAAAGGAAACATCGAATCGTCCCGGCGCCACGCAGCCCAGTCGCGGATCAGCAGCTGCACCATGCCGCCCCACGCTTCCGGCCGGACCCATTCCCCGTCATACAGCCCAACGATCGCCGCGGCGCCGATAAAGTATCCGTAGTGGAAATGATGGTCGTTCATTTCGGAGTCCGTGCCGTGGCTGGCCGGATATCCGATCAACGTCCCGAGGCGCGCATGGTAATAGAACAAGTCAGGATCGTCAGGGCCCGACGCCGTAAACCACGCTTCGAGCCGGCTCCTCAGCTCTTCGAGCAGGCGCCGTTGAACGTTTTCCTCTCCCACCTGCTCGGCGATGGGCAGCATTTGGGCCACTCGATTGACCGACTTGCCGGTCCAGTACGTGTCGCGCACTCCCGTACCGAGCCCCCGCGGCCAAAGGTCGCCGCGGACGGACTGCCGAAGGAGTTCGCGCACGATTTCGTCTTCGGATGCGGGCAAAGGAGGCAGAAAGGGCAAGATCCCCGGGTACGTATGCGTCGTGACGAAGCCGTTGCCCTGTATGGCGCGCATTGGGCCACGGGGGCTTTGGTAGGAAAGGCCGTCTACCGTCGGATGCGAGGTGTGTTTCCACTGGTGGGGATACAGAGCAAGCAGGGCACGGCCTTCGTCGCCTTCGAAAACCTCCACGTCGACGACGAACTCCGTCAATACCTCGGCCCGGTCGCGCACGTACGCCCACGTAACGCGTGTGTCGCGGGGAAAGACGAAGGCGTGACGTTGCAGTAGCGCCAAGAGTTCGGGATCCGCGTGTGGCAAAAGGCCTAGGGAGACGTATCCGGCCTGCTCCGCGCCGTCGCACACTAGCCGGTACGGTCCCTCTCTCCGCCAAGCGCCGCCTGCAGGACAGAAAAGGCCGTAGTGGTTTCCGTTGACCGTGACGCCGAGGGCCCGTCCGTCGCCGCTCTCCTGCCACACGGAGTAGGGCCCCGAGAAAATGACGACCGGCGGCGCTCCGGCGAAAGTTGCGTACACGTACGGCAGCCCGTGTCCGATGCGCGTGGAAAGCCGCAGGTCGCCACTTTCAAATTGCAACTCGACGGTCCAATCGCCCCAACCGGCCACCCATGCCGTATCGACGTGCAGACCGTGCAAACTGAGGACGAGGTCTTGCCGGTACGTGGCAAAGAAGGCCGGGTTGGTACCGCCGCGCACGCGCAACGGCGGATAACCGACGCCTAGCCCCTGAGCAGTCGCCCGGAACACCAGAGGATGGGCATAAAGCGGCTCCGAGAGGGGCAGCCACAGGGCCGAGCTCCACCATTTGTTCGTCGGCACGGGTCCTACCGGTTCGTCCAACAGGTAAACGCGATCGGGCGGCTCGGCGCGTCCCGGAGGAAGCTGCGTAGTGTAACTGCCCCGGCCCATCTGCACTACGGCCGGCGCCTTCGCCTCCCCGCCCTCCGGCGCGGCCCCCCGTGCTGTGCGCATGGCCATCCCTCCGCCCAACGTGAGCAGGACTGCAACGATCGCGATACTACCCGCTATCAGGTCCAGGACCTTCCGACGGCGCTGCCCTTTGGCGAACGTGACCACCGCCTCGCAACCAGGGTAACAGCGACCCCTCTCCCTGCGAGCCGCAGTTGTTGTTATATTCTCGAGACACGATGCGAATTTCCTCCTTAATTCTCGTTATTCCTGCTGCATCGCCGGCAGGGACGCCGCTCCAGCGCTCGTCGTCTGCCCTCCGTACAAGCCCGAGACGATCTCCGGCCAGTACCTGCTCCTCTGCAAACGGGCAAGGAAAGCCGTTGTGAAGGCCTCTTTGCTCGGCACCTCGGCCGGCCAAGCCAGGTCCAAGAACCCGAAGGCGAGATCCCAATGGCCACCGTAGATCAGATCGAGCATCACGGCCCAAAGCTTCGGCGGGGGACCGAGCAAAGCGCCTCTTTCCCTCGCGTAGTGCTCCCAGAAGGCATCGTGCCGCACCTCGTCGGCCAAGGCTGCCAGCTCGCCGGGGGCCGGCGCCGCGCGCCGCATGTGCTCCGGGGCTAGGCGAAAGCTCTCTCCGTCGAATTGCAACACGACCCAGGGCGCGGGCGAGGTGGCGAAGGCGGTCCTCCAGTACGCGAAACTCCAGTCTTTTACCCGCACCTCGAACTGCCCGTCGCCGTCCAAGTCCACGAACTCTGGATGCTCGTGCACACCGACCACCGTATCGACGTACCGCAGCTCCGGATCGACCTGAAAGACGTGGACAAGATAGCAGCAGTGCCACCCGCCGGTGTATTCCCGGATCATCATATAACGCGCGAGGCCCTCGCCCATGGGAAAAGGTTGGATTTCCGAGACCCTCTGCCCGTGCGTGCCGATCGGAAGAAAAGAAAATCCGGTGCGCGAGGCGAGCAACGTGTCGCCAAACCAAATTTCCACCGAACTCAGCCAGCCGTCCTCGAGATCGTAGAAGCGCACGGTATACGGGCCGACTTCATGTAGTTCGACCAAGCTGCCGCGCACCGCCGCCAGGGCTGCCTCGGATAGCCCCGTGCCGATGATGGGATTGCCCATGGCGATGACGGTCGGCGCGCTCTCGCTCTCCAGCCAGCCGCCGAGGAATTGGACGGCATTGACCGACACGTCGGCCCGTACCAGCTTCGGTAGATCGGCCAGCGGTTCGATGTGAGCAATGCGGTTCCGGAAGGCGTCGAGGCGTTCCAGGTTGGGCAAGCCGGCGATCGGAGTGAGATCGGCGATGCGGTTGTCGGACAGATCGAGAAAACGCAAGTTCGCAAGGCCCGCGAGCGGCGCAATGTCGTCTATTCCCAAGCTCCACGCAACCAAGTGCTCCAAGTTTGCCAGCCCGGATAAAGGTTCCAGTCCTTCCACCGGATTGGCTGCGATGTTCAACGCCCGCAGACTGGTCATCCCTTCAACACCGTGCAGTGACCGGATGCGGTTACCCAGTACGTTCAACTCCTCCAATCCGTCGAGGGACGAAAGGGGAGACAACGACTCAATGCGGTTATAGGAGAGGTCCAGTGAGCGCAAATTGGTCAACGCCGCCAAAGGTGCGACGGATTCAACGAGGTTGTCGGAAAGATCCAACGAGCGCAAGTTCGTCAGCGCGGCGAGGGGTGTGACGTCGCGAATCGCATTGTGCGCAAGGTCCAGCCGTTCGAGACCGGTCAACTGCTCGATTCCATCCAGCGCGGCGATGTCGTAATAGGCCCCCGAAAGCTCCCTGATCCAGCTTACGTCGTCGTATTCGATCTCGCCGTAGGGCAATTCAGCAACGTCGCGCACGAGCAGCTCCAGGGCCGGATCGGCGAAACGCACGGCCCGCTCAGGATCCACGGACCGGAATGTCCAGCTGGCCTCGACGCCTTCGGGACTCACGGACGACCATACGTGCAGGGAGAACCAGTCGAGGCGCTCGGGAAAGGCCGGTAGCTGCACTACGACCTCCACCGTGGCTCCGGCTGGCGTGTCGGTGTTCGTCTCGTAGATTGGCTCGTGGGCAGAAGGCGTAACGTGTTGAAAACTGCCTGCGCTGTCCCGGTATACGAAGTGCAAAGCCCCTCGATCGATAGCCGCTAGAGGCCCGTAGACGAACACTTGGAAGAGGAGCTCGTCGGGGTAACGGTTCACTGCCTCGTACGTGCTCCATACAGTGTGGTTGCTCGTACCGGCTCGTTCTTCCGCGGTCCGCGTTTCGATCCAAAGCAGTTCGCTCGTGTAGGGAACGATGATCACCGTGTCAAAGGGCCCCGCCCCCTCGCCCTCCCCCCAGAATGCGGTCGCGAGCTTGTACTGGATGTGGTACTCGGGCCATCCTCCTACGTACGCCTCACCCGCCTGGTCGACGCGCCAGCGCTGGAGCTCACCTAGCGTCCGCACGGGTAGCACTACTTGAGCGCCCACGGGTGCGGAACAAGCGAGCAGGATGCACAGAAGAACGTAAAGGAACCCCTTGGCACGAGACAGCAAAAGCCTCACCTCTCGCCGATGTCGTCCGAAGTAACGCATTGTGCTAGTTCCGCCCGCGATCCCTTCCTTCCTTTGTCGGCGCAGCAGCGGGTGCCGGGACCGAAGCCGACCCGGACGCACGATTGTGATCGTTTTCACAATTTGACAGATGCCCATTACCTTTCGGCCATTGCTCTTGATATCCTTCAAATAAGGAAGGAATGGGCCGGGGGAGGGGGAATGTTCAAATGATCGTCTATAAACTTTCATCTGGAGAGCAGAAGGACAGGCGTCCCTGCCGGCGAGTAGGGCTGATGGGCAGCGTAAGCGCCCTCTACCTGGCTCGCTTGCGTTCTTCCCGGCAGCGCATCCACAGGATCCACCGAGCGAGGAAGGCTTCCCCTGCGCAAGACGAGCCGACATCGATCGGGTAAAGAAGACGGCCCGCAAGGCGCGCCTGCCCCATTCGTCCCAACCGGAGAAGCCTTCCGAAACGCAAGATGCCCCCGCCTCGCGCCGGCCGGGGCATCTCGTTCCATGCGGCACCTTGGCTTAACGGCCCCGCACTTCCAGATCGTCGATGTAGACAGGCTGCAGCCCCTGCGCCGCGCTGGCCGCCTGAAAGCCGAAGCCGACGGCAGCGATGTCCGTCACGCCGGGGTTTCGAAAGTGCACGGGCACGGCGTTTCCGGCCCGCCGGGCGTCATCGACGTACACGTCGTATGTGCCGCTTTGGATGTCCACGTCGATCGTCACCTTATGCCACCTGCCCGGTTCGTACGAGCCTGCATCGTGGAAAGCGGTATCGTAAGCCTGTACCGCCCGGTTGCGCAGGACCACGAATCCTCCCGTCGAGCTGCCGAACAGGTTGGTACCCTGAGCGCGGCCCGCAAAGCCCATCACAAGCGATCGATCATGGTCCATCGCGTAAAACCAAAAGGTAATGACCGCCCGTTCCGTCAGCGGAGCGAACGAGATGACGACCGCGTTGCTGATATGGGCATTTTCCGGTTCGCGCCCTAAGCGGAGCGCCATATCGCCCGAGCGGGCTACCTCATCCGACAGGACGGGTATGTCCGGCGTGCTGCCGCGGGTCGCCAAGATCCACCCGGCGGGCAAACCGCCCACTTCACCTGTGGAAAAATCCTCCGCCAGGACGAGCGGCAGGTCATCTGCCGCCGAAGCCCCGGCCCATCCCAACGCGGCCAACAATACACAGAGCACCAGGGCTCGCTTCACCGTCTTCGCCTCCCTCTGCCGTCAGATTCTACCCCCAGAGCGGCGCTCGTGCCCCGGCTCCCTCCCTAGCCCGCGCCGAGCTCCGAGAGCGGCGGCCGAGAAGCCAAAGGCATTGTTATACGGCGGATAGGAAAATCCCTTTATATTTGTTTTTCTTTTCGTTAACTTGCGCCCCTTTGTTTACCTCCTTCTTAGTACAGGCGCTGCAGAATCGCTGCTCCAGGGCGGTCCGCGCCCTCGGAAAGGCCGCCGGCGCGGTCGGATTCCGGAGGATTTTGCCCGCCATACGAAAACCTCTTATCCAGGCAGGTGATCAACCGTGGACATCCGACAGTACTTGATCGACTGTGCGCGCAGTTTGACCGGGGGCGCTCCCGCTTTGCCGCCCGGCGAAAGGTGGCAGGCGTGGCAGAAGGAACGACGGGAACGGTTTTGGGAAATGTTGGGCATCGACGCTTATATGAAAGGCCCGCGGCAGCCCCCTGCGTTCGAGGTGACGAAAGTGCACCCGCGGGACGGTTACCGCATCGAGTGCCTGTACTACGAGAGCCTGCCGGGTCTCCAGGTAGAGGCGAATTTGTACGTCCCCGACGGTCCCGGCCCCCATCCTGCCGTTTTGTACCTGTGCGGCCACTCGGAGCTGCAAAAGGCATCCCATTATCAGCAGCACGCCCGTCGGTACGCCCAGCTCGGCTTCGTCACCTTGATCATCGACACCGTACAGCTGGGCGAAGTGCGGGGCTACCACCACGGCACGCACCGCTACGGCTGGTTTCACTGGATAAGCCGCGGCTTTACCCCTGCCGGCGTGGAAACGTGGAACGGCATACGCGGCCTCGATCTGCTCGCCGTGAGGCCGGACGTGGACGCAACCCGGCTCGGCGTCACGGGCACCTCGGGAGGAGGCGCCATGACTTGGTGGATCGCGGCCGCCGACGCTCGGATCCGCGCCGCCTCTCCCTCGTGCGCCACGTCGACGATCGCCTCCCACATCGAACACCGGACCATCGACGGACATTGCGACTGCATGTTCCCCGTCAACCTGTACGGCTGGTCCTTGGTCGACATGGCCGCCCTCGTCGCTCCCCGGCCGTTGCTGATCGTCTCGGCCGACCGTGACGCGCTCTTCCACGCCGACGGCATCCGCGAGTTTTACGCCCGGCTCGCCCAAGTGTACAGTTCCCTCGGCGCGCTGGACAATCTCGAGCTTTTCACCTTCCGCGCGCCGCACTCGTACCGGCCGGAATCCCGCCGCAAGACGTTCCAGTGGTTTGTGCGGAAGCTGCAAGGCGAGGACGTTCCTTGGACCCAAGTTGACGATGTGGACGGCCACACGGAAGCCTTCGAGACGCTCAGGGTGTACGAGATGGGCCCGCCACGCAACAACAAGGCCACGACGGTTCACGACTGGTTCGTGCCGCAGGCTCCCCCGCCGCGCATCGACGGTCCGGAAGCCCTCGAGATCGAGCGGCTGCGCGTGGTCGACCGCCTGCGGGAGACCTCGTTTAGTGCCTTTCCGGACCCCGCGCCGGAGCCCGAATTCCGCCGGCGCCAAGAATGGCTCGACGAAGCGGGCAACCGCTACACGGCCTTTACGTACGCCTCGGAACGGGAGTGGCGGCTGGGCGGAACTTTGATGCTGCCGAACGATGCACCGGGCGACGCTCCGCTGGCGGTCGAACTGCTTCATCCGGACGATATGGCGTGGCTCGCGGCGTACAGGTGGACGCCGGGTCTCCCGCGCCGCTGGCGCCGGGCCGTGGTCGAGACGCGCGGGACGGGCACCGCGGGCTGGCCGTCGGGACTTTCCTGGCACGTGCGCCGGGCCCTGGCTTTGACCGGGCGCACAGTGGCGTCCTTGCGCATCTTCGACACGCTGCAGGCCTTACGCGCTCTGCGCACCGTGCAAGCGGTCGCCGGCAGTCCCGTCTACCTCGTGGCCCGGGGCGAAATGGCGGCGGTGGCCATGTACGCTGCGCTCTTGGACAACACGGTGCGCGGCCTGATCCTTTTCGACCCGCCGGCCACCCACAACACGCCGGGACATCCGGACGGCACGGGCCCTGCCCTCGAGCTGCTCGGCGTACTGCGCGTCACCGACTTGCCTTATGTAGCCGGTCTCCTCTGGCCCCGGCAGCTCGTTTTCGCCGGCGGCCGCCCCGAGCAATACCTTTGGACGGAGGAGCTCTATGAACGCCTCGGACCGCCCGGCGGCTGGTGGAACGTGCCGCACCTCGCGCACTGGCGAGCTCCTTCCGAAGCGGAGGATGCGGGCGAGACGAGTCCAGTGCGCACGGCACGTAACCGGCCGTCGGTACGAGACGGAGAACGTAACGGGAAGAGGAGGAATGATGGATGAACGGCGCAAGTAGCCGCAGGACCGTACGCACCGCGCTCTTTCTCGCGCTGTGCCTTGCCTGCTGTCCCTTGCCTGCAGCCCTTGCCAGTCGGTACGTAACCCAGTATGAGCAGTCCCTTCGCGACTTCGACAAGAGCTATCTGGACAACAAAGACTTGTACGCCTGGAACGTGAGTTACTACATGCGGTCGCTCGCCATCATGTACGAGGCGACGGCGGACGAGAAGTACTTGGAAATCCTGGCCGAGGCCATCGAGCGGGTTCTCGCGCAGCGGGATGATGCTGTGGGCGACGCGGACTATCTGGGAAGGCTGCGGTCGGCGTGGGGCACGGCGCGATACAGCACGGACGGGAGCAGCCACTACGTATGGGCCGTCCACACCGGAATGATCACCTACCCGATGATCCGCTTCGTACGGCTAGTGTGGGCAGACGAAAGGCTGCAGGCGCGGTGGGGTGCCCGGGCCCTCGAATACCTAAGGGCGGTGGAAGACGCGGTCCGGACCCACGACGAAGATTTCGTCCTCGGTCCGGATTTCGAGCGAGAAGGATACTATGTATTCGGCGCGGCGGCCGAGCACGGAATCGTGTCGGGCGACGTTTTGCCCCTGAACCAGCAAAATGCCCTCGGACTCACCTTGATTGAGCTCTACGCCGCCACGGGAAACCCGGAATACTTAGATAAAGCAAGCCGCTTGGCCCACTTCTTCCGCAATCGACTTTACCGCATGCCGAACGGCTCCTACGTGTGGCCGTACCGGGCCGATCCGACGCCGCTCACGGGCCCTGTTTCCATTCCGGCCGGCCCCTTCGCCGGCTCCATCGCCCGCACGGGAGAAGACATCTCCCACGCGGCGATCAATGCCGACTTCATCATCCAGGCCTACAAACACGGTATCGTCTTCCAGCGTGAGGACATCGATGCCTTGGTCCGCACCGTCTTGGAGAATATCTTTACTCCGGAGGGCAACGTGTACAGCCACATCGGCGGCACCGGCCAGTTAGACGATTCGTACGGGCTTCAGGTGGGCCGGTGGCTGGAACTCGGTTTGTACGATAAACGGGTATTCGATGTGATCGCCGCGTACTACGACAAGCGCCCGGCGCCCATTGTCGTGCAGGCATATCTCGCGTGGGTTGACCTGCACTGGGAAGGCAGGTAAAGCATAGCGCAAGGGCCGCGCGGAAAGGAGCCCCCGTCCGCACGGCCCTCCCGTCTTTACTTCTGGCCCCGGAGCAGCAAGCGGCCCAGCTGCAAGGGTGCGTTCGCTTCCTCCTGCGGGGCGTACGTAAGCCGGAACAAGTCGGCCTCCCACGCATCCGGCACCGTACCGTAAATCCGCAGACGCAGCCAGCCTTCCGGTGAGCGTTCCTCAACCGACACCCTGCCGGTCAGCTCTCGCCATTCGCCCCCTTCCGCAGCAGCTGCAAAGCGCAAGAGTTCGGCGTCAGCTTCATCGTGCACGTACACTTCCAGCTCAAAAGAGCGAAGGCGCGGCAGCCTCCAAACCAGGACGTGGTCGCCGAGGCCTTGAGCTGCGAGTCGACCGTCATCGCCGAAGAAGGCCGCGGGCCGCTCGGTTACGTGGTGCCAACCCGGGGAACGTTCTACGGCCAAGAGCGAGTCGACCTGCATCCCGAAAAAGGCGATCGGCGCGTTAAAGGGCTCCTCCAGCACTTCCCAGTTGTCCACGAGAATGCGCTCCTGAACCTCGAGCGTCCTTCCCTTGTCCGTCCGCACGAGCAAGACGAGATCGTAGGCGCCGTCGGCAAAGGTGCGGGTGTCCCAAGATACGGCGGGCAGCCCGGCTCCCTCATACAGCACCGTGCCTGCGCCGCCGGTCTCCTCGCCCGGCTGCACCGGACGCAAAACAAGCCGCGCCTCGCTTATCTGCTCTCCCGCCGCAAATCCGGCCGCTGCCCGTACGTCGATCACCTCACGGACTCGGCTGCCGACGGCAAAGGGGATGTCGAGCTTTAGCTGCTGCACGCGGAACCGCACGGACCGCTCGTGTTCGCGGCCTTCCGCATCGAGCACGGTGACCGTCAGGCGATGCTCCTCCTCCGCATCTTGCACAGGCAAGGCCGGCGTCAGCTCGTCCGGTACCGCGGCTCCCCGGTAAATCTCCGTACCGTTTTGAACCACGCGGACCTCCTTCACGGCGACGTCCGGAGCGATGCGGAAGCGCACAGGTGCGTCGGCGGCAACGACCGCATCGCGAGGGGGCGCATCGATCTCGATTTTGTGATCCCTAGCGTAAACCCGCACGTAATCGACGATAAAATCCGCCGGCAGCCGGGCCTGACGGATGTCGCCGGCCCATGTGCCCACTTCCGCCGTCACTTTGAGGAAAGACGGAACCCTGGAGACGCCGCCCGCGGAAGTCCGCCACGTCTCGACGCCGTCGACGTAGAAAATGTACTCTTCCTCGTTCCACTCGACCGCGAACACATGGAACCCGTCGTAGATGCCCGGGATGTGCACGTCGCGGCCTACGGAACGATGGCTTTCACCGTAGCCGTCCCAGTGCAGCGCGTGGTGGATCGTATCGGCAGACGCGTAAGGCGACTCGAAGATGTCGATCTCGGTGCCGTCGCGCCCCTGGTCGCCGACACGGTGCACGCCGTCGGTCATCAGCCAAAAGGCCGCCCAAAACCCCGGCTCCTTGGGCAACTGGGCCCGGATCTCGTAGTAGCCGTATGCCTGCTCGAACTTGCCCAGGGTGTTGACGCCGCCCGTGTAGTAGGCGCCGTCCCCCTCGAACGTGCGGATAACCAGGTGCCCCTCGCCGTCCAGGAAAACCGCTTCGTGGGCCCAGTACCCGTCTTTGCGCGGTGCGACCGGAGCTCCTATCGGCAACAGGTTCCACTTCGTCTGATCCAGGCCGTCGCCGTCGAAGTCATCTTCAAACACCAACACCCATCCTTCCTTATGCGCGCCCTGCTCAGCCTGGGCCATGCTGCCCGCCGCCACGGCCATAAGCAGCATGAAGACTGGGAATGCGACCCAGGTGCGTGAACGTCTCACAACCATTCCCCCTTTAATCGACTCGCAACTTGCCGCGCCGGCTCATACACCTCGCCCTGCCCGCTCCTTCCCCGCCCATTCGATTCGTGATAGACTGAACTCGGAATCCCGTTCCAGCGAGCCGGGGGTCACTGGCGTCCGAGCGGGGAAAGAACGACCGGTTCCGAGGAGGATACGACGTGACGGTACGCAGCGTGGAGAAGGCCCTTTCCATACTCGAGGCGGTGGCCGCGGAGCGGGATGGACTGACCGCGCAGCAGATCAGCGACCGGTTCGGCCTGCCGTACGCGACGGCCCACCGCATGCTCACTACCCTCGCCCGCTTGGGGTACCTGCACTTTCAACGTTCGAACAAAATCTACCGGATCGGTCCCCGAGTGCTCCGTCTCTACAACCCCGGCGTACATCAAGCCACTCTGGGCCGCCTCGTCTACCCGTATATGGCGAAGCTCAGCCAGGACTGCGGCGCCGCCGTGCACCTGGCCGTCCGCTCGGGTCAAGAAGTCGTCTACCTCGATACGGTGCTGCCCCCCGAGGCGTATGCCCGCTACACCCCCGTCGGAACCCGGGCACCGCTCCACTCCACGGCTCTGGGCAAAGCCCTTATCGCCTTTAGCCCCGACGATGAAATCGAGGAAATCCTCGAAAACTACGAGTTCCGGCCCTTCACGCCCAACACGATCACGTCGGAGGCCAAGCTGCGCGATGCGATCGAACAGATAAGAACGAACGGCTTTTCCTTCGACGACGAAGAGAGCACGCTCGGGCTGCACTGCGTCGCCTCGGTCATTGTCAATGCACACGGCCTTCCCGAAGCGGCCATCTCCATCTCCTCGGAGAAGGCTCCCTTTACAGAGGCCGATTTGCAAGATCACGCAGCCCGTGTGTGCGATGTCTGCCGCGACGCGTCGGCCGCCTTAGGCATGCAGCTGAGCGCGGATCCCAGGCACTGGTACACCGAACTGCTGCAACGCCGCCGGACGGCGTGAGCCGACCGATCTCCCGAGCCGCCTGGTGACCCGGTGACAGGGCGTACCCGGATTAGGGAGATTGGGGCCTACGGTTTATCCACTTTATGGATAAAAGATCCACGAAACGACTTCCGGCACAATTCTACCATGTCACGGCGTGCGTGGCAACCGCAGGAGATATTGCCGCATATTGAGTGCTGCGCGCTAGCTCGACGCTCTCCCCGGGTTTTTCAAGTCCTTAAAAGGGCTGGGGCACCGGTGACGGACCTGATCCACTCCACCGGCTCCGCGTGCGAACCGGCGGGAGGGCGACCGTACCGATGCCCCGGAAGGAGACTGACTCTGCATACTGTGTCACAACATTCGCCCAGGCGGCGGCAGAATCCTGCCGGCACCGCCTGTGCCCGTTATCACGAAGTGTTCCGGGTTCCGGCAGTTCCTGCGGGCGCAGTGACCGGCATGGTTACCGTTGGGCCGGGCGCCGGGGGACGCTTAGATGTCGCAATTGACTCTTCTTGACACGACAAAGCCTGCGGTGGTACAATCGGCTCGAAACCATTTTGTGGTTTCTGTATCCACATACCGAATATAGACAAGATGAGGGAGGGCTGTACCCACGATCTTCGCACCGCGTTGTGTCATTGCCTTGGAAGCGAACAGACGTCACCAGGGACTCGACAAGGACGAGGAGGCTGCACGACCGTGACACGCGCATTCGGATTGTCGCTCGTCTGGGTACTGGCGCTTGCGATGTTGGTCGTTCCCGTGTCGGCGCAACAGGAGATTACATATTGGGTCTGGGGCTGGCCGCAGGAATCGCAAGGAGGCATCGACGCAGCCATCGCCCTATTCGAACAGCTCCACCCGGATCTCAAGGTTACAAAGCGCGTCGGCGTCAACCTGGACCAGTTGGCTACGGCCACCGCGGCAGGGGTTCCCCCCGACCTAGTCCTGGGCACGTCGGGCTTTTACGAATCCATGCTTCTCCTGGACGGCCTCGAGCCTTTGGACGCCTACTTTGCCGCCACCGGACTGTGGGAAAAACTCTTGCCCGGCCTCGAGATGACGGCCCAGTTTCGCGGCGTTGAATACGGGGTTCCCGGAGTAGCCCTCTACCCGCTCGACGGACTTGTCTGGAACAAGACGATGTTTGCCGAAGGCGGCATCCAACCGCTGCCGGAAGACCGCTCTATAACGTGGACGGAGCTGGTCGAGCTCGCCAGAAAGCTCGTCGTCCGCTCCGCCGACGACAACCTGGTCCGCATCGGCTACCATCCGCTGGAGGGGCGCAACTCCAACCCCGACGTGTTGGAAACTTATTTCGATCTAACCCTCATCGCGGACGGCGAACCCCGCCTCAATTCAGCGGAAGTGGCCCGTGCCCTCGACTTCCTGAACGACAACTTCGTTTTGGGCCAAGCCCGGTCGGCCGAAGAGTTTCACGAGGCCATGCCCGCCGGCTGGTATTTGATCGGGCGGCAACAGACTGCCATGGCAAACCTCGGCGCCTACGCGCCGGCCGAACTTGGCCGCCGGGCGCCGGAGCATGAATTCGGAGTCACCTGGCATCCAACCTGGGACGGCACACGCAAGCAGCAGGTCACCACGTTCATCAACATGATCCCCAAGGGAGCAAAGCACATCGACGCCGCCTGGAAACTGGCGGAATTCCTGGCGACGTCCCCGGAGGCCCAGACGCTCATCTTCGGCACGACGGGGTTCTTTGGGCCGTCGCGTGAGTTTATTCAAGGCTCGCGCTTCGACGATCCCCTCACGCGCTGGTACATCGCCTCGCTCTCGCATGCCGAGTCGGTGCGGTTCGAGAAGCACAATCCGTACGGCGAAGGCGTGCCGAACGTATGGAACCACCTGGTCCGCGCCCGCAATGCGGTGCTCATCGACCAGGAGCCCTCTTCCATCGCCCTAGAGCGGGCCAACGACGAATGGCGGGCAGAAATCGTGCGCGCTATGGAGGACTAACAAAACTAACAGAAAATCGATCGTTCGATCACACGGACGGAAGGCTCCCGGAAACCGTGGGAGCCTTCCCCCGCGTTCCGTGCTATAATGCACCTGCCGCATGGCCGGTTGCGCCGTGCACAACGCCAACCGGGCGGCTGTGCCGCAGCCGGTCCCGAAGGAGGAGCAAGCAGTGCCCCGCGTCGAACTCGACAACATTTTCGCCCCCGTCGTCACCGGCGTTCCTCCCTCGAACGCCTTTCGCAACTTGATTCGACTGCCCGACGGCACCATCCGCTGCTACGGTTACCGAGGCACGGTGCGCGAGCCGCATCCCCTCTATATCGAAAGCAGGGACAACGGACTCACGTGGCAGTCGAAAGAACTCGACCCGGGCTTCATCCTGACGGACAAGCCTACCGTGGACGAAGTGGTCTCCCCTTCGCCCGGCGTGCCGAGCCCCTATTCCGGCGACTACTATTTCCTTTGGAGCGGGCCCGGCGTTCCGCTGTCGGTCTATCGCTCCACGACCGGCATCGACGGCCCGTATCACGCCCGGCAAATCGACCATCGTCTCGCCGGCATGATGCGGCTGCCCCTTTTCCTGCGGCGCCGCGAGCGGGTCATCGTCCCCACGAACCTGTACTGCGACGACGGCATCAACCGGGCGGCCGTGGCCCTTTCCGACGACGACGGCCACACGTGGCGGGTCCGGGAGATTGAAACCATAGACCCCTATCCCATCACCTGGCCCGACCGAGGTATCCGCTGGCAAAACCGCGTCACCGAGCCCACGGTCGTCGAGCTTTCCGACGGCACCCTGTGGATGTTGCTGCGCACGTCCACGAACAACCACTACGAATCCTTCTCGTATGACGGCGGCGATACGTGGACAGCGCCCAAACCGTCCCCCTTCTACGGCACCCTGACCATGCCGACGCTCCATCGCCTATCCGACGGACGCATCTTGTTCCTCTGGTGCAACACGACGCCCCTGCCCGAGCGGGACCACAGCCTGCTTCCCGAGGGCGATCCCCTTACCGAGTCCATCCGGTCGGGCCGGGCTGAAGACGTGTTCACGAACCGCGACGCCTTCCACGCCGCCATCAGCGAAGACGACGGCAAAACGTGGATCGGCTTTCGGGAACTGCTGCTCAACCCGGCTCGCAACGACGGCGACTTCGCCACGAGCGGCGGCGGCCCGGCGGTTTCCTTGGACAAGAGCGTGCACCAGTCCCAAGCCGTCGAGCTGCCTCACGGAAAAGTGCTGGTCGCGGTCGGGCAACACCCCGTCTGCCGCAGGCTCCTCATTTTCGATCCGGCCTGGCTGTACGAAAAGGGGCGCCGCGACGACTTCGAAAACGGTCTGGAGCATTGGAGCGTCCACCAATACATCGATGAAATTCGAGGCCACTGCGCCTATGACCGCAAGGTGGGCCCGCGCCTCGTGGCCCATCCCGACCGGCCCGGAGCGCAGGTGCTGCACATCCGCCGTACGCCCGACCCGAGCCTTGTGAGCGACGTGCAGGGGGCCGTCTGGAACTTCCCCGCCGCGCCCTCCGGCACGTTCTGCACCCGCATCCAACTGCTGCCCGGCACCGCAGGCGGCCGCATCAATCTTACGGATCGCTGGTTCAACCCGACGGACGTATTTGCCCGTCACTTCGCCATGTACACGGTCACGTTCAGGCCCGATGAGTCCGGGGCGGTGCAGCTCGAGCCCGGCGTCTGGCACGAGCTTGTCTTCCGTTGGGACGCGGCGGACACAGGCGCGTGCCGGCTCACCGTGGGCGAGCGCTCCCTTACCCTGCCGCTGGTACACCCGAGCGCCTTCGGCATCAGCTACGTCCATTTTCTGAGCGCCGAGGACCGTTACGACGATGCCGGGTACTTGATCGAACTCGTGGCGGCCGGCAGCCTATAGGGAGGATTACGTGGGCACCGCTAGAAAGTGGGAACGGACGGCCTCGGCTACGGTAGTGTGTTAAGCGTTTCCCGAGAGCACGGATGGAGCATAAGGAGGACAGGTCATGCAGCGTTTCAACGGACTCGGAGTCGGTTTACATAATCTGTGGCGCATCTCGCCGGCGAAAACGCGCTCAATCAGTGCGGAAAATTTTACGGGCGAAAAAGGCAAAGGCGGAATGGCCACGGAAGGCACCGGAGCGCATGCCGCCCGAGAGCTTGGTCAAGGCTGGAAGGTCTCGCCCTCGATCCGCCTCGAAGCCCGCACGAAATTCGTACTGGCCGAAATTGAAGGTCCCGGGGCCATCCAACATATCTGGATCACCACCCACCGCAAACATTGGCGCCAGCTCGTGCTCCGCTTTTTCTGGGACGATGAACCGCTCCCTTCGGTCGAAGTGCCCTACGGCGACTTTTTCTGCAGCGGCTGGTGCGAGTTCGCGCAGATCAACTCCCTTCCCATAGCGGTCAATCCCCACGGCGGCATGAACTCGTATTGGGAGATGCCGTTCCGGAAGTCAGCGCGCCTTGAGATCGAAAACCTTTCCGACGAAGACGCGACCGTCTACTACCAGATCGACTATGTGCTGACCGAGGTACCCGACGACGCGGCCTACTTCCACGCTTTCTGGCGCCGCAGCAACCCGCTTCCCTACAAAGAAGTGCACACCTTGGTCGACCACATCCGAGGTCAAGGGCAGTACGTGGGAACCTACATTGCCTGGGGTGTGAACAATTCGGGCTGGTGGGGCGAAGGGGAAGTGAAGTTTTACATCGACGGCGACCGCGATTTTCCGACCATCTGCGGCACCGGCACGGAGGACTACTTCGGCGGCGCCTGGAACTTCGATGTAAACGGTGAGTACCGCACCTTCAGCACGCCGTACCTCGGGCTGCCCCAGGTGATCCGGCCCGACGGGCTTTACCGGAGTCAGCAGCGGTTCGGCATGTACCGCTGGCACATCCAAGATCCCATCCGCTTCGAGAAGGATTTGCGGGTGACGATTCAGGCCCTGGGATGGCGCTCCGGAGGCCGGTACTTGCCTCTGCAAGACGACATTGCGTCCACCGTATTTTGGTACCAGCTGGAGCCCCACGCGCCCCATCCGCCTCTGCCCGATCGGGATTATCTGGAAGTGATATGATCCGAAGCGAGGCCGCAAGGTTTTGTCGGAGGTCGGTTTCGTGGGCGCCTTAGGCTGGATCGCTTTTGCGGCCGCCGTCCTCGTCATGCTGCTCGGCGTGGCGGGGACGGTGGTCCCCATCTTGCCGGGCCTGCCACTGGTCTGGCTGGCGATGGCCGGGTTCGCCGCCGTGGAAGGGTTCGTCCGGGTAGACGGAACCTTTCTCCTGACCACCTTGGCCGTAGTCGTCGCGGCGGAAGTCGCTGACCAGTTCGGGCGGGCCTACGGCGCCAGGCGTTTCGGTGCGGGCAGAGCGGGAAGCATCGGGGCCGTGATCGGCTCGATCGCAGGCCTCTTTTTTCTACCCGTCGGTCTTGTGCTCGGCCCGTTCCTGGGTGCGACAGTCGGTGAGCTGTTGGCGGGCAAGGATGGACCCGACGCGGTGAGAGCCGGCTTTGGAGGCTTGATCGGCGCGCTCGGATCCATGGTGGTCAAGCTGTTCGTGGGCATCGGCCTGGTCATCGCGTTCGTGGTCCAAGTCGTTTGACGGTCAACAGGGGGGGCACGGGGGGTCCGAGACGCTTGCCAGGGCGTCCCTTCCAGAAAATGTGTCTCAATAGGGAGCCGCTTTGTCCCGGGCATGAGACACATTTTCTGGAATTCGCGGCACGGCCCTCCTACTCCGCCCGGATCGTCACCGTGGCGGTCTCCAAGCCAACGCCCCGGGCCGTCAGCTCGATCGCACCGGTCGCACCGTCCTGCGAGCGCACGATCGCCAGGCACAACCCGTTAAAGGCCCGACGCGTCGTGTTCTGGAACGGCTCGAGGCTCGTCGGATCGCCGTTGTCCAAGGCCGCGATCTCGCCCGGCCCCTTAACCTGGAAAGAAAGCCTGTGCTCGGCCTTTGGACACAAGTTCCCTTCGACGTCGGTAATGCGCACCGTGACGAAGGAAAGATCCTCGCCGTCGGCGCGAATCACGACCCGATCGGGCACCAGCTCGACCTTCGCCGGCCGCCCAGCAGTCACGACGCGCTTTCGCATGGCGGCCTTGCCCTCATTATCGTAGGCAACCACTTCCAGCGTGCCGGGCTCGTAGGGCACGTCCCACATAAGCCGGTAACGCGTGAACGGCCAGCCGAGCCCCCCATCGTACACGCCGTCTTTGTCGTCCGGATGCTTCGCCTTCCGCCGCAGCCCGAGGGACCGGCCGTTCAGGAACAGTTCCGCCGCATCGAAACTCGTGAAGCAGTGGACCGGGATGAGCTCGCCCTCGTACCCCTCCCAGTTCCAATGCGGGAAAAGGTGCAAGACCGGCTCGTCGGTCCACACGCTCTTGTAAAGGTAGTAGCGGTCCTTCGGGAAACCTGCCAGATCGACGATGCCGAAGTACGAGCTGCGGCTAGGCCATGCAAATTTGTGAGGAGTCGGCTCGCCCAAGTAGTCGAAGCCGGTCCACGTGAACTGTCCCAAAAGCTCGGGATGGAGCTCCTGCTGCAACAGTTCGTACTCCGGCGGGCATCCCCACGGCGGCGCTTCCACATCGTACGCCGACGAGTGCAGGCTCGGCCACTGCACGTCGCGAGCGTCTTTCACCGGCAGGTAGTACTCGCCCCGGGAGCTGACGCACGACTCCGTCTCGGAACCGTACATGATCCAGTCGGGATGGTTGTTTAAGCGCGCTTCGTAACGATGGTGCTCGTAGTTCCAGCCCACGATATCCACCGCGCCGGCGAGGCCGTTCTTGATCGCGTCGTCGGCCTGGTTGAAGCCTGCGGTCACGGGCCGGGTAGGGTCTTCCTCATGGCAAATCCGTGTGAGGAAACGAGCCGTCTCCGCGCCTTCCGGATGCCCCTGGTCGGGTATTTCGTTGCCGATGCTCCACATGACGATGCAAGGATGGTTGCGGTCGCGGCGGATCATGTCGCGCAGATCCCGTTCGGCCCATTCGTCGAACACTTTGTGGTAGCCGTTGCCCACCTTGCCGATGCGCCATTCGTCGAAGGCCTCGTCGATCACGAGGAAGCCCATCTCGTCGCACAGTTCGAGGAGCTCCTTGGCCGGCGGATTATGGCTCGTGCGGATCGCATTGCAACCCATGCCCCGCAAAATCTCCAGCTGCCGCTCGATGGCCCTCCGGTTCACCGCCGCGCCCAAGGCTCCCAGGTCGTGGTGCATGCAGACGCCCTTAAACTCGACGCGCGCACCGTTCAAGCGAAAACCATCCTTGCGGCTGAACTCGATGCTGCGCACGCCGAAGCGGGTGGTGTAAAGATCGGCGCTTTGGCCTGCCGCCACGACCTCGATTTCGGCCGTGTAAAGGTGGGGCGAATCCAGGCTCCACAGCTTCGGCCGCGCGATTTCGCCCTCGAGCCTGTGGGTGGAAAGGCCCGTCTGGACAAGGGCGGGCGTTTCAAGCTGCGCCACGGCCTCGCCCTCTTGCGACACGATGCGCACCCGAAGTTCGGCGTCTTGCTCGATGCCCGAGGCGTTTTCCAGTTCCACCCGGATGGACACTTTCGCCCGTTCGTCCGTAATCTCCGGAGTCGTTACGTAGGTTCCCCACGGCGCCACATGAACCGGGTGCACCACGCTGAGCTGCACTTCCCGGTAAAGTCCCGCCCCCGGATACCAGCGGGAAGCGTAGGGGGGATTGTCGAGCGAGACGGCGAGCAAGTTTTCCTCCCCCACCCGCAGATAGTCCGTAATGTCGAAGTAAAACGAGATGTATCCATAGGGCCGCTCGCCGACGTACTCGCCGTTCACGTACACTTTGCTGTAGCTCATGGCGCCGTCGAACATCACATAGACGCGGCGGCCCGCCCACGCCTCGGGCACGGTGAATCTCCGCCGGTACCAGGCCTTCCCCACGTGAGGCAAGCCGCCCGTGCGCCCCGTATGCTCCCGCACTTGCGTCTCGCCGTCGGCCCAAATTTGCGTCTCCTGCAGGTCATGGGCGCGGTCGAACGGCCCCTCGATGGCCCAGTCATGGGGCACACGCACCTCGCGCCAGCCGCTGTCGTCGAGGGAAGGCGCCATGCCATCGGCCACATCGCCGCGGAGGAACCGCCATCCCGTCTTCAGTGGCACCGTCTGTCGCAATCCGCTTTGGGACATGTCGTGATCACTCCATGCACGCCGACGGTCCGGAGCCGCCCGACGCCGCAAGGGGGTCGCCGCTCGATCCGGACGGACGGCTTGTCGATATTTTCGCCTGCCCCCTGTGACAAGGCGTTACTGACCACACCCGGGACACGGCCCTCATGTTTTCCCACGAGGCGCTTATGCCCCACCATTCAGCATAGGTGGATTGGCCGCCGGTGGCAAGAGCACGATCTGAACATGATAGCACGATATGAACCTCCCGTCGACGGCTCGGCTTGAGCGTACCGCCCGTTCCGCCCGGTAGAAGGATCTCGGCGTGATCAGTAGAAGGGATGTACAATCTTACGGTGCGGACCGGTTCGCCGATGGGCGCTCCGCGGACCCCACCGAAGGGAACGGATGATCACAGAGTGCACCAAACGACACCGGAGACCCGACGGCCCTTTCACGTGATGACCAAACCGATCGGGCCCATATGCAACCTCGACTGTGCCTACTGCTACTATCTCGAGAAGGAGCAGTTGTATCCGGGCACTCGCTCCTTTCGGATGAACGATGCACTTCTGGAATCGTACATCCGGCAATATATCGAGGCCAATCCCGGTCCCGAGGTTCATTTTGCCTGGCAGGGCGGCGAGCCTACGCTGATGGGCCTCGACTTTTTCCGGCGCATCGTGGAGCTGCAGAAAAAGTACCTTCCCGCGGGCTGGGTGTGCACCAACGCGCTCCAGACCAACGGCACGCTGCTCACCACCGAGTGGTGCACGTTCCTGCGCGAGAACCGCTTTCTCGTCGGCATCAGCATCGACGGGCCCGCACACCTGCACGACATCTACCGGCTCGACAAAGGACAGCGTCCAACCCACGCCAAGGTGATGCGTGGCCTGCGGCTCCTGCAAGAACACCGGGTGGAGTACAACGTCCTGTGCGTGGTGAACCGGGCCAACTCCGAACATCCTCTGGAGGTATATCATTTCTTCAAGGAATCCGGTGTGCGGTGGATCCAGTTCATCCCCGCCGTCGAACGTGTCGGCGAAAAGGAAGTGACGGATCGCTCGGTCCGGCCTGAGCAGTGGGGACGCTTCTTGACGACGATTTTCGACGAGTGGGTGCGCAACGACATCGGCCGCATCTACGTACAAACCTTCGAAGAGGCGATCCGGAGCGAAGCGGGCATCCCCGGCGGGCTATGCGTGTTTCAGGAGACGTGCGGCGACGCGCTGGCCCTCGAGCACAACGGCGACCTTTACAGCTGCGACCACTTCGTGCTGCCGGAGTATCTTTTGGGCAACATCGAGCGGACGCCCCTGCGCGAGCTCGTTACAGATCCGAGGCAACAGGCGTTCGGCGAGGCCAAGCGCGATAGTCTGCCCGCGTACTGCAGGCGGTGCGAGGTCTTGTCGCTGTGCCACGGCGAATGCCCGAAGAACCGGTTCATTGAGACGCCCGACGGCGAGCCCGGCCTCAACTACCTGTGTGCCGGCTACCGCCGCTTTTTCAACCACGTGCGGCCCTATGCCCGGAGGATCTTGGACCTCCTGCACGCCGGCAGACCGGCGTCGCAGCTGATGGCCGAGCTGCAGGCACAAGATGAAGCCAAGTGGCGCAGCGCCGGTCGGAACGATCCGTGTCCGTGCGGCAGCGGCAAGAAGTACAAGCGTTGCTGCTGGGACATGCGGCGAGGCGCCTAGGCAGCGCCGTGCCACGGGCTACGGCCGGCCGGGTCCGTTACTCCGGTCGGGTCGTGCCCGGACGCGCGGGAACGGGCCCGCCCTTACCTTTCCTCCCCCGGGCCATCGTGCGCCACCGATACTTGCTGCGCCGGGGAATCTCCTCGTCCGAGGAACTTGCCTACTCCGATGCCGTACGAGTCGAGCAAGATAGTAAACGAGACGATCAACAAGATGACCGAGAAAATGCGTTTCAACGTGACCGCCGGCAGGGCATGGCCGAGCCATGTGCCGACAAGCGCCCCTGCGATCGCGCCCACCGTGAGCAAGAGGGCGAGGCGCAAATCGACGGAGCCGCGGCTGAAGTGCGATATCGCTCCCGACAGGGCCGTTGGTATGATGATCGCCAGCGAAGTTCCCGCGGCCGTGTGCATGTCCGCGCGAAAGACGTACAGGAGGATGGGTACGAGCAGCACGCCGCCTCCAATGCCGACAAGTCCGCTAATGATGCCCGTGGCGAGTCCTGCTGCGATGCCGATGATGATCTGTTGCACGTCGATCCCCTCTTATCGTGACTTGTCCCCTGCCGGCTTCCGCCCCACAGCCTCCCCAAACTGTTCGGCGATGAAGGGCCACACGTCGCGGCTGTAGTAGCGGTGCCCGCCCTGTCCTTCGCTCAAGCGGCACCGGTGCGCCGCTCCGAATACGTCGTACGCCTCGCGCAGCCGTTCGAACGCGAAGCGCGTCCCTGATATAGGATAGATGCGATCCTCGACCCCGTGCACCGCCATGAAGGGCCGAGGTGCGATGAGGGCTGCGACGTCGTACATTTCCGCGTGCCGCAAAAGACCCGGAATGTAGTTACACTCGCAGTGGTACACGGACCCGATCGAGTCCGTGAACGTGCAGAAATAGCTGCCCACTGCTGCGACACGGATGCGCGTGTCGACCGCGGCCGCAAACAGCGTGACGGTTCCACCGCCCGAGTTTCCGGTGACGGCGATCTTGTCCCCGTCTACTTCGGGCTGGCCCAAGGCCCAGTCGATAAGGCGCATGACATCCCAAACCCGCTCGCCGATCAAAGTGCGGCCGAAGAGCAAAGCATGCATTTGCAAAGTGCGGCAAGAGTTGTTGGCGTCCTTCTCGATGTCCTCCCGTCGCCTGAGGCCGGAAAAGCCGCGCATGTCGGGTGCGACGACGGCATAACCTTGCCGGACGGCCTGCAATGCGATGTCACGGTCGTTCGCCTCGGCCTCGCGCTGCTGCTCCGGAGAGTCGTAGACGCCGGCGTAGTCTGCCTTGCCCCGCTTGTTGTGGCCGTGGGGCGTAACGACCAAGGGAATCTTGCCGCGCACCCGCAAAGGACGCAGGTAGAAGAAGGGCACCCAGTAGCCGGCCTCGGTCTCGAGCACCCATTCTTCGCGAACGTGGTCGCTCAGTTGCTCGGATGCCAAGCGCCTCGCACCCGGCTGCTGCGCAGCGTGCTCGGCGATGGCGTCCAGGCCCAGGAGCTGTCTGAGGCGGGGCCGAAAGCGCTGCTGCCACGCTACGGCCTCGGCAACCGACGCGGCGCGGAACGCGAACTCCCTGTACGTGGCTTTGCTCAGCACATCCATATACGTATTCGAATTCACGGTCCTGCCTCCTCTTTCGGAGTCCATATCACAGGTCTTTGGCCCGCTCGCCGCCGTCTCCTGCCTTGCCCAACATCTTGAGCACGGCCTGCACCCGGTCGCGCACGCCGAGCCGGGCGTAGATCTCGCTCACGGTGTTCTTCACGGTCCCCTCGGAAAGATAAAGCTTTTCGGCAATCTCGCCATTGGACAGGCCAGCTGCGATGAGCTGGAGCACCTCTTCCTGTCGCGGCGTCAGGGCCTCGGACACGGTGGTTTCCGCCTCCTGCTCGCGCCTTTCTCCCTGCTCCTTCAAGATCGCCCTGGCCAAATCGCCCGGAATGAGCCGCTCGCCTGCAACAAGAAGCCGGATGGCGGTGGCCAGCTGCCCGGGTTCGATGTCCTTGAGCAAGTACGCGCTAGCGCCCGCCTCGAGACAGCTTTGCACCAAGGCCCGCTCGTCGAAGGTCGTCAAGATGAGAATCGGTAGCCTGGGATACCGTTTGCGAAGCTCTCGCGTGCAGACGACGCCGTCCATTTCGGGCATACGCACGTCGAGCACGGCGATATCCGGAGCCTCTTCGGCCGCAGCGGCGAGAGCTTGTTTCCCGTTATTTACCGCACGCACGGCAAAACCGCCCTCAAGCTCGAGCAAAGCGCACAGACCGTCGCGCACGAGGGCCTGGTCTTCTGCAAGCAAAACGCGAATCACCGGCGCCTCACCCCTACCTCAACCGTAAACCCTTGCCGCGGCGCCGTCTCGAACCTTACGGTGCCGCCGACCGCCTGCACCCGTCCGATCATGCCCGAAAGCCCCATACCCAGCGTGTACTGGTCCGCCCCGGCGCCGTTGTCGCTCACCCGCACGAAAAGCCGGGGCCCAACGGCTTCCACCGCAACGACAATGTGTGTGGCCTTTCCGTGGCGCACCGCGTTGGTCAGGGCTTCTTGCACCACACGATACAAGGCGTCGGTCACCTCCGGCCCCACGTCCGACACGCTTTCGGCATCGGGACGAAACACCAGCTGCACGTCGGGGCCCCCGGCAGCCGCGAAGTCGGCCGCCAAACTTTCGATGGCCAGGTGAAGCGGCAGGCTGTCCCGCTTTTCCGCTCCGCGGCGCAGCGCGTGGCGCACTTTTTCCAACGTACCGCGCAGGTCCCTCTCCACGCGGGCCAGCCGGGCTTCGGCTTCGCCTGCGTCGGCCCTGAGCAAACGCTGGGCGACCTGCACTTGGAGCAGCGCACCGACCAAGGCGTGTCCCAACGTGTCATGCAGCTCTTCGGCTAGACGCTGCCGTTCCCGTGCCGCGGACAGCTCGCGGGTCGCTTCTGCGTACTCGGCCACGCGCGCCTGGGCCTTTTCCAGCTCTTCCACCGTGACCTTGTGCCGCCGGGACTCCTCCGCGCGGAGCGCGAAGAAGCGTCCGGCAGCGACCGCCATTACGTACAGAATGAGGAGCGCGGCCAGCATTCCGATCGGCGCCGCGATGTGCACGGCGGTAACGGCACCTGAAATAAGGAGCGAAGCCGCCGCACCGGGCCAACTCACGGTGGCAGCGCCTCCTGCGAGGACTGCAGCCAGAATCAACGCCGCGGGGACGCCGGGACGGGCGATCAGAGCGACCAGAGCACAGCCGGTCTGAACGAAGGCCCAGACGCTGCGCCTCCGCGTCACAACCCCTCCGTAGACGGACAGATCCAGGAGCAGGACGAGCGAGAACAAGAGGGCGGACACGGCGAAGGCGACGGTCCGCTCTGCTTCCCATAACCAGACCGAAACGCCGCACGCGATGGTGAGGTAACGCAGTGCCAGCAGCGGCCACAAATCTCCCACAGACCGGGTCCCGGTTCCGTGTACCCTCACCTCATTCCCTCCGTCGCCGGGTTCGGGCGTCCCCATGGCATCCAAAACATTACAGCTCCATTCGCCGCAAGCGCTGAATGCCTACTACGCTGCCCAAAGTACCGAGCAAGATGAGAACGAACAACGGAATGAGCTGTGACGAGACACCTCGGTACATGTAGCCCTCCGTGACCAGTTCCATGGCCCAGAAAATCGGATTGATGCGGGCAGCCCGCTGCAGAGCGAGCGGCGCCACTTCCAGGGGAAAGAAGGCCCCGCCCATCATGGCGAGCAGCGGCGGCAGTCCTCCTGCGAGGCCTTGCAGAAGCGTCGCGCTGCGCGTGATACCGGCGAGCCCTAAGGCCAACCCCGCCGCGACGTACAGGCTGCCGAGAAGGGCCAGGGCAAGCACTCCCCAGCCCGCCGCCAGCCACAGCGTGCCGAAGGCGCCCGTGACCGTCAATACAACCGCCGCCTGCAACAGACCAATCCCGAACAGGCTCGCCACGTGAGCCGCAACGACCTCGCCGTACGGCACGCCGGCCGCGACGAGGCGGTGCAAGGTGCCGTCCTCCCTCTCCTGGTGCAGCGCGCCGCCCCGCGCAAACAGAGCGGCAAAGGCAAAGACGATGTACACCCCGAAGGCAGTGCGCATCTGGGCCAGCGCGTCGCCGGCCCGATTCCCGTTCGGAGATTCTTGGGTAACCTCAACGGACGGCACGGCTTCGCCACGAACGAGCGCCTGCGCCACGGCCGTCGCCCACGTCTCGAAGTCTCCGCCGGTGTAGTCCGCACCGTGCAGGATCTCAACGCGCGGCTGGCCTTGAGTTGCTGCCGCCTCGAATCCGGACGGAATGATCAGCACGAACCCGGAGCTGCCCGCCGCGAGCTGGCCTTCCGCCTCTTCCCGTGGAACTGCCCGCGGTTGGTAGGAGCGTGAAGCCAGACCGTCGACAAAACGACGGGACGTCTCGGTTCGGTCTTCGTCCACGATATATACCGTCTGCGGTCCGCCGCCCGGGCCGCTGAACAAGGCAGCGATTACTAGACTGAAGACGATCGGCACCACCAAGGTCCAGATGATGTTGGCGGGCGTGCGAAAGGCCCTGTGGGTGTTGGCCGCGGTCATCACGGCAATGCGGTACAGTCGCTCCATCATGCCTCTTCTCCCCTTCCCCGGACACTCCAAACGGTCCAGCCCAAGGCAAATAGTGCTACGGAAGCCACAAGCAAAGTCGTCGCCTCGGCCGAAACTTCCGAAGCTGCGGCGCCCAGGGATGTCTTCAGGTATCCGTCGAGCAGCGCCCGGTTCGGGAGCCAGGCAAAGGAGCGGCGGAACCACTCGGGCAGCACGAGAAGGGGGCTCATCGAACCGCCCAAGAAAGCGAGGACGTTATAAATAGCACTGCCCGCGCTGTCGACATGCTCCGGATTCGGGACGAGGGCCATTACGACCAGCGACAGCCCCGCTGCCGCCGTGGCGCCCAGAACCGTCAACACCGTCCAGGGCCCAAGGGCTCCCCAGTTCACACCGAAAAGCAGCGCCGAGATCAACGCCACGGTGCACACAAACAGGATGGCCACGGCAACGGCGGCCAAGCTGCCCCCTAGCATGTAAACGGCCGGCTTCACCCCGAGGCTGCGCAGTCGGGCGTAGGCGTCGGTAGCCCGATCGGTCGCCACCGTCACGGTTACGGCGTGGGCCGCAAACATGACGAACATCGCCGTGATGCCAGCCGCGTAGTAGGTAAACGCGTCGGTCCGCAGCCAAGGCGGTGTCTCGCCGGCACCGTCCGTTACGTCGACCTGTGTATGGGCTATCTCGACCCCTTCCGTGCGCTGGACGGTGATCTCCAACAAGATGCGCTCGATGGCCGACTCCAGCACCTCCGCAACGACCGAGCCAGGAGCCGCGACAATGGTCACCGCGGCTGGTTTGCCCGGGGATGAGATGAGTGCCGCATCCGCGACGCGGTGGCGGACAAGCTCCCGGGCTGACTCGGGGTCCGCGACGGAAGCCACTTCAAGAAATCGTTCCATGCCGCGCAAAGCCTCGATCACCGCTACGTGGTTTCCGCCGGGGATCTCGGCCACTACCACATGAAAAGGCTTGGAAGGAGCAAAGTCCGATGACATCAACGGTTGCAAGCTCATCCCCAATACCCCGATTAAGGCGAGGGGCAGTGCAAGCAGCCAAATCGGCGTGCCCCGATCGGTCAACACGCGCCGGACTTGATTTACGCAGATGATCCCGGTTATCCGGAGGGAACGCTGCATCAGGACGCACCCCCGTTCGCTCCGTGGTCCCGCAGCGCCTTGCCCGTAAGTGCTAGGAATACGGTCTCCAGGTTCGGACTTTCGACCCGCATGCCGTCGAGGGGCAGCCCGACAGCGACGAGGGCGTTCAAGACTGTCGGTACCTGCGCAGAACCTTCGGGAAGCACAAAGCGCAGCTCACCCGTGCGGGCTTCTATCGGAACCGAGATCGAACTGCGCAAGCTGTCCAAATCGACGACGTCACCGTTGGCCACCGGCACCCTGAGTACGACACTATCTCCGGCGAGTGCCCGCACCTCGTCGATGGGCCCCTGGGCGATAACCCGGCCGTGATCGATGATTGCCACCCGCTCACACAGGTACTCGACTTCTTCCATATAGTGGCTCGTGTAGATGATCGTCACGCCTTGGTCGGCCAGACGGCGCACTGAATCGAGGATATACCGTCGAGACTGGGGATCGATGCCTACCGTCGGCTCATCCAGCAGCAGCACCTTGGGATTTCCAAGCAGCCCGATGCCGATGTTGAGCCTTCGCTTCATGCCGCCCGAGAACCCTTTGACACGGCGGTTCGCATCTTCTTCCAGTCCGATGAGGCGCAGAATGTCGTCCACCTGCTTTGCCCGCTCGGACCGGGGAATCCCACGCAGCTTGGCAAAGAAGACGAGATTTTGCCTGGCGGTAAAGTCTTCGTAGAGTGCAAGTCCTTGAGGCACAACCCCCAAAAGCCGCTGCACCGCTTGCGTGTTCCGGGTGACGGACAGGCCGTCGACGGTGACATCGCCGCCGTCGGGTCGCACAAGGCCACAGAGGATTTTCAAGGTGGTTGTCTTGCCGGCGCCGTTGGGTCCCAATAGTCCGAAGGTCTCGCCGGGCAGCACGGAAAAGGACACACCAGCTAAGGCTAACGTCTTGCCGTACTGCTTGCGGAGGCCCTCGACGCGAATGATGGGCTTGGTCGCAGCGGGCTCCAAGTTCCCGCCGCCTCTTGCCATCGCCATTTTTCATACCTCCCGTTGCATCTTCCGCAACTCACTTCGCACGGCTGCGGCAAGACCCAGTATAGGAGCATACGGGCAGGTGCAACCAGTGACCGCGGTAACGGGTGTATATGTGCGTCGAGCGCCATGAGGGAGGAAACGCGGCGCGCTAAGTCTGAACGCTTTCTGTACTCAGCCGGGCACGTGTGGACTCCCTCACAATGAGCTTGGTGGGCAAGGCATGCACCTCAGGAGGTGCCTTGTCGCCCCCGATTCGCTGCAGGAGCCTACCGACGGCACTGCGCCCCAACGCCTCGCTGGGACAAGCGACCGTTGTGAGCCTCGGACGCGAATAGACGGAGACCGTATCGTCGAAGCCGCAAATGGAGACTTGCTCCGGCACCGACAAGCCCTGGCTTTCGAGCGCATCAAGGGCGCCAACGGCCATGACGTCGTTGAAAACCAGAAGGCCGGTGAATGCGACGCCTCGGGCCAATAGCTGGGACACGGCTGCTGCAGCGTCGGCGCTGGTGTAACCGGTTACCCGAATGAGCAATCTCTCGTCAGCTTCGATCCCGGCCTCGGCGAATGCCTGCATAGCGCCGGTATAGCGCAACTCGGTCGTCTTGCTCTGTTCGGCACCGATGAAGGCGATGTTGCGATGGCCGAGGCTGATCAAATAGTTAGCTGCTTGCTTTCCCGCTCCCACGTCGTCACTGACGAAGCAGTCGATGTCGGGCACGAGCCTTCCACCGGCGACACCGACGACCGGCACACCCCGGCTGCGAAAAGTCTCGATCAAACCGCTTGCGACAACGTCCCATGACAGCACGACCAAGAGTCCGTCCACGCCCATGGCCAGCATGCGGTCGGCGTACGCCCGGCTCTTGTCGGGATCGCCGTCCGTATTGCCAACAAAGACGGCATACCCTTTTTCGTGCGCGGTCTCTTCAGCGGCCTTGACAACGGCGGCAAAAAAGGGATTTGTGATTGAGGGAACGAGAAGACCGAGGCTCTGTGTCCTCCTCGTATACAGCGCCCGCGCGACGAGGTTCGGACGATAGTCGAGTTCGGCGATGGCCTGCTGTACACGCTTGCGCAGTTCGTCGCTGACCGGTCTGCTCCCGTTGATGACAGCCGAGACCGTCGCTACCGACACCCCGGCTCTCTTGGCCACATCGCGAATCGTTGCGATAGCTCATCTACCTCCTACTGGCTGCCGAAGGAAACAGCGCGCT
>JAAYLA010000259.1 GCA_012522135.1 Bacillota bacterium | reverse complement strand
GGTGACGCTCGCCTGAGCAGCGAGCGTCACCCTACTCGATTCCCACACCGGTTGCGGACAGGAAGTATTTCCGTTCCATCTATTTTCGGGAGCATGGCGGCATTCTCTTCGAAATCGCTACCGACGGGCCGGGCTTTACCCGGGACGAGCCCTTCGAGACGTTGGGCGAGCGGCTGATGCTGCCGAGCTGGCTTGAGCCGGAGCGCAGGGCCATCGAAGAAAGCCTGCCCGAGATCACCGTGCGCGAGCTGGGAGCGAGCAGCTCATGACGCACAAACATTTCTTCAGGCCGGCTGCTCGGGAAGGAGCGCCGACACTCCTGCTGTTACATGGAACAGGCGGGACGGAAACCGATTTGCTGCCGCTTGCGGAGCTAATCGATCCGGACGCAGCCGTACTGGGTGTGCGGGGGAACGTCTTGGAGAACGGTATGGCTCGCTTTTTCCGCAGGATAGCGGAAGGCGTGTTCGATGAGGAAGACCTGGTCTTCCGAACGGAGGAGCTGTATGACTTTCTCGACGAGGCAGCAGAGCGGTACGGCTTTGAACGCAGCCGGGTCGTGGCCGTTGGTTATTCGAACGGCGCCAACATCGCAGGGAGCCTGCTGTTTCACAAAGCGAACGTCCTGGCGGGCGCTACTTTGCACCATCCGATGGTTCCCAGGCGTGGCATCTCGTTGCCCGACCTGACGGGAACGCCGGTCTTTATCGGAGCCGGTCGAAACGACCCGATTTGTCGACCGGAGGAGACGGAGGAGTTAAAGGCGCTGTTGGAAGGCGCAGGCGCTCGGGTAGAGGTGCATTGGGAAGACGCCGGCCACCGACTGACGCAGACGGAGGCTGAAGCGGCCGCTGCGTGGTACCGGACGGCATTTTGGTGAGGAAGCTGCATTTCCGCTGCTCGGTCAGGGCACGGCGGTGTTCTTGGAGGAGCCGCTTCTCGTTGTACGAGTACAGGGACGATTGCGGTGCAGGTTTGAGTGAATAAGGTCGGCGTACTGAAGGCCGTGTTTGCGACGATGGTGCGGTGACGGGTAGGACGGCAATACGAAAAGGCTGTAGAGCAAGTAAGAAGGATGCGAGGGCCGTAGCAGACACCGGAAGGTGCCGGCTACGGCCTATGTATTTGGGTGGCAACCGAAACGTCGCTGGCAAGCTACTTGCGGATGTGTTTAGGTTCCCCTCAGGTACCTTGGAGAGGACCGAAACTAGGCCGATCTAGAGCGTCGCGAGCAATAGACCCCCCTTGACGTGTCCGGACATGACAGCTATTGGCTTGACCCAAATGTGGAAGCGCGTAGAAGTCCCTGGCATTCGCAGCCGCAATCACGTTCATGTGCATGTCCTGGCGAACCGCCTCATCGGGTCTTCGAGTGATCGTCTTCGGTGGCCGGTATGACGCGCATTGGGATGCAGCAATAGATGGGAGCATCGGATCGCACGATCCAAAACCGTCGGCCGTCCTTCAGATCCCAGTCCTAGTAGTCCCAGACCTTTAGGTAGGGCCGGCTCCTAACAAAATGAGTAAGACTGCGGCAGCCGGACCCCAGAGGAATGGCCCCCTAAATCCTCTCAGATTCCGAGTTAGCTTCAGTGAAGGTCTATCCCCGCGCATGCGGGGCAGAGGACCACTTGCCGACGGATCTTCAGATCGAGCTGGGTCCATCCCCGCGCATGCGGGGTAGAGTTTTCGGATCCAGGAGCC
>JAAYLA010000258.1 GCA_012522135.1 Bacillota bacterium | reverse complement strand
CTGTTGCAGCGGGTGAACGAACACGTGCTGGCGCAAGGGATGATCACGGATGCCGACGGCGCGGTGGGCGAGGTACCGAGCGAGGCGTTCGTCGAAGCGGTCGTGGCGCTGCGCAGGCTCGATGAACAGGCCGTGGGGCGGGTGGTCGCCGATGACGATATGTGGAGTACGGAAGGGCACTTGCGTGTGCATCTGGACGTAAATGCGCAGGCTGGATGAGGCGGCGGTGAGGCGGCGAGCGCCGGTGCGGCGTCGGCCTCATCTGCGTACAAGGCTTTACGGTGGAAGATGCCAAGAGGTACGGGCCAGGTGTAGCGCCAACTCTCATCCGTGAGGGGTAGCACGAAAACGAGGGGAGGGCGGTCTGCTTGCGCCGGGTTCGTATCGTCTTGCGTGTAGTTTGTGTGCTCTGTTTGTTGGGCGTCGGCTTCGTGCTCGGGCAGGCCGCCCTCGTAGGCGCAAGGACCGCGCCTTTACCGGTGACTGCGTCCCCCGTAGCTGCGACTCCCGTACCGGAGGGGGGCGAGGCGGCAGGCGGAGGGCATCCAGTGCGGGAAAGCGGTGAATCGGAGGCGGGCGTGCCGGGTTCGGCTGGCCCCGACGTGCCGCAACACGGGGTCGTCCCACAGTGCGGGGGAGACGGGGAGCCGTCGCGCCTTGGGTTGGCCTTGGCGACGGTAGGGAATCGGCTCGTGGAAATCTGGCGACAAGTGATGGAAGAAGGACTGGCGGACCCGGATATCGGCGGCGGGGAGGGCGTCTTGTCGGACGTAGAACTTTGGGGCGGGGCGGCTCGCCTGCGGACAACCTACGAGATGGTCGACCTGGACCGTCTGCAGGAGCGCATAGCCGGCCGGCTGCAACAAACGGGGGAGCGGCTGGTCGGCTTGAGCGGCGAGCTGAACGTGGGTGAAGTCGGTTCCGTGCGGATCGGCTACCGCTTAGGTCTCGAAGGCGAGGATACGGGCTACGTGCGGGTGGCGGACGCGGAGGTCGAGTACAGGCTCGGGAAGCGGGCCAGCGTGGCGGCCGATGTGATATGGGGCGTAGGTACGGATTTCGACCACTCCGCCGGGCTGGATGTGACGTACGAGATCGCCCCGAATACATCGCTGCAGGCCAGATATCGGCTGTTGGACTTCGGCGACGGGCAGCGGGGAGTGGAACAGCACAGCGCCGAGGCCCGTTTGCAGCTGCGGTTTTGAGAGGGCGCGGCCGGAGCCGGAAGAGGTGGACATCGATCCCAGGAAGTCCAGCGTACAAGGAAAGTTTACCGGGGACGAGACACCCAAATCCTACCACGGATACGCAGCGAGGCTGGCGGCCATTGCCACCCGCTGCCGGCTGGGCCTAGGGCCGGCGATAAGGGGCGATTTCCATCCAGTAACTTCCAAGCCCGGTAAGACGGACTCGCCCAGCAGCGAGTCGGGTAGCGACTGACCCGCTGCGGAGCCAGTCGTTGCGACGAGTAGTGGAACACACCTACACGGCCGGGCGCTTTGCCACTTGCCGAATTTTGGAATAAACCTCCGCGGAGACGAACCGCCTCCACGCCGCTCTACGACGTACTTTCACCGCAGTCAGACTGTGCCCGAACGGAACACCAGCCGGCCAGCTGTTTCGCTTGACTGAAACGTGACGATGTGGGATAATGACAAATGCTCAGCCGTTCGGTTGAGCTGGATGCGCGAAAGTACGATGGATGACCGCTGGCAGGCTACGACCTGCTAGAG
>JAAYLA010000257.1 GCA_012522135.1 Bacillota bacterium | reverse complement strand
GGTTAGTTGCTTGGCTGCCTCTAGATGCTTCGTCTTCTCTACCTCGTCCACTCCTACGATGGGGCCCAAGAAATAGTCATTATGAGGCCAGTTCATTACGCTGACGTCGCCTGCAAAGAACCCCGGTTCGAAGTGGTCCTTGTTGATGAGCCGCCGATAATTCCAAAGCGAATAGGTTTGCCCCGGCGATGCCTCGTGCGCAAACAAGACCGTCTTGCGAGGCTCGAGCTTCTCCGGATGCACCACGGATAAGATGGATCCTCTTCGTAATCTCCAAGTTTGTCGTAGATGTCGTGGTCCGTTCGTGACATCGTGACATTGGCGGTTGCCCCCTCTGTGTTTGGTTGGCCTAACCATGTTCTATCGCAGTCAGGCTGGCAACCGCCACTTCAATTTCCACGGCTATTGGGGACTCCTCCTTTCACCCGACTTTGCAGGGAATCAGCTCTCTTCCACGAAAGGTCATTTCGTATGATGATATGCCGGGTGATTTGCAGCGGCGCTCGAATGGCGATCTAGGGCCCAAGAAACTCCGCCGACGTGGGTTGATGCGGTCGGTTGTCGCAGCGAGTCGTCAATCGTAACAACACATCGCCAGACATCCACCGCAATCCAATCATATGATGTTTACTCTCTTGCCTGACGCCCATCCATCCGAAGGCAGCCCAGTCACCACCGCCACAGCGTCGCCGTGCCTAGTGGCCACAGTACGGGAGCCCCTTCACCCCGCACCGTGGCTTTAGCACCGACACACCGGAAACCCGCACAGCGACCCCATAGCCACCGGGCGCACACCAAAACAACGGGAGCGATGGCCGTGATTCAGAAGTTCACTGTAAGTCGAGACGATACCATCTACGAGGCGTGGCCGGATGTGACGCTCACGCCCTCCGGTAAGCTGCTCTGCGTGTTTAGCGAGTGCACGCACCACACCGACCGTTCGTACACGCGCATCGTGTGCTGCGAGTCGACGGACCGCGGCCGGACGTGGAGTCCCAAAAGGCCCGTCACCGAGGCGACGAACGGGCTGCCCTACTGGAACTGCGCCAGAGTGCAGACGCTGTCCGACGGACGCCTTTTGGTCGTGGTGGACAAGATCACGGAGCAGCGCGAGGCGGGCGCGATTACATACCTCATCTTTAGCGAAGACGACGGCCTGACCTGGAGCGATCCCATCCCCACGCCTGCGACGGGTATCGTGCCGGACCGTCTCCTGGAGCTTGAAAGCGGGCGCTGGATCATTTCTACGCATCAGCGCAATCCCGAAACGGGGAATCTAGCGCAGTACCTGTGGTATTCGGACGACGGAGGCGCCACTTGGTCGGAGCGGGTGACGGTCGCCGATCAAGCGGGCCTGAATCTGTGTGAGGTGTCGATTCTGCCCGTCGAAGGGCGCCTGGTCGCCTTTATGCGTGAGAACTCGGGGCTCGGCCGTCCCTGCTATAAGACGATCTCTGAGGATGACGGCGAGACTTGGAGCGAGCCGATGCCGTTCCCGCTGCCAGGGTGTCACCGCCCCGTGGCAGACTATTTGCAGGACGGGCACATCTTCATCACGTACCGGTTCACGCAAGGTGGCGGGAGGCGGCACAAGGTCGTCGACGGGAAGCGGACGTGGGGTCCTCCGTGGCAGAACTTCTTCGGTGCCGTGACAGATAGGGAGTCCGCCCTGGCGACCTCTTATAAGGAAGCGTGGACGCGGATCATCCCCATCGACTTCGACCGCTCGCTTTACACGAACGATCTGGGCTATTCGGGATGGGTCCAGT
>JAAYLA010000256.1 GCA_012522135.1 Bacillota bacterium | reverse complement strand
ATGGCGCTAGCCCTCGGAATCGTAGGCCTGATGAACGTGCAGTATGTGCTCCACGAGGAAAAGATTTACGTGCTTGAGGTGAACCCGCGTGCGAGCCGCACGGTTCCTTTCCTGAGCAAGGTGACGGGAGTACCCCTCGTTAAGCTGGCCACGGAGGCGATGCTCGGACGGAGCCTCACGTCGCAAGGCTACACTCGACGCCTGCTCGCGCCTCCGCCTTATACGGCCGTGAAGGCGCCCGTCTTCAGTTTCGAGAAGCTGGGACGCGTCGACGTCTTCCTCGGTCCCGAGATGAAGTCGACCGGCGAGGTCCTCGGCCTGGATGCCGACCGCGACGCGGCGATCTACAAGGCGATCGTAGCGGCGGGCGGCTCCGTGCCGGAGAAAGGGACCATCTTAGCCACTTTGGCTGACAAGGACAAGGAAGAGGGCATTCGTCTCTTGCGTTCCTTTGCCGAGTTAGGGTACCGTGTGCTCGCGACCGCCGGAACCGCAGAGGCCTTGAAGCGGGCGGGCATCGCGGCAGAGCGCGTTTTCAAGCTGGGCGAAGGCCATCCGGACGTGCTCGACGTGATCAAAGATGGCAAAGTGGACCTTGTGCTGAATACGCCGACACGCGGCAAGATCCCGGAGCGCAACGGCTTTCAGATGCGCCGTGCGGCCGTCGAGTTCGGCGTACCTTGCTTGACCTCGCTCGATACGGCTGCAGCTTTGATCCGGGTCATGCGGGCGCACCGGCGCGGTGGAAAGACCGAGGTCGCTTCGCTGCAGGACTACCTAAAGTGCTTGCACGGAACGCCCCCGCCGCAGCGGTAGGAATCCCGGCCTCTGTGTCGAATTCCTTAGGAAAGGCGTTCCTTGGCACCCAACGGCCGGGGAGCCGATCATGATCCGGCAGACGGTAAAAAGGACTCCCGCTGCAACGCCGCCGACCCTTCCTGCGTCATCCAGAGGCGTTGACGTGTGGCGCAACCTGTGAACGGGTACACCATGTTTGCACGTCGGCAGAGGGGGGAGCGTCCGTTCGTCGCGCCTTGGAGAAACTGGGTTCAGGAGTGAGACTATGGATCGTGCACGCTGGCAAAAATGGATCTTTGAGGGAGTCGAGAAGCCGCTGGGGACAAGGACGCTCGCTTGCTTCAACGCGAACGTCGACGTGGTCGCCCATCTTGAGCCCTCGGTGGTGCACAACTTGCTCCAGGCCGTTACGGAAGAGTTCGGACCGCTGCCGGAGGTTGCTCCCAACGCCACGAGCGTGCGGAGCGTGGGGGAGTTCCTGTCTCTCCTTAAGGAGAGCCTCGCCCAGGGCAAGTCGACCTATGCCGTGCTCGAGGACTTGTCCGTCCTAGGCTGGTTCGACCGCTTTTTCTCCGATGCGCGCCGGGCGATGGGCGGACAGGCGGGCATTATCGGCAATCAGATGGCGGCATTGGGCGCGCACTCCACGGTGTACGTTCCCGCACTCGCTCCCGCCCAGGCCGATATGTTCCGCCCCGAGGTAAAAGTGCCGGTTGTACGAGAGGGGCGGCTCGAGCTCGTTCCCGCACGTGAGGCCGCTTCGCCCGACGACGTGCTGAAGGTAAACTGGATCTTTGAGTATGCGGCGGGCCTAGATTTCGATTTCGGTACCGAGACGGTGCGCACGCCGCGGGCAAACCGGGTGATCATCGCCACACGGCCCGCCGGGCTTGAGATGAGCTTTTGCGGCGAGGTTTGCGAGTGCATCGACGAGCTGGGCCGCAAGGCCGATGTAGCCTTCATGGCCGGTTACCATTACGCAAAGCCCGAGGACTTCGAGGAGTATTTGGCGAAGGTAACTGCGCAACTGGAAACGCTGCGCGCCGGAAACCCGGACCTCCGCATCCACTACGAGTACGTGCCGGCGAAGCACGCAAGCATTGAGACGACGCTGCTGCGGGAAATTTGCTCCCGCGTCAACTCGTTCGGCATCAACGAGCACGAAATCGTGCGCGTCTTGTCGTTGTTCGGGCTTGAAGATGCCGCACGGGCCATCGACGACGACGAGTCGGCGGTGAGCTTATACCGCGGCGCTTTGGCTCTGCTGCGGAAACTCGGCGTCGAGCGGATCCAGCTGCATAATCTAGGCTATTATGTCATCGTATTGAGCAAGCCCTATGGTACGGCGCCTCAACTGGTGCGCGAGGCGGCTTTGTACGGTTCCACCGTGAACGCGGCCAAGGCCAAGTACGGCGGCGTGGTCGACGTAGACCAGGTGCAGTCGATGCGCGAATGGCCGCTGTCCGATATCGGCTTCACTCAGCTCGAGAAATTCGCGGCCTCCGATGAGGTGCGCGCCGCGCTGAAGCAAGTCGACGAAGGCATTTGGGAGGCCGAAGATCACTGGGCTTTGGTGGTGCCGGCCCATGTGGTACCCGACCCGGTAAGCACGGTAGGTATGGGAGATACCATCTCGTCGTCGTCGTACGCGCGCGAGGTGCAGCTGGGCGCCCTCGTGGCCCCGCACGTCTAGGTGCGCAAGATCCACGGGCGCGGCAGGGAGGTAGAGTCAGTGCGCACGCTGGTCCTTTACAGTCAGTCAGGGCGCGTGCCGGAGATCGCGCAAGCCCTGGCCGACGAGCTGAGCAACTTGGGACACCAAGTGCAGCTCATGGAGGCGGAAAGCTCCGGCACATCTCCGATCAGTTGCGGCCGGTACGACCTGGTGGTGGCCGGAAGCCCCGTCGAGGGCATCTTCGGCGGCAAGGTCGCGGGCGATATCGATCTGTCCCTCAAGCGGTGTAACCGTCTAGAGGGTAAGACGGCAGCCGCTTTCGTCCAGCCGGCCCTTTTCGGCACGACAAAGGCGCTCCGGCAGCTGATGGAGCTGATGGAGCGTCAAGGGGCTCTGGTGCGCGACTTTGCGACGCTGTCGACGCCCGATGAAGCCCGCAAGTTTGCGGGCTCTCTCGCCAAGCTCACCCCCCTCTGATCGCCTGCCCCGCTTCCATGGAGAGCGGGGCTTTTTGCGACGCGCGAGAGTGAGTAGAGTGTAGGTTCTGCCACGCTTTACCGGCACTTTAAGTGCAGGTGCACCGTCCAATTATGTTCCGACCCGTTCCCGGCTCACACGCGCAACGGAAAAACGTGCCCGCCTCGCAACCAGGTCGCCAGGAAGCCGGCGCGAGCCTCGGAAACAATCTCGACCGGACGGCCCCTCTTCAGGGCACACTGGATCGTACGGTGCCGGTAGCCTTTGGGCCACCACGCCCAGTCAGCGACGCCGGCGAGGCGAAGGTTGCCACACGTCTTCGGCCGGCAGGCGATTTTTCTCTTGACACGCCTAATGCAGATGAGTATGCTGTAAGAAATGTTCCTGCAACCCACAAGCACCGGCCCTTGTGGCGGGTGTGCTGAAAGGCAATGAAGGGGCGAAAGGGCATTCCTTTGGTCGGCTGCAGAGAGCCGGTGGTCGCTGCGAACCGGTGCCGCGTGAATGCTCCCAGCTCCCCCCGGAGCCGCACGCTGAACAGGCTGGACGATCCGGCCCCAGTAGGCTGTTGCCGGTTGACGGCAGGCGTTTAGGCTGACGCTTGCCAGGCGCCCGTTACAGCGCACTCTTACGCAGCCTGCACCGTTGCCGCGCGAACGGGCGGAGGAGGCGTAAGAGGGTAAGACCGGCGTGTCGCAAGCCGTCGGTGAAGTCTGGGTGGTACCACGAAGGAGTTTCTTCCTCTCGTCCCTGACAACGAGTGTGTTGTGTCCAGGGAGGGGAGGTTTCTTTTTATACGCCATTACTTTAATCTGCGCCGTCTCCATAGGGTGCGCATACTGTTCGGGGGGCGCAGCGCACGGGTATTAAGGAGGTTTACGGTATGGCTGCGGTGGAATGGTCGAAATCAGTCGGCAAGGACAGTGCAAAGCCCGTCCGGATGCGTGCCGGCGAGGCTTTCGTTCAGGCATTGAAAGACGAAGGGGTCGAGGTAATATTCGGGTATCCGGGCGGAGCCGTCTTGCCGATCTACGACATTCTCTATTCCGCCGACATCAAGCACGTGCTTGTTCGCCATGAGCAGGGGGCGGCCTTCATGGCGGAAGGGTACGCCCGGGCGACGGGCAGGCCCGCTGTCTGCCTGGCAACTTCCGGTCCCGGCGCTACCAACCTCGTGACCGGCATCGCCAATGCTTACATGGACTCGATTCCCGTCGTTTTCTTTACCGGAAACGTGGCGACGGCCGCCATCGGCAGCGACGCGTTTCAAGAGGCCGACATCACCGGTATTACCTTGCCCATAACCAAACACAACTATTTGGTGAAAGACGCACGTGACCTGCCGCGGGTTATCCGCGAGGCCTTTCACATCGCCTCGAGCGGGCGGCCGGGTCCCGTCCTGATCGACCTACCCAAGGACGTTACGGTAGCCGAAATCGATTACGTCTACCCCGAGCGCGTCGACATTCCGGGTTACAAGCCCACATACCGGGGGAACATGCGCCAGATTTTGGAGGCCGCCCATGCGATCAACTTGGCGGAGCGACCCGTGCTGTACGTCGGCGGCGGGGCGGTCCACTCGGGCGCGCACGAAGAAGTGCGGGCTTTGGCCGAGAAGGCGAACTTGCCCGTGGCGATGACCTTGATGGGCCTCGGCGTCTTTCCGGCCGATCACCCCCTTTCCCTTGGGATGCTCGGAATGCACGGCACGGTAGCGGCCAACTGGGCCGTCGACCGGTGTGATCTGCTCATCGCTTGCGGGGCCCGGTTCGACGACAGGGTGACCGGCGACCTTTCCAAGTTCGCTCCCCATGCCAAAGTGATCCATATCGACATCGACCCGGCGGAGATCAGCAAGAACGTCGTAGCCGACATTCCGATCGTCGGCGATCTGAAGCTCGTCTTGCAGGACCTCATTGAGAAGGTGCAGCCAAAGCGACCGGAGGCGTGGCTGAAGCAGATCGACGAGTGGAAGAAGGAGTATCCGCTCCGGTACTACCCCAGGGACGGGGAGATCATGCCCCAGCGCGTCATCGAGGCGATCTACGAGGTAACCGGGGGCGATGCCATTTGCACCGCTGACGTCGGCCAGCACCAGATGTGGCTGGCGCAGTACTACGGATTTAAGCAGCCCCGTTCCCACATTTCGTCCGGCGGCCTCGGCGCTATGGGGTTCGGCTTTCCGGCGGCCATCGGTGCGGCGGTGGGCTGTCCCGGTCGCCAGGTGTGGTCGATTACGGGCGACGGCGGTTTTCAGATGAACCTGCAGGAGCTGGCCACGGTCAAGAGCTATAACATCCCAGTTAAAGTAGCGATCATCAACAATTCGTTCCTCGGCATGGTGCGCCAATGGCAGGAGCTGTTCTTCGACCGGCATTACTCCCACTCGGACCTGCACACGAACCCGGACTTCGTGAAGATTGCCGAGGCGTACGGCGTGCGCGGGCTACGGGTGACGAAGGAGGAGGAGCTCGCGCCTGCGCTGGAAGAGGCGGCGCGCCACGACGGACCCTTCGTGCTCGACATCCACGTGGCAAGAGAGGAAAACGTGTTCCCGATGATCCCGTCGGGTAAGTCCGTAGCCGACATGGTCGGTCTGAAAGGGAGGCTCGAGTCGTGAAGCACATTCTATCCATCCTCGTGCAGAACCGGCCGGGCGTGTTGGCTCGCGTGGCCGGGCTCTTTAGCCGCAGGGGGTACAACATCGAGTCGATCGCCGTAGGGACGACCGAGGATCCGGACGTCTCGCGCATGATCATCGTTGTCGATGCGGAAGAGCGCATCGTCGAGCTCATCGCCAAGAACGTGCATAAGTTGATCGACGTGCTGAAGGTGCAGAACCTCACGCACGAGTCTTACATCGACCGGGAGCTTGTACTGATCAAAGTGAACGCCACGCCTCGGACCCGCTCCGAGATTATGCAGATCGTCAGCATCTTCCGGGCACACATCGTCGACGTGAGCGATCAGTCGCTGGTCGTGGAGGTAACAGGCGACGAGGGGAAGATCGACGCCATCGTAAGCTTGCTGCGGCCTTTCGGTATTAAAGAGATGGTGCGTACCGGGCGTGTCGCCATGGCCCGCGGCGCTTGGAGCGACGAAGGCCAGCAACAGCGGCCGCGCGTGATCGCTTAGAGAGAATCTGGCCTAGACCGATAGCGGATTGGCGGCAAGAGCCGCTACTGGGCCCGAGAAGTTTGAGAGAGCGGGCACGATCACAATAGGCACCGTCACAATATTGAACTTGCAAAAAGGCACGGGGCGGCGCAGCGTGCAAGGCGCGGCCTCGGGCCGTTTTACAAACCTATTGGAGGGACGACGCAATGGCTAAGATGTATTACGACGCGGATGCAGATCTCGCCAGGTTGCAGGGAAAGAAAATCGCCATCATCGGTTACGGCAGTCAGGGACACGCCCACGCGCAGAATCTCCGTGACAGCGGCCTCGACGTGATTGTCGCAAACCGGCCCGGCAGCGCCAATTACAATCAGGCCGTAGCCGACGGTTTCAGTCCGGTCTCTGCCGCCGAGGCTGCACAGGCCGCCGACGTTATCATGATCCTCGTGCCCGACCAAGTCGCGCCGGCGGTTTACAAAGAAATCGAACCGCACCTGACCGAGGGCAAGATGCTTATGTTCGCCCACGGGTTCAACATCCATTTCAGCCAGATCGTGCCGCCCAAGCATGTTGACGTCACGATGGTCGCGCCGAAAGGGCCCGGCCATCTAGTCCGCCGTACATATCAGCAAGGCGCGGGCGTACCGGCCCTGCTCGCCGTGTACCAAGACGCCACGGGTGAGGCGTACCAGAAGGCGCTGGCTTACGCCAAGGGAATCGGAGCCACGCGGGCAGGCGTGATCGAGACGACGTTCAAAGAAGAAACCGAAACCGACCTCTTCGGCGAACAGGTCGTTTTGTGCGGCGGTCTGACGGCGCTCATCCGTGCAGGGTTCGATACCCTCGTCGAAGCAGGGTACCAGCCCGAGGTCGCGTACTTCGAGTGCCTGCACGAGCTCAAACTGATCGTCGATTTGATTTACGAAGGCGGTATCGCCGGCATGCGGTACTCCATCAGCGATACGGCCGAATACGGCGACATCACGGTCGGCCCGCGCATCATTACGGACGAGACCAAGGCCGAGATGCGCCGTGTGCTAGACGACATCCAGTCCGGCCGTTTCGCGCGCGAGTTTATTTTGGAGAACCAGGCGAGCCGGCCCTACTTCCAGACGGAGCGCCGTCGCCAAGCCGATCACCTCATCGAACGGGTCGGCAAGCAGTTGCGGGCGATGATGCCGTTTATCAAGAAGGACGCTTGAGTTCGGTGTCGAGATCTTAAGTCAGGTACCTAATCCTAAGATTTTGAGATCGCCACGGGAGGCCAACCACCTTGTTCGAAGAAGCAAAACATCTGCGCATTCCAGGTCCTACCCCCGTACCGCCGGCCGTGCAAAGGGCTGCCTCCAAGGCAATGATCAACCACCGCAGCCCGGAGTTCCGGCGCATCGCGTTGAGCGTACAAGAGGGACTGCGTTATGTTTTCCAAACAGAGCATGACGTAGTCGTTCTGACCGGTTCCGGAACGGCTGCCATGGAAGCCGCCGTCGCGAACTTGGTCTCGCCCGGAACGAAGGCCCTGGTGCTTGTCGGAGGCAAGTTCGGCGAACGCTGGCTTGAGCTCGTTCAGGCCTACCGTGGCGAGGCCGTCGTGCTCGAATATCCCTACGGCGAGGGTGTAAGGCCCGAGCGGGTTGCGGAAGCCCTCGCTGCCCATCCGGGCATCGAAGTGGTCTTCGCCACGCAGAACGAGTCGTCGACCGCCGTGCTGAACGACATCGAAGGCATCGCCGAGGCCGTGCGGCGTGGATCCGACGCCCTACTCGTAGTCGACGCAATCAGTGGACTGGGCGGCGCGCCGCTGCCGATGGACGCGTGGGGCGTCGACGTCGTCGTGGCCGGTTCGCAAAAATGCCTCATGCTGCCGCCCGGACTCTCCTTCGTCGCCGCTTCCGAACGAGCCTGGCGACGGATGGAAAGGTCGGCGTCGCCCCGCTACTACTTCGATCTGCCCGCGTACCGCAAGGCGGGGGCCAAAGGCGAGACGCCCTACACCCCGAACGTGTCCCTTTTCTTCGCTTTGGAAGAGGCTTTGGCTCTCATTCAGGGCGAAGGCTTGGAAAAGGGCTTCGAGCGCCATCGCCTTATGCGCGACATGGTGCGAGCCGGCATCCGGGCCTTGGGATTGCCCTTGTTCGTCGACGAAGAGTGGGCCTCGCCGACCTTGACCGCCGTCGCGGGAGTCGAGGGGCTCGACGTCGAGCAGCTGCGCAAGGTGGTCAATACCGACTTCGGCGTCATCCTCTCCGGCGGCCAAGGCGAACTGAAGGGTAAGATCTTCCGCATCGGCCATATGGGTTATGCTACGCCCCTGGACATGATCACTGCGCTGGGCGCGGTGGAGCTCGGCCTGCGCAGGGCCGGATACGACGCGCCCCTCGGTGCAGGCGTACGGGCGGCCCAGGAGGTGCTGCTGCAGTGGCTTATGTAGTACTCGTCAGCGATCCGTTGGCCGAAGAGGGGCTCGAGCGGCTTAAGAGCTACCCCGATGTCGAAGTGGAAGTGCATACGGACTGGGACGAGGAACGCCTCGAGCGGGAGATCGGTCGCTTCGATGCGCTTCTCGTCCGCAGCGGTACGCAAGTGACGGCGAGGATTATCGACGCCGGGACCCGGCTGAAGGCCATCGGGCGGGCCGGCGTCGGCGTGGACAACATCGACGTCGACGCGGCGACGAAAAAGGGAATCATCGTCATCAATTCTCCGGACGGCAACACGCTCTCGGCGGCGGAGCACACGGTGGCCCTCATGCTGTCTTTGGCCCGCCAGATCCCCCAGGCTCACCATGCCTTGGTCCACGAGAGGCAGTGGAACAGAAGCCGCTTCACCGGCGTCCAGATCGCGGGCAAAGCCTTGGGCGTCGTGGGCCTGGGCCGCATCGGCAGCGAGGTAGCCCGCCGCGCCATCGGCCTCGACATGCGGGTGTTGGGCTACGATCCGTACATATCGCCCGAGCGGGCCAAGCAGTTAGGCGTGGAGCTCGTTGATCTGGACACGCTTTGCCGCGAGGCCGACTTCATCACCGTTCACGTACCATTGACCAAGCAAAACGCCGGCCTCATCGGGGCGCCCCAGTTCGCCTTGATGAAACGGGGCGTCCGCCTTATCAACGCGGCCCGCGGCGGCATAGTCGACGAAGGGGCGCTGTATGATGCCATCAAAGCGGGCATCGTGCACGGCGCGGCCCTCGACGTCTTCTCGCAGGAGCCGCCCATCGATAACCCGCTGCTCGACTTGCCCCAAGTCATCGCCACGCCGCACCTCGGTGCATCCACGTACGAGGCCCAGATCAGCGTTGCGGTCGATGTGGCCGAGGCGATTGTGAAGGCGCTCCACGGCGAGCCGGTCGCGACGGCCGTGAACGCGCCCATGTTCAAGGGAGACAACTTCGAGCGCGTCGCGCCGTACCTTGACCTGTGTGAACGCCTGGGCCGGCTGTTCACGGGGCTTTTCGGCGGCGGATTCGAACGGGTCGAGATCGCTTACCGGGGCAGCGCCGCAGCTTTCGACTCGCGCGCCCTCACTCCCGCTGTGTTAAAGGGCATGCTCGACCCCGTCCTCCACGAGCAGGTCAACTATATTAACGCCAAGATCTTTGCGGAGGAGCGGGGCATCCATGTGACGGAAACAAAGGAAAGCCGCTCGCCCGTCTATGAGAACCTCATCACGATCACGGGTCACGGTAAAGGCAGCGACATGTACGTTTCGGGCACCGTGGCCCAGGGCGGCGGGCCGACGCTCGTCGACATCAGCGGGTATCGCCTGAACATAAGCGGCTCGGGACTCATGTTGATCGCCCGCAACGAAGACCGCCCCGGCATCATCGGCATTGTCGGCACGGTGCTGGGCCGGGCGAACGTCAACATCGCGTTCATGCAGGTCGGCCGGAAGGTGTCCGGAGGCGACGCCGTCATGGTGCTCGGAGTGGACACCCATATCGACGACGAGTTGTTGGCCGAGTTGAACCAGATTGAGGCCTTGAGCGACATCCGCCTTGTGGAGTGGTAAGCGCAGAGCGAGGGAGGGTTCCGGCATGCACTATGTACGGATCTTCGACACGACCTTGCGGGACGGAGAGCAGTCCCCGGGGATCAGCCTGAACGTGGAAGAAAAGGTGGAGATTGCCAAGCAGCTCGAGCGTCTCGGCGTTGACGTCATCGAGGCAGGCTTTCCCCAGGCTTCCCGGGGCGATTTCGAGGCCGTGCGCGCCGTGGCAAAGGCAGTGCACGGGCCCGTTATCGCCGCGTTGGCCAGGGCCTTGCCGGAAGACATCCTCAAGGCGGCCGAGGCGGTGTCCGAGGCGAAGGCCCCCCGCATCCACACGTTCATCGCGACGTCTCCCATTCACATGAAATACAAGCTGCGCAAAGAACCCGCGGAAGTGCTGGACCTGGCTCGCGAAGCGGTTGCCTTGGCCAAGAAGTACGTCGACGACGTCGAGTTTTCGGCTGAAGATGCGACCCGCAGCGATTGGGATTTCCTTTGCCAGGTTTTCGCCGCGGCGATCGAAGCGGGCGCAACCACGATCAACATTCCCGACACGGTAGGCTACACGACTCCAGAGGAGTACGCTCGGCTCATCCGGTACGTCAAGGAGCACACGCCGGGCATTGAACGAGCCGTGATCAGCGTCCACTGCCACAACGACTTGGGACTGGCCGTGGCGAATTCCTTGGCGGCGGTCACGGCGGGCGCGGGGCAAGTGGAGTGCACGATCAACGGTCTGGGCGAGCGGGCCGGGAACGCGGCGCTGGAGGAGATCGTTATGGCGCTGCGTACCCGCTCCGATCTGTACCCGGTAAGGACGGGCATCGTGACGGAGCAAATTTACCGCACGAGCCGCCTCGTTTCGGTCTTGACCGGAGTGAGCGTGCAGCCGAACAAGGCGATCGTCGGAGAGAACGCCTTTGCGCACGAAGCCGGAATTCACCAAGACGGCGTGTTAAAAGAGCGCAGCACTTACGAGATTATGACGCCCGCTTCCATAGGACTTCCGGAAAGCCGCCTCGTCTTGGGCAAGCATTCCGGCCGCCACGCGTTCCGGCAGCGGCTGCGGGAGATGGGCTACGGCGACCTGAGCGAGGAAGAAATCGAGCGAGCCTACGAGAGCTTCATCGATCTAGCCGACCGGAAAAAGAGCGTATCGGAAAAGGACCTGCTCGCCATATTGGAGCAGCGCATCGCGCAAATCCCCGAATATTACACACTGGAGACGTTGCAGGTGGTCACCGGTAACCGCGCGCTCACGACGGCTACGGTACGCATCCGGCGCGGGGAGGAGATCGTGCAGGAGGCCGCGTGCGGTGAAGGCCCGGTCGACGCCGTGTACCATGCCATCGACCGGGTGACGGGCCTTACGGTGAATCTGGAAGGCTATTCCCTGCAAGCCGTCACGGGCGGAAAGGACGCGCTCGGCGAGGTGACCGTCCGGATTAAAGACAACGGCAACTTGTACACGGGCCGGGGCGCTTCGACGGATGTGATCGAGGCAAGCGCGAAGGCTTATCTGCAGGCGATTAACAAGATGCTCCACGACCGGGCTACCATCGGGCGGGAGGCTCGTACTGGTAATTTGGACGCGGGTGGCGTATAATCCAAGACAATACGGCCATTGTCCGAACGGTTGAGTATAAGTGTGAACCGCCTTTTCTCCATACAGTGTGTAAGGTAAGGATGTGATCCCGAGATGGTAGAGCTGTACGATACCACCCTGCGCGACGGAACTCAGGGAGAAGGTATCTCGCTGAGCGTCGAAGACAAGCTCCTCATTGCCAAGCGCCTCGACCGGATGGGCATTCACTATATAGAGGGTGGCTTTCCGGGATCGAATCCGAAGGACATGGAGTTTTTCGAGCGGGTGCGTGATCTTTCCTTGACGCACGCCAAAGCGGTCGCCTTCGGCAGTACCTGCCGCGCCGGCGTACCCGCCCACGCCGATGCCAACTTGCAAGCTTTGCTCGCGGCCGGAACGGAAGTCGTGGCGATCTTCGGCAAGTCCTGGGCCTTCCACGTCCACAATGCCCTGCGTACGACGTTGGACGAAAACCTGCGCATGATCGAAGACAGTGTGCGCTTTCTCGTGGCAAACGGCCGGCGGGTCGTGTACGACGCCGAGCATTTCTACGACGGATTCAAAGCTGATCCGGATTATGCGCTCGCCACCTTGCGAGCGGCGCAGCGGGGCGGCGCGGAAACCTTGGCCTTGTGCGACACGAACGGCGGCAGCCTGCCTATGGAGGTACTGGAGATCACCCGGCGTGTCGTCTCGGAGTTCCCGTCGCTGCGCATCGGCGTGCACACTCACAACGATGGAGGTCTCGCCGTGGCGAACACCCTCATGGCCGTGGAAGCCGGCGCTACCCACGTGCAGGGCACCATCAACGGCTTCGGTGAACGCAACGGCAACGCCGACTTGATTCAGGTCATCGCCAACCTCCAGCTGAAGATGAACCGCCCCGTGATGACCAAAGAACAGCTGCGCGGCCTTACCGACCTTTCCCGGTTCGTCAGTGAAGTGGCGAATGTAAAGCCCGATGACCGCCAGCCCTTCGTCGGACGGAGCGTGTTCGCACACAAGGCGGGCATTCACGTGTCGGCCTTGTTGCGCCATCCCGAAACGTACGAGCATATCGATCCCGAACTTGTCGGCAATAAGCGGCGTGTTCTCGTTTCCGAGCTTTCCGGCGCGAGCAACATTCTTTATAAGGCGCAGGAGCTTGGGATTCCGCTGCAGAAAGACTCTCCTGAATTGCGCCGGGTGGTCGAGACCGTCAAGCGCCTCGAAGCGGAAGGTTACCATTTCGAAGGCGCGGAGGCCTCGTTCGAACTGCTCCTGAAAAAGGCCGTGGGCCGTTACGAACCCTACTTCCGTTTACTTGGCTTCCGGACGATCAACGAGCGGCGTGACGTATATGGTGCCGAAACGACGTCAGAGGCGTCCGTGAAGTTGCAAGTCGGCGACGAGATCGTCCACACGGTGGGCGAAGGCAACGGGCCGGTCAATGCTCTGGACTCCGCGCTGCGCAAGGCGCTTGAAGGCGTATACCCCGACCTGAAGCGCATTCGCCTGGCCGACTACAAGGTGCGAGTTTTGAACGAACGGGCGGGTACCGGAGCGCAGGTGCGGGTGCTGATCACGTCGCGGGAGGACGGACGTTCTTGGGGCACCGTAGGTGTTTCCACGAACATCATCGAGGCGAGCTGGCAAGCGCTGGTCGACTCCATCGAATACGGCCTCATGCTGTGCGGAGTCCGGCCCCTCGAACGGGCTGCGGTGGGCGGATGAGCGAGGGCGTCTAGGGCCTCGGTCGCGAGGGGCAGGGGGGTGGAGATAGGGAGGAAGCCAGGTTGCTCCCTGGGTTTTCGTTGATCGACGTAGTCGAAGTGCTCATCGTCAGCCTCGTCGTGTACCGGTTGATGGTGAGCTTCCGCGGCACCAGGGCGACGGCCATCATCAAGGGCCTCGTCCTTTTGGTCGTGGCGCGAGGTCTGAGCCTCGTGCTCGGTCTGCCGATGATCTCCTGGCTCTTGGAACAGGCGACGACCGTGATCTTGGTCGCCTTGCCGGTCGTTTTCTATCCCGAGCTCAGGCGCACCTTGGAACGGCTCGGCCGCAGGCCCATTCTGCGGCCTTTCGGCTCCCTCGGCAGCGCCGACTTGGACAAGGTCGAAGTCGAGCTGCTGCGTGCTGTCCGCTGGTTTTCGGCCAACCGTATCGGCGCCTTGATCGTCCTCGAGCGCGACGTGGGCCT
>JAAYLA010000255.1 GCA_012522135.1 Bacillota bacterium | reverse complement strand
GTGTCGAAGGTAAGCGAGGACCAGCTGTTTTATCTGATGAGCCGGGGCCTGAGCCAAGACCAGGCGGCCAATATGGTAGTCCAGGGCTTCATCGAACCCTTCGCCAAGGAGCTGCCGATGGAGTACGCGGTCGAGCTGAACCGCCTCATCGAGCTCGAAATGGAAGGGTCGGTCGGCTAAAGGCGTCGCATCCGAGAGAAATCCCGAAGTCAGGGCCTCTGTCGGACGGCAGGGGCCCTTTTCGCAGTTTAGAGGACTCGGCCCTTCGGTCTCGAATACCGTTCGGAAAGCTGAGACGGAGGTCAAACGATGTCCCGATTCGTCCAAGTTGCGACCAAAGCAGATCTGCCGCCGGGCACTTCCCTTTGCGTCACGGTGGAAGACAAGAAGATCGCCCTCTTCAACCTCGACGGCGCGTACTATGCGATCGACGATACGTGTTCCCACGCCGAAGCCTCCCTCTCGGAAGGAGAGATCGACGGTCATTGCGTCATCTGTCCCCGGCACGGCGCCCGCTTCGACATTCGAACCGGCCAAGCCCTTTCGCTGCCCGCCTGGGCTCCCGTGGAAACGTACGAAGTGCGGGTCGAAGGTGAGCAGATACTCCTCGCGTTGGGCTAGAGGGCGGAACGATAGGCAGTCCTCTGACACGGACGCATACGATGGAATGGAGTGCGCGGCGAGGTGAGAACGGGATTGCGGGCATGGCTGGAGGAACACCGGGGCGTGACCGTCATCATGGCACTGACCGTGGTGGTGTTCATCGGGGACAGCCTGGCCGGCCTGGCGCTTACCGAGGTCGGTGCCAAGTCGTATCGCATCTGGGCGGGTGAATTGCACCGCCTGCTGCTGGCCACGTTTCTGCACGGCGGCATCCTGCATCTCGTCGCCAACTTGTACGCTCTGTACATCTTTGGCCCCGTCACCGAGCGCATCCTGGGCACGAACCGGTTCGTGGTGCTGTACGTCCTGAGCGGCGCCGTCGGGTTTCTGGTCAGTCTGCTGGCCAGTCCGGGCACCTTTGCCGTGGGCGCATCGGCGGCCATCTTCGGGTTGATGGGCTACACGCTGTACTTCCGGCTCCGCCGCCTGCCGCGACGTTGGCTGCCGATCGATACAGGGTTTCTGCAGATCTTCGTCATTAACTTTCTCCTGGCGCAAACCGTGCCAAACATCGACCATTGGGGCCACGTGGGTGGACTGATGGGAGGTCTCCTATGTGGCGGCCTGTTGGGGTTCGAGCGGCCGGTCGGCGGTGGGCGGCGCCGCCTAAGGGAAAGCGCCGTCTCGGCGTTGCTTCTGGCCTCCGTGTTCTTCGTAGGACTGCGGCCACTGGACGCGGCGCACGTGTTGGGCGTGTTCTTGCCCGGAGCGGCTGCGAACATCCAAGATCGGTATGCCGGCTACTTCCTGCCGTACACGGTCGTCGGCGCGACGCTGGAGTGGCGTTATGAAGATACGCCCCACGGATGGGAGGCAGTGGGGCGCAGCCTGGCGGGGAACCGCTATGCGTCTTTGTCACTGCGGTGGCATTGGGTGCCCGGAGTCGGGTACAAACCCGGTCAGGCCATGCCGTTTCAAGTGGTGTGGCGGCGCGACGGGGCCGTCGTATTCGTGGCGCAGGAGACCGTCGAAATGCCCGGGCATTACCGCCTATGGACGCCTCCGATGCTCGGTTCGGCTTTGGCCGGCCAGTGGACCGTCGAGATCATTGCCGGAGGGCACAGCCTCGCTCACCTGCGCGCCAACGTGCGTGCAACGAGATAGGAGGGCGGCATATTTGGAGCAGATCGTTTTTCTCAACGGCCGGTTCGTCCCGGAACGGCAGGCCGTCATTTCCGTGGAAGACCGGGGCAACACATTCGGCGACGGAGTCTACGAGGTGGTACGCATCTACGAGGGCCGGCCTTTTCAGCTCGAGGCTCATCTGGCTAGGCTCGAAAGGAGCGCCGCAGCGATCCGTCTGCCGCTGCCCATGACCCCGGAGGAAATCTCGTCGGCTGCCCGCGAGCTTATCGAGCGAAACGGCTGTGCAGACGCCTCGTTGTACTTGCAGGTCAGCCGGGGGGTCGCCCCGCGGCAGCACCAGTTTCCCGACGGTGCGCAGCCGACCGTCTTCATGATCGCGCGCCCCGTGGATCCCAAGGCCATCACGACGTACCGCCAAGGGGTCGGGTGCATCAGCGTGGAGGACCGTCGCTGGACGATGTGCCACGTGAAGGCCATTACTCTGCTGCCGAACGTGCTGGCGAAACAGGCGGCGAAGGACGCGGGAGCGTTCGAGGCGATATTCGTCCGCGAGGGCGTCGTCACGGAAGGAAGCTCGTCCAACGTGTTCGCCGTGTCGGGAAAGCGGCTCTACACCCATCCCGAGGGCCCCTTCATCTTGTCCGGGGTGACACGGCGTCTCGTCATCGACCTGGCGCGGCGGCTCGGCCTCGAGGTCTGCGAGGCTCCGTTCACCTTGTCCGACCTGAAGGAAGCCGACGAAGTCTTCTTGACCAGCACGGTCATAGAAATCGCGCCGGTCGTGCGTATCGACGGCCAACGGGTAGGAAAGGGCGGGCCCGGGACGCGCACCGTCGATCTGCAGCAGGCGTTCGACAAGTTGAAGGAGGGGCCCTCGGGCGTTGACTAGGACTCCACCTCGATGAGCAAAGACAGGTCGAGGGCGCGCGCCGAGTGGGTGAGCGACCCGAGCGAGATGACGTCGACGCCGCAAGATGCGACTTCGGCGACCCGCTCGGGAGTGATGCCACCGGACGCTTCAACTATCGCCCGTCCAGCGATCATTTCTACGGCTCGGCGCATCTCGTCCAGGCTCATGTTGTCGAGCAATATGGCGTCGACCCCTGCTGCGAGGGCTTCTTCCACTTGGTGGAGGCTTTCCACTTCGACTTCGATTTTGACCATGTGCCCGACGCGCTCTTTGGCCCTTGCGACGGCCGGACCGATGCCGCCGGCCAGGGCGATGTGGTTTTCCTTCAGCAGCACCGCATCGTACAGCCCGAGCCGGTGGTTTCCGCCGCCGCCTGCCCGCACTGCTGCTTTCTCCAAGGCGCGCAGGCCCGGAGTCGTCTTGCGCGTGTCGACGATGCGGGCTCCGTAGGGGGCAGCTGCCTTGGCCGCGCGGGCCGTTTCGGTCGCTATGCCGGAAAGCCGCTGCAAGAAGTTGAGCGCGACCCGTTCGGCGGAAAGGATCGCAGCGGCTTCACCTGAGATGTCGGCCACGATGTCGCCGGGCGCCACTTCCGTTCCGTCCGGGACCGATTGAAAGCGTACTTCCGGATCGAGCAGCTGAAAGGCCCGGGCCGCGACCTGCGTGCCCGCGATCACGCCTTCGGCCTTAGCGTAGATGCGTGCTTGGGCGCGCGTGCCCGGGTCGACGACTGCCTCGACGGTCAGATCACCCGGTCCGATATCTTCCTCCAAAGCCGTCCTGACGATCTCATCCAACCAGATGCGATTCACTCTGTCTCCTCCCCGAGGTCGTTTTGGGTGCTCGTCCAATCAGCCGGGATGATGCTGCGGGGGACGATTGTCGGCCTAGCGTGGGCTTTGCTGTGCAGAATGCGGCGCTCTCTCCATTCGGCCCGCGGCTCGGGATGGTCCTGCCGGAAATGCCCGCCCCGGCTCTCCTCCCGCATCAGGGCGCCTCGCACGATGCAAAGGGCGGTCTGCACCATGTTGCGCACCCGGTAGGCCCGAGGGTTCACTGTTCGTGAAAGGGCGATGAGCCGCTTTTCCGCTTCCGTCAGTCCCGCCTCCGAACGGACAAGGCCCGCGTGCTGCCACATCACGGTTTTGACCTCCTCTTCCAGCTCGGGCTGTTCGACCTCGGGCCCCGGCGGAGGCGGTGCAGGCAAGGCTGCGTCGGGCGGGAGGGATCTTTCGGCGCGCAGGGCCTGCGTGATGCGCTCAGAAAAGACGAGGCCTTCGGAAAGCGAATTGCTGGCCAGCCGGTTGGCGCCGTGCACTCCGGTCCAAGCCGTCTCGCCGCACGCGTAAAGACCAGGCAAGGTGGTGCGGCCCGACGTGTCGGTCAGAACGCCGCCCATGATAAAGTGGGCCGCCGGCGTAACGGGTATCGGGTCGCGCGCCGGATCGAGCCCACGTTTGCGCACCGCCCGGGTGATGGTGGGAAAGCGCTCCTCGAACCGGGAGCCCATCGCCGTCGCGTCGAGAAACACCTTGCGGCCCGCCTGCATCCTCTCGAAGATTGCCCGGGCCACGATGTCCCGAGGCGCCAGCTCGGCCAGCGGATGAAGACCGACCATAAACCGCTCACCCCGGTCGTCGACCAAGAGGGCGCCTTCGCCGCGCACCGCTTCGGACACCAGTACCATGGGGTTTTCCGAGACGGCCAATGCTGTCGGATGAAACTGAATGAATTCCATGTCGATCAGGGCCGCGCCCGCGCGGTAGGCAAGGGCGGGGCCGGCGGCCGACGCGACCCAGGGATTGGTCGTGTACTTGTAGAGCTGCCCAACGCCGCCCGTGGCCAGCACACAGGCACGGGCCGTAGCAGCAGCCGTCTTGCCGTCCGGCATGAGCAGCCAGCAGCCGATGCACCGTCCGTCTTGCACGATCAGGTCGGTGGCCGTCGTGTGCTCCAAAACCGTGATGTTCGGTTCGGCACGAACGTGGGAGGCGAGGACCGAAGCGATTTCCGCGCCGGTTGCATCGCCACGGGCATGGAGGATGCGCGGCCTGCTGTGCGCGCCTTCCCTGGCCAGAGCCAGTGTACCGTCGGGCTCCCGGTCGAAGCGGGTACCGCGGGCGATCAGCTCACGGATGCGCCGCGGCGCTTCTTCAACGAGGACCCGCACGGCCTGGGGTTCGCACATCTCGGCACCTGCGAGCAGTGTGTCGAGATGGTGAGCTTCTGGCGTGTCGCCTGGTCCGAGAGCAGCTGCGATGCCGCCTTGGGCAAAAAAGGTGTTGCTCTCGAGCAGCGTACCTTTGGTTACGAGGAGCGTGCGGCCGAACTGGGCCGCTCCGAGCGCAGTGCTCAGGCCGGCTATGCCGCTTCCGATCACGAGAAAGTCGCTGTGCAACGCAGTTTTCATCCTGTCGATCGGCTCACTTGTCCTGGTTTCTGAAGAACTTCGATTCCATTCTCCGCCTCCGGCGCCAACCCCTGCGTCAAGCTGAGTCCGATGCCGGAAAAATGTGCTCGCGGCCCTCGCCCACGGCAGGAGATGGGTGCGTCGCCCTCGAATAGGATACGACAAGATTTTCCGTCCGTTTAGCATTGTTGTGGGGAGTGAGCGTGCGTGTTCGAAGGCGTTTGGGCTGATCTAGTCCTGGCCTTGACCGGTGGCGGCGTCATGACCCTCGGCATTTTGGGGCTGGCGCTTGGGGGGAACTTGCCGAAGGTGCGCATTCCGGAACGTGTGCGGCCTGCGGCCAAGTTCGCGTTTACTTTGGCGATTTTGGTCGGACTCACCCTGCTGTTGGACAAGGGTTCGCCCGACCTGCTGGATCGAGTTTGGACCCAACTCACCGCCTAATCCCGCCCAAGTCGCTCACGCCTTGACAGCCCGTCTCCGTCTGCCTGGAGCGGGTTTTGTTTTGTATGGTACCCGATTTCCCGCTGCCGTCCGCACCTTCGGGCAACCTACGTGCGACACGCTGCTCCAGGGAGGTAGATTCGATGTCAAGACAGCCGGCCAAGGGCTCCCGTGCGCCTGCCGAGCTCTTTGCCTTTTACCTCAAAGCGTGGAATCTTGACGCGGATCCGGCGGAGCTGGGTGATCGGGTTCGCGCCATAGAAGGGGTCGTACGTGCCGAGTTTAACCCCCAAGCTAAGCGCCTCATCGTGCTCAGTACCCTCGATCAATCCGTTTTGTTGGAGGCACTTGCGGGATTGGGACTCGAGGTGGAGGCGGAAGACGGAGAGGAGGAACGCCAGAGCCCGGCCTTGCCCAGCCCCGGTGCGGTGCGCGTGCGGCTGCGCGAGAGGCTGTCCGAGCGCTTTCCCGGGGCGGACGATTGGCTGCGGACCGTGGCTTGGCTCGTCCCGGCAAGCTTTTTGGTAGGTGTTCTGCTGAGCGTACTCGCTACGGTAGGCCGCCCCGCGCCCGTTTTCTGGCTGGCGCTCGCCGGCGCGGCGCTGGCCGGCTTCGGCGTGCTCGTCGGGACGCGGCGGCTGTTGCGGCGGCCCGAAATGACCCTCGAAAGCCGCTTGGGACGTCCGGACACCACCCTTTGCCTCCTGATCGTATTGGTCGCGCTATTGCTCTCGGGCCGGTGGGTCGACAGCCTGCTTCTCGTACCGTTATACGCCGCCGTGCAGTTGCTTCCCGGTTACGTACTGCGCCGACTTGGCAGCGCGTGGCACCGCCCTCAAGACGACCTTCCTCGCTCGGTCCGCCTTGTGGCCGAGGACGGAGGTCACGAGGCGGCCGATTCGTCTGAGCTGCCTTTCGTCGACGTCGAGAGCGTCGAGCCAGGTGCCGTAATCGTGGTGTCGGAGGGGGAGATCGTTCCGCTCGACGGGCGAGTGCAGGGCGAAAACGAAGCCGTCGTGAGCCGATCGACCGTCACGGGCGAGTCGATTCCAAGTATACCGCCGGAGGGCACGCTCGTTCCGGCCGGTGCCGTGGTCGAGTCGGGCACTCTGGTCTTGCGTGTCGAGCGCCCCTTTGCCGAGGGTACCATATTTGCCTTGCGGCCTCGCGGCCTTTTCGAGGGCACACTGGAAGAACGGCTGACCGAGTTCGGCAAGGCGTTGGTCCGGCGGACCCCGCAAGTCGTCGTCTATGCGGCTACCCTGGTTATGCTGGTGCCGCCGCTACTGTTCGGCGAAGCCGTCGGACCTTGGATCCACCGGGGCTTGGCCGTGTTGCTCATCGCTCCGGTGAACAGCCTCATCTTTGCCTTGCTTGGACCGGTGCTCAGCGCACGCACGGCCTTAGCGCGGCTCGGAGGTGCCGTCGACTCCCACGACGCCTTGTCGGCCTTGGGGCGAGCGACCCGGCTCACGCTGTCGCACTCGCTCGTCATGGATCCGCGGTTCACCCTGACGCGTGTCGAGCCCCTGGTGCCGATGGGCGAAGATGATGCCCTGCAAATCGCCGCGTCGTTCCTCGCGGGCGAAGACCATCCTTGGGGCGCGGCATTTGCCGAGGCGGCCGAAGGCCACGGCCTCGAGCTGGCGCCTCCTATTCACCGAAGCGACTTCGACGGCGAAGGACTTGTAGGCAAGTTGCGCACGGGCGATGAGGAAGACGAGTTCGCCATCGGCACGACGGCTTGGATGCAGCGCCTCGGGGTACAGCTTCCCGGCGATTTAGATGAACGCCTGGACCAAGCTGCGCGCGAGGGCAGCTGCCTTATCTGGTTGGCGTACGGCGGGCGGGCGATGGCCGTGTTTGCCCTGCAAAGCCGCGTAAAGGATGGCACCCGCCGGCTCGTGCAGAGGTTGAAGAAGGCCGGAGTTCGATCGGTGTGCCTGCTGTCAACCCGTGAGTCTCCGCTGATTGAGCGCTTCGCGGATCAGGCCGGCATGGACGGCGGCTACGGTGAGCTGACTGCGGACCAGGCTGAGGCGTTGCTCGCACAGTGGCGAGAGGCGGGGGAAAGAGTAGCGCTCGTCGTCGGACCCGAGTCGCCGGTGGAATCGGACGCGGCGGAAGTCACGGTGCGCTTCGATGCGGAAACGCCTGTCCAGACGGAAGCAGGTCACATTCGCGTGGTGACGGAGGATGTGTCGCAGCTTTATCCTTTGTTCGCCTTAGCGCGCCGCTTCCGCCGCAGCAGCGGGGCTGCTCTGGCCTTGGTGCTCGCGGCCAAGGCGGCAATGGCACTGGCTGTATGGCGGGTAGATGCGCCGTTCATGCTGATCGGCGCCATCGAGACGGGAACCGTTCTTCTGGTTGCCGCGTTTGTGCTGCGCCTGCAGCGGACGGTGTGAGCCGCAGCCAGACCCGCCGGCGGCAGATGTCGATGGGGCAGCCGCAAGGCGCGCTCTCGCTGGTTTGCTGGGGACGCGTCACGGAGTTCCTGCTCCGGACAGGCAGTTAGGACGGCCGTCATTGACGCCGGGTTCCGGGTGGGGCCGCGGGCCGTGGATAACCAGCGCGAAGTTAAGATCCACCCCGGTTCCCCAGGCTCCATACAGTCTGTCCAGGGACTTGTGTCCTTATGCTCGGAGTATTATAATCGGAGGTGACCGTTGGGAGGGGTGCAAATGGTTACGCTCACCGAACTGGCAGCCTCTAAGGTGCAAGAGATCATCGCCGAGCGGGCCGGCGGACGACAGCTTGCACTTCGTGTGTACGTGCAGAGCGGCGGCTGCAGCGGGCTCAGCTACGGCCTCGGGCTCGATGAGGTGCGCGACGACGATGCCGTGTACGAAATGCACGGCGTCACCGTTGTCGTCGACCCCGAAAGCGCGCCGTATCTGGAAGGATCGCTCATCGACTACAAGGAAGCGTTGCGCGGGGGCGGGTTTGCCATTACGAACCCGAACGCCGTGCGCACGTGCGGCTGCGGCAGCTCGTTCCGTACCGCAGAGCACGCCGGCGCGGCCGAGCCCTGTTGAGCGTCGCCTTCAGACTGGATTCGGCTATGCGGGCACCGGACCTCGTGGTACCGGTGCCTTTTGCCTTTTTTGCCTTGGGAAAGGTCGGCGCATAGACCTGGAATTGAGGGGTTCTATCTGGGATTACGGCCTGCGGTTCGGGTGAAGATAGGGTTGGAGGTGAGAGCCCATGGCTCAAGGTCAGAGAAGCAACAGGGCGCTGGTACCTCAGGCCCGTCAGGCACTTGACCGCTTCAAGTACGAAGTTGCCAACGAACTGGGTATTCAGGTGCCCGAGCACGGTTACTGGGGTGACCTCCCGAGCCGGTTGAACGGTGCGGTGGGAGGTAACATGGTGCGGAGGATGATCGCTGCCGCTGAGCAGTCCTTGATCGAGCAGGCGACGGCAGGCGTGCAGTCCGGGTTCCGGCAGGCTCTGGCTTCGGCGCAAACCCAGACTACGAACAACCCGGCGTCCACTTACTACCAGCCTCAGGGGCCGTCCTCGGGGCAGCAGTTCCAACAGTAAGCGCACCGCAGTACTGTGTGTACATCGCAAGACCTCCGGCCGGCCACAAGGCCGGTCGACCCCTCCAAGGGGTTTCTACGGAGCGAAAAAGCCCGGGAGACATCTCCCGGGCTTTGAGATTCGCGCTTGGCTCAGCACTTGCTGTAGCCGCATGATGTGCAGTTGTAGCAGCCTTCCTCTTTGCGCAGGGTAGCCAGACCGCACTGCGGACACAGATCAAACCCGCGCACTTGGATGGTCAGCTTGAAGTCTGCGCGTTTCTCCTCCATATGTTTGCTGAGGGCCTTGGCCACGGCGTCCGGTACGGAGGAGACCCGGTTTTCGCCGAAGCCCACGGAGTTCGAGCCGCCGATATCCTTGAGGTGCTTCACCAAGGTGGCGACCTTCTCCTCGGCGCTCGCAATGTCCGCATACTTAAGGAACAGGGTTGTGAGCCGCCCGAGCGCCTCGGACATCGCCGCGACGTCGCTGCCGGCCTTGCCGATTGTGACGAACACTTCGATGGGCTCGTCACCGTAGTCGTTCACCGTGATGAAGGCCTTGCCTAGAGGAGTGGGCCACTCGTACGTCGCTCCGGTCAGCTTGTGCGGGCGCTTGCGCATCGGCCGCCTGGTGCCGGCATCGGTGGCCGCGCCGAGCGAGCCGTTACCCTGACCGGGCGCCGCGGGAGCTTGGGCCTGGGCGGTTTCCTCCCTCTCGCCTTCATCTACATCCTTGGTCTGGGCGATCAGTACCTGTTGATCCCTGGAGCCGTCGCGGTAAATCGTGACGCCCTTGCAGCCCGCCCGGTACGCGTACTCGTATAGCTCGCGGGTCTGTTCAATGGTATAGTCGTTCGGTGCGTTGGCCGTCTTCGATATGCTCGCGTCGGTCCAGCGCTGGATCGCCGCCTGCACCCGGATGTGCTCTTTGGGGGTTAGCTCCATAGCCGTGACAAAGTAGGGCGGAAGGGATTCCAAGGACGGCTCCAATTCCGGATTCTCCTTGAAATACTCTTGCACGATGCGCTCCCGCACCTCGCGCATGCCAAGGCGGGAGTTGCGCCAGTACGTCCAGCTATAGTACGGCTCGATCCCCGTGCTTGTCCCGATCATCGTCCCCGTGGATCCGGTCGGCGCCTGGGTGAGCAGCGTCACGTTGCGGATGCCGTGCTCGCGGACCGCTTCCCGCACGTGTTGCGGCATACGCTTCATGAAGCCGCTCTCGAGGTACTTTTCGGCGTCGAACTTGGGGAACGCACCCTTCTCCTTGGCCAAATCGACGGAAGCGAGATAGGCTTCCGTGGCGATGAACTCGTACAGTTTGTCGATGAAGGCCACGCACTCGTCGTCACCGTAGCGCAGCCCCAGGCGGATCAGCATCTCGCCGAGGCCCAAGGTACCCATGCCGATACGGCGCTCCGCCTTTTGGACGCGTTCGTTCTCCTCGAAGAAGTAGGGAGTGATGTCGATGACGTTATCCAGGAAGCGTACGCCCAGCCGGACCGCACGCCGCAGCTCCTCCCAGTCGACCTCGGCTTTGCCGATGGGGCCTTTGGCAAAGCGGGACAGGTTGATATGGCCCAGATTGCACACGCCCCAGCCCGGAAGCGGCTGTTCGCCGCAGTTGTGCACCACGAGTCCGTTGGCCACGAACGCATGCAGACCGGGTACGTTCAGGTCGTATACCATTTCTTCTCCGTCGGGCACGAGCTCGGTAAAGGTCGCGACAAACCTTTCCTCGTACGGCTCTTCGGCATACCGTGCGACGAGGGCTTCGAGTTTCGCTTGTTTGTCGGAGGCCAGAAAGCCGATCTCTTCGGCGAAGATTAGGGCGCTGCCGCCGGTGACACGCAGGCTGCCGCTCGCATCGCCGGAGCACTCGTGCGCCGCGCCGTCGTGGTCGGACAAGACGGTGGCGTCACCCTGCGGCCGGCCGTCGATGCGGCTATAGATGCCGAAGTTGAGCAGCAGCCGTTGCACATCCTGGAGGAACTGAAATGAATGCGAAGGCAGCACGATCGCGCCGCGGCCTTCGTTGCTCGTCTCGATGTGCCCGCTGGCCGTGAAAAGGGCTTGCAAGAAGCCTGCCTGCATCTGCCGCGAGCCGCGGAATACGGCCTCGGGCACATGAAGCCTTTTCTCGCGCAAACCGTGCTCGGCGGCGAGTTCCAGGAGCCGAGTGGACGGAACCCGCGCTTCATCCCCGTCTACCTCGATGACGCTTACGGGATACGCCGGGCGCCCAAGCACGTTTGCCCCTACGTGGTTGCCTGCGCCCCCCACGAGCCCTACAAGCTCGCCCTTCTCTTCGCCCGAAGACGAGACGATTGCCCGGTCCGGCTCTGCGGCACCGTGGCCGACGAGCCCTCCGAGGACCCGGCCGAGTTCCAGGGAGCCCTCGACACCGAAACCGCCGCCCCTGTTGAGGACGCGAATGCGGTCACCCGGTTCGAGGTCGTGCGCCTCGACCCAGCCGCGTTCGGTGAGCACACGGTGATCGGCCGTGAGGCGCAGCTCAAACCCTTCCTTCGTGATGAGGCGATACACCGGTTTGATTCCGGTAGCGAATACCGCGGATGCCGGCACGAAGGCGCGTTCGTCCATCCGGGCGTCGACCGCAACCGAAACGGGCTTTCCGGAAAACCAAAGCTCGTCCGCGCGGAAAAGGCCGTTCTCGGTATAGACCAGCGTTTCACCGGTGATACACGGATTGGTCGAGATCAGATCTTCGAAGTACCACGAGTTGGAGTCTTCGTTCATGCGCTCGAGGAACACGACGCCCGGCTCGGCCGACATCCACGCCGATTCGATGATCGTATTCCACATGTCGCGAGCGCGTACCGTCTGATAGACCTTGACCGGCTTTTTGTACTCGTCGCGCCAGCGCCTGAGGTTGCCGTCCCATAACTTGTCGTAGTCGGGGTCGGAAGTGTCGGGGAAGACCAGGTCCCACTGGAGGTCCTTCTCCACAGCCTCCATGAACTTGTGGCTGACCGCGACCGAGATGTTGGCATTCGTGATGGCGCCCATGTCGCGCTTGGCCTTGATGAACTCCAGGACGTCCGGATGCCAATCATCTAGGATGAGCATGAGGGCTCCGCGACGGCTGCCGCCTTGCTCCACGAGGCCCGTGGCGAAAGAGAACAGGCCGCCCCAGCTGACCGAACCGGAGCTGCGGCCGTTGACCCCTTCTACGTAGGCGAGACGAGGACGCAGCGTCGACAGGTTGATCCCGACGCCGCCGCCGCGCGACATGATCTCGACCATGTTGCCGAGGGTATCGATGATGGACTGGCGCGAGTCCCGTCCGTAGTTCGGGTCGTTGGGCCGCAGGGGAATGACGTAGCAGTTGTACGCCGTCAAGTTTTGACCGGTTCCCAGCATGGCGTTGATGCGACCGCCGGGGCTAAACCGGAAGCCTTCGAGCAGCCAGCGAAACTCGCGGCGCAGCTCGTCGCGCTTCTCTTCATCTTCTACTTCCACGATCGCCTTCGCCATGCGATCCCACATTTGTGACGGCGTATGCTCGAGGCAGCGGTCGATTTTCTTCCGCTCCTGGACGAAGAGTTCGCCGGTGGAACGGAGTTCGACTGTTACTTCGTCGCCCTTTATGTCACGGACAATTCCCACTTCTTTCTGCGGGAACTTGGGGTCCTCTTTGGTCAACACGACGACGACGTCGCCCTTTTCCAGGTTCTTATCGGGGTCTTTCACCGCGTAGCGATCGAGAAAGACCAGCTCCGAAATGCCCTCCAGAACGTATGGCGGGTACTCGTGCTCAGCCTGGACCGCGGCCTTCTTTTTTGCAGGCTCTTTCGTTGCCAAGGCGGACGCCTCCTCACGTAGATTCGTACTCTTTGATTATCGCGTCCAGCTCTTCTTGAAAGCGCCTGAGGTCGAACTGCATGTACACCGAAGCGAAGCGGATGTAGGCGACGGGGTCAATCCGACGCAGTTCGTCCATGACCATCTGGCCGATCGCCCGGGAAGAGACCTCGGACTCCAACTGGTTGCGCAGTTCCGTCTCGATGCGACTCGTGGCCTCTTCCAGCAGAGCAACGGGCACGGGGCGTTTCTGGCACGCGATAACCATGCCTCGCAGCACTTTCTGGCGGTCAAACGGCTCACGCCCCCCGTCTCGCTTGATGACGTACAGGGGCATGGTCTCCATCCGTTCGTACGTCGTGAAACGCCCGCCGCAGGAAGGACATTCGCGGCGCCTGCGGATCGACGCACCTTCGTCCGTCGGGCGCGATTCGATCACCCGGGTGTCGCCAAAACCGCAAAAGGGGCATTTCATCGGGTGTCACCGCCTTGCGCGAGGCACAAGATATAGTGCGTTTGCATTATACATCCTCTACATGTAGGGTGTCAATGTCCGATTGCCAAGGAAACCCAAGGCAGGTAGCGCGACGGCAGCGAAATGGCGTCTGTACCGTGGTTCGAGCCGCACGCAAACAATCGGGGAAGGAAGGAAGGGAAGTGGGCGCATTCTTTGCACCGAGCCACGAACAAGAAAAAGGGACCGGCCCCGTTTCTGGAGACGGCCCCGATCCAGCCGCGAAGGTTTGAACGACTACTGCGTGACTACGACGGTACCGACCATGCCCGCGGCAGCGTGCCCGGCAACGGTGCACTCGAAGGGAAACGTGCCGGTCTTATTCGGTGTGAACTCCAGCACG